>JBKCUI010000114.1:0-25592 GCA_046318495.1 Pirellula sp. | reverse complement strand
GAGTTGTGGCGTCCGTTCAGCCAGCGGTTCTCGTTGGGTGGACAAGGCGCCTGCGGCTTGTACGCGAACTTTGCCGATGCGAATTGGACCGCCAATTCCGGCAATGGATTAGCGTTGAACGTCACGGACGAGGATTGGCATCTTGCGTTCAAGCTCGGAATCGCCGCGAAAGCTCGCTACCAGTTCAATTCCGCATGCAGCGCGTTCGGTGGATACGATTGGACGTATCTGGGCGGGCTGGCAACCGCCGAGAATCAACCGACACACAGCCTATCGAGCCAGCCTTCTTTCGGCATGACGACCAATGCCGGCTTCTTGTTGCAATCCGCAAGTTGCGGGATTGAGTTTCGCTACTAACCGACGTGTTCCTTGCAGCGATCAACGGATCGACTGGGCGCGGCGCGTTCTCCGCGAATGTATCCTAGGCTACACTGTGGCAAGGGCGATCGTGCGCCCGGGGCGATAGCCGTGTCGATGAGCCGTGTCGATGAGCCGGGGGCTTGGCGCATCGCTGGCTGAGCGCAGATCGCAAGGCATACCATCGGTCGCATGGATTTACGTTGGTTGAGTGACCGTCCTCGAGCGGCGATTTCGGGAGAGTGGATTCGAGCATGGACTACAACACGCGTTTGGTGATCATCGGCTCCGCCATGCTGGGAGCGGTTTGCGGGCTGGTGGGGGTGTATCTTCTTTTGCGCAAGCGATCGCTGATTGGCGATGCGATTTGCCATGCATCGCTTCCGGGGATTGCGCTGGGATTCTTTGCGAGTTTGGCCATGGGGGGCAACGGTCGCGATACGGCATGGCTGTTGGGCGGTGCTGCGGTATCGGGGGTGGTGGGAGCGCTGACGGTCCTGGGGCTCCGCAGGTGGACCTTGCTCAAAGATGATGCGGCCCTGGGGATTGTGTTGAGTGTCTTTTTCGGAGTTGGCATGGCGCTGTTGAGTTTGGTGCAACAGACGGGCGAAGGGAATGCGGCTGGCATCGAAGGCTTCATCTACGGCAACACAGCGGGCATCATGGCCAATGACAATTGGTTGTTGGCTCTGGCATGCGGTTGTGTGGCTCTGACGCTGTTGCTATTGCGAAAAGAGCTGCAACTGCTTTGTTTCCATTCCGCGTTCGCGGCGTCGCAGGGTTGGCCAACGGTGGCGATGGATTTGATCTTGCTCGCATGCATCTTGATCGTCGTCATCATCGGTACCAGCATTGTGGGGGTGCTGCTGATCATCGCCATGGTGGTCATCCCGCCGGCCTCGGCTCGATTTTGGTCGGACCGTTTGCCGGCGAATTTGATCCTCAGCGCGAGCGTTGGGACGGCAGCCGGCGTGCTCGGTGCGCTCAGCAGTTTTGTGATCGATCGCGTGCCATCGGGCGCAGCGATGGTGTTGTTCGCGGCGTCGCTGTTCGCATTGAGCATGGTGTTTGGTTCGAAGCATGGGTTTCTATGGCGGGCGATTCGCTTGCATCGACTGCGATGCCAAGCCGAGGATGAGCATGCGTTGCGAGCCATGTACGAGTATCTCGATCGAGCCAACGTGCCGCCTGAGAAGCATGGGGCGGTGCGTTCGGCACCGATTTCGCTGTCGGAGCTGCCGAGGATCCAAGCGTGGGGGGAGCGTCGAGTTCGTTCCGTGTTGCGCAGGTTGGTGCGATCGGGTTGGGTGTTGCCGCAGAGTGCATCGCACGGAGAGCGGCGCGTGGTATTGACCGCCAGCGGCATTCGACAGAGCGTGCGAGCCACGCAACGCCACCGACTTTTGGAGCTGTACTTTGCTCGTTGGGCCGAGTTGAGCCCGGATGCAATCGATCGCAGCGCTGATTACACCGAGCATGCACTGGATGATGAATTGCTGGCGAAACTGGAACAGGATGCCTTGGAAATTGGTCGGCCGGTCGATCTTCCTCCGAGCATCCATCCGGTGTAATTGGCGCCAGGCCTTTGCAACTCCTAGCAAAGCGTACGCTTGGCGATCATAATCCTCCAGGGTCTCACCGCGTGCGTTGCAGTGATTTTTTCGCTCGACACCCGATGCGAATCCGATGGAAAGTCCCCCTGCGACGAGCGGTTCTGGTGCTAGGAGTTCAACGTGTTTTATTGGATTTACGACGTCCCTCCGGCGACGTTAGCCTTGCTCTTTACGGGGACATTCGTCCTGTTCAGTTGGGTGGGTGCGATTTTTGTCCGCCCTATCCTGAGAGCGTTTCTCAAGCGACGCGCCGATCTCAATGATCTGGTCGGGTACATGTTGTCGTGTTTTGGTGTGTTCTACGGCCTGCTGCTCGGACTGCTGGCGGTGGCGGCGTATCAGAATTTTTCCGGCGTCGAAACCGTCGTCTCCAAAGAGGCCTCATCCCTCTCAGCCCTGGCGCGAGACGTATCGGCGTATCCGGAGCCCCATCGGCAAGCTCTGCAGTGGATCTTGCGAGATTACACGCAGTTTGTGATCAAGTACGCATGGCCTATGCAACAGAAGGGAATCATCCCCGAAGAAGGCAATTACCGTATGGTGGCGTTTCACGAGCGGTTGATGCAGTTCGAACCCAAGACACCGGGGGAAGAGATCATGCACGCCGAGTGTTTGCGCCAACTGAACGTTTATTTGGAGGCGAGGCGATTGCGATTGTTCGCAGTGACCACTTCGATTCCTTCCATCATGTGGATGGTGGTGATCATCGGAGCGGTTATGAACATCTCGCTCATATGGCTCTTTGAGATGCGATTGGTCAGTCACTTCTTTTTAGGTGGCTTCTTGGCGGCGTTCATGGGGATGATGATTTTCTTGATCGCGTCGCTCGACAATCCCTTTCGAGGAGAAGTGAGCATCTCCTCGAAACCGTTCCACGACATCTACACCCAATTGATGGAAGAGTGATCGCGCCGAAAGAACGGCCGTGGCCCCCCTTGTTTGCAATTGCGCGAAATCGCGTGCAATCGCCTGTTCGGCACCTACTACCCCACTTTACTGTCATGCCCTGTTTGTACCGTTGCGACCGGAGTTGGAATCGAACCATGCCTTGGACTCGCGGTTTGTTGTTCTTGAGCTTGCTCTGGCTGATTTCGGCGGCAGGCTGCGATTCCGTGAAGGAGGATTTGGTTCGCGCGCTGGATCCCTCGGCCAAACCGATCCCGATACGCGTCGGTGTTTTGCATTCGCAGACCGGGACGATGGCGTTGGCCGAGACCTCGCTCAGGCACACGGAAATCCTAGCCATCGAGGAGATCAATGCGGCAGGAGGGGTGTTGGGCAGGCCGATCGAACCGGTGGTCAAGGATGGAAAGTCGCGTTCCATGATCTTCAAGAAGCGCGCGAAGGCGATGATTGAGGAATTCGGTGTGGAAGCTGTATTCGGATGTTGGACGTCGGCCGATCGCAAAGCGGTACTGCCTATTGTTGAGCAAAAGAATGCGCTGCTGTTCTATCCGCTGCAGTACGAAGGAAACGAATGCTCTCCCAACGTGGTGTACACCGGTTCGACCCCCAATCAACAGATACTTCCGGCGCTGGATTGGTTTTTATCGGAAGCCGGCGGGAGCAAAAAGAGGATTGCGTTGATCGGCTCGGACTACGTGTTTCCGAGGACCGCCAACTACATCGTGCGCAAGTACCTCGAAAGCAAATCGATCGCGGTGGTCGAGGAAATCTACGTCCCGCTAGGTCACTCCGAATTCGAGTCTGCAGTCGCGTCGATACTGAAGAGCGATGCCGACTTGATCCTGAACACCATCAATGGCGACAGCAATCTTTACTTCTTTCGTACCTTGCATGAACTCAGCGGGAACGCCGAGCGATTGCCGGTGGTATCGACGAGCGTAGGCGAGTACGAGTTGCGTTCCATCGCTCCGGAAGCGGTGGCTGGGCACTATTCTGCGTGGAGTTACTTTCAAGCCTTGGACTCGCTGGCCAACCGCAAATTCGTTCAGGCGTTTCAAGCTGACTACGGCGACGATCGGGTGTTGGACGACCCGATGGAGGCAGCCTACACCGCCGTCTATTTGTGGAAAGCGGCCGTCGAAAAAGCCGGGTCGACACAAACCGACGCGGTGCGCAAGGCGATTCAGTCCGGATTGGAGTTCGATGCGCCGGGAGGCCGCGTTCGCATCGATCCTCGCAATCAGCACCTCTACAAACGATTCCGACTCGGGAGAACCCGACTCGATCGCAAGTTCGATGTGGTGTACGAGTCTCCCGAGTGGATTGCGCCCGATCCTTACCCTGCCTTTGCGTTTCCAGAGTGGAGTTGCGATTGGACCCAAGGGGGCATGCGCAAAGGCCCGCCAGTGATCATTCCGATGGGTTTCGGCGACGCGAACGCTCGCACCAAATGATCCAAAAAACGCCGATCGCATCGACCTGGCCCGATGCGCTCGCCCGATCTTGGTATCTCGCATGTGCGGTTCCAAGCAAGCCGCAAACGGATTGGGCAGATTGCGCAAGGATTGCGGGAACGACGCTGTCGAATTGCAACCGTTCGGCTGTCTGAAGTGCATTGCAGCGGCCTCCCTGGGCCGCAAATTTCTTTCCAAATCGGACTCGCTGTGTTATGGTTCAAGCTCGAACTGGACACTTCCCTCCCCTAATCCCTACGTGAAGACGGATGGGGTCCCGAGCGCGGACCCTACGCCCGTTTCCAGCGAAGACGTTTGAACTGAGCCAGGCAGATCGCGGCAAGGCGATTCGGCGCCGAGCGCCTATATCCAATAGATCTATGAATCGGATCTGCGAGATCCTTTTCGAGACCACGGTTTTTGGATCGATCTCAATCAAGCCCAGCGGATCCTCACGTCGATTGGAACCCCTCCATGACATCCTTGACTCCGAGTCTACCAGGCGTATCTCAAACGTTTCTCAGAGTAGTGCACGCAGTCCGTCGGCGCATTCCACCGATTGGGATCCGGACCAAGCTAATCATGCTGATCGTGTTGATCATGAGCATGTTTTCGATGCTTGGCTGGTGGGCTCACCAAACGATCATCCAGTACATCGAGCGCCGTGAGAAGGTTGACCTGAGAGACGAGGCGACCAACGTTCGGGCTGAGCTTACGCGGCAGCTCATGCGAGCAGTAACGATGGTGATGAGCCGTTCGCGCAAGGAGGTGGAGCAGTCCAAGGAACTGAATTGGGGTTCTGAACTCGGACCAGAAAGGTCGAATGCGAAGGCCATAACAAAGTTGGCCCGGGATCCGAAGATTGTTCGGATCGGCGCATTTTCTGATGAAACGGCCCTAAAGGACGCAGCCACTTCTAAGAACGGAAAAGGGGTTGGTCCAGCAATATCGATTGAAATCCTCAAGCAGTTGGCCATCGAAAGCTTGAGGAACCCAACCGAGGAAAGAAGCCATTCGATTTGGTCTGGAATCTACTGGGACAATAGGAAACCTGACGACCCTCGCGCGCTGATGCAAGTCTTGATCCGTGACGACCTCAGGCAAAACACGCTAGTGGAGGCAGATGTGTCGACGGAAGGAGGCACCCCGAAACCGGCAGGTCAACGCGAGGAAGTCATGCTCTACTTGGCAGAGGTCGATATGACCGATGTCCTGCGCCGGAACATTCTCGAAAATGTTCGGTCCTATGCGTTGGTCCTCAATGCGGTTTCCGGCGATCTTTCGTACCTGCCGTTTCACTACGGCAACCCCTCCGATATGCAGTTCGATGCGGTCGATGGAAGGCCTCAAGAGAACATGGAACTCTTGAGTTTTGAAACGGGCTCCAAGTTGAGATTGGCATTGGAAGGATATCGTGAGTATCGGCGATCGATGGCCAAGTCGGACGAAGCCTCGGACATCAGTTTTCAGTATCCCGATTCGATTGCCGAGGGAGCTAATTCTGGCCTGGAACTGCCTGGATTGATTCACTGCAAGACCGATGGCTTTTGGCGAGATACCCCTTGGACATGCAAAAGTTCTTTGCTGCCGCGCGATTCGGTCCCTCGCCTCGAAAAGCGGTTGAAATCGATTGAATTCACAACGCATCATACGCGAGAACCGCTGCGTCAAATCTCGTTGGAGAGCGGGCAATCGCCCAAGTTCTGGTTGCGGGCAGGATCGAAGCAAGATCTTCTGGCTCTGCAGAACCGAGTCCAAGCATTGGTGGCCGACGTCATGGGGCCCAAATCACCCGCTTCCAACCTAACCTTCGATAGCGTGACTGGGATGGGGCAGTTGGTCATGGATGTCGGCGCAATCCTACCCCCCGGAGCGTCTCCCGATGCCGAACCGATTCTTTATGTGATTCGCGCTGTTTCTCTCGAAGAGATACGGAATTCGGCTCAGGAGGGGATCGCCACGATCAAAGTCTGGGCGTTTGGGAGCGCGGTGCTCGCGTTGTTGCTGACCACCCTATTGGCAGTTCGCATTACGCAACCGCTGAAGGACATCGGTTCGATTGTGGATCGAATCGACAAAATGGATCTCGAGAACAATTCCGATCATTCGGACCTCCACCGATTGCTGGATCAATTGCCCCAAGGGAGGCATGACGAGGTCGGTGCTATTGCGAGGCAGTTGCACACGACGCTCGAGACCATTGTCAAAAAGAACCAACGCCTGCGCGATGAATGGCAATTGCAACTGACGCTGAAGGAAGAAAACTCGCAAATCAGCATTGATAAGCAAGTCGCCGAAGAAGCAAACGTGGCAAAAACGAACTTCTTAGCGATGATTAGTCATGACATGCGGCAATCTCTCCATGTGATTTTTGATCGGTTGGATTTCTTGCTCAAGAGCCCGCTGCAGCACACCCAGCAAGACGACGCCAAGACCGCGTTGATCAATGCCCGCAAGCTCCGCTGCTTGATCGACGATGTCCTGGACTACCAGCGATTTCTCACCGGCGATGTTCATGTCGATCCGAGTCAATTTGATCCGCAGGGGCTCGCACAAGGTGTGCTCGATATGTATCAAGCAGATGCGGCCGATCGAGGCAATCGGTTCGTTCTGCATTCAACCATGGAACGCACGGTCTTTGCCGATCGTGGAAAGCTGGAGCGCATACTCGGCAACTTGATCTCCAACGCATGCAAATTCACTAAGAATGGAGCTATTGAAGTCTATTTGATGCCTGTGCGAAACCATCAATTCATGATTCGGATTTCGGACACCGGCGCTGGAATGTCGGAAGAACAAAAGAACCGCGCATTCAAGATCCAGAATACGACGCGAAACCGGGGGAATCGCAATGGGACGGGATTGGGGCTGTACATTTGCAAGCGGCTAAGCAATAGCATGGGAGGGGACATTACGTTTGAAAGCGAAGAAGGCAAAGGGACTTCTTTCGAGTTGGTGCTGCCGGTGGATTTTGCAACCGCAGCAATGAATCAATCCGATGGCCCGAAGAGTCCGGCTCAAAAGCCGAGATTGTTGATCGTCGATGATTCGCCCGAAGCGCGCCGGTCGATCCGCGAAGCGGTCCAGGCGAGCGACATGCGTTCGTTTGACATTCAGGAGGCCGCATCCGCGATGGAGGCCCTGCGACTGGCCCGCGAACAACGTCCCGACGTGATCACGCTCGATGTTGAAATGCCCGAAATGGACGGATTTCAGTTGCTAAGCCAACTGAAGGAAGACCCGATGCTCCGTCGTGTACCCGTATTGATGGTGACGGTCCATCCGGATAACGGCCGAGCTTCGATTCTGGGAGCGGATGGCTTCCTTCGAAAGCCTTTCGATCACCACGAGCTGTTTCTGACGATCGATCGTATCATGAAGGAGCGTCGAGACGGTTTTGTGTTGGTGGTCGATGACGATCCCGGGTGCCGCCGGGATTTAACGCGGCTGATCGAGAACCGGGGGATCCCTGTCAAAAGCGCGGCCGATGGCGAGGAAGCCTTGGACCGAATTCGGGACGAGAAGCCATCGCTTTGCTTGGTCGACCTATGCATGCCGCGTATGGACGGATTTGCCTTGATTGAAAAACTGCGAAGCAACCCGGAGACCCGCGATATCCCCATCTTGGTGTTATCTGCAATGGAGCTGAATGCATCGGAACGTGCGACCTTGATGCCGATGATTCAGACCTTCTTTTCGAAGGGGAACGCAGACATCAAGTCCATCATCGCAGAGATTGAACGATTGGCTTCTGGCCAGGCGATTGGCCCAGGTGGCGGTCAAACTCCATCCACACTCCAAACCTCACAGAGGCAACTGCAATGAGCCAAGTCCTCGTCGTCGATGACAATTTCAATAATCGAGCTTCGATGAAGCGCAAGCTGGGAGAGTTCGGCATTCCGTGCCTATTTGCCAAGAGCGGCGAAGAGGCAATCGAGCTGACCAAGGAGCAACGCTTTGACCTCATCTTCTTGGATATCAGCCTGCCCATGCGCGATGGAGAACCGCCTGAAGACTTTGGCGGCATTCGCGTGGCTGAAGAGGTCTTGTGTTCGAAGATGGTACCCAAGCCTGTCATTATCGCCGTAACGGCCCATGGAATGGATTCTCAACGAAAAACCATATTGGCGTCCGGGATCCACGGCATCGTCCAAAAAGGACGGGAGGATTTCTACGATCGGATCAAGGAGTGTTTGGTCCAGAGCGGTCTCATGGATGCGGTGGCCAATTCCCGTGCACCGAATGCAATGACTGCGGTTGCAGGTGCCTCTGTTGCGCCCATTCAAAAGGTGACGGCAACCCAGGTTTGCGAGCCGGACGTCCCAGTCAAAGCGCTATCGAATGTGGACAGCAAACCGAAACCTTCGGAGGCCGATACGGAGGAGTTATGGAATGCAGAATCGCCCCGCGCGTCCATCGCGACGCACCTTCAAAGCATTCATGCCGAAGCCCTCGATCTGCTGCCTGAGTTGAATGCGAATTGGGAAGTACACGGGTTGCTTCAGTCTGCAGCAAACACGATCGAACGCGCATTGAAGCAGGTTTCAGATGAAGCCCAGTATCCCGTGCGAGGCAGCTTGGGCCATTGGATGGCAAACGTGTTGGTCTCCGTTCCGGCGGAGATCAAGCAGCTTGAGAAAGCTTGGATGAAAGCGTCGATTTCCTCAATGCCTCCGTTCGAGCGATGGAAGCAGCAAGTGTCCTCCATCCTGCGGTTTGCCAACAATCAGCCTGTCGCACACGAAGATCGACCGAGTCCCCAGGGGCAGACGCCACCTGAACCAAAAGCACTGCCCAAACACCCTGTCGATCCAGGGAAGTTGGAACTCCACGCGGCGATGGTTCTGATTGTCGATGATACGCCTGAAGCCCGCCGAGATCTCGAGCAGAAAACGCGAAACTTGGGATACAGGGCAGTGAGTTGTGAATGCGCGCTATCGGCAATGGAACTGCTCGAGCAGATGCGAGTGGATGTTTGTTTGGTGGATATGAACATGCCCGGCATGAGCGGGATCGAGTTCATCCAAGCCATTCGCGTGAAACGCAAGAATTTGCCCGTGATCGTGGTTTCGGGGAACTGCGACGACGAACAAGGGGCCCAAGCCATCCATTTTGGGGCCGATGATTACTTGTCCAAACCCGCCGTGGAATGCGTGCTCAAGGCCAGGATCGAATCGTGCCTGAGACAAGCCGAATCGCGACGCATGGAACTCGGCAAGTTTCTACCCGCCCGCGTGGCGGAGAGTGTTTTGCGCGACGAAGAGATTCTTCGCCGTCCAAAGTACTCTGATATCACCGTGATGGTCTGCGATATTCGAGGCTTTAGCAAGATCTGTGAAACTAGGCATCCAGGCGAAACCATTCAATGGATATGCGAGGTGATGAACGCGCTGAGCGATATCATTCTCGAATCCGGTGGCACCATCGTTGACTATGTCGGCGATGAGATCATGGCGATGTGGGGATCGCCGATCGAGTCCGAGGAGCACCCGACCAAGGCGTGCCAGTGCGCTGTTCAGGTTCAACACTGCGTCCGCCAATTGAGCGACAAATGGTTTGAGACACTTCGTTGTCATTGGGGGGTTGGAATCGGTGTGCACAGCGGATTGGCTATCTGTGGCAATACCGGCTCGCGGAAACGTATCAAGTTTGGACCGTTGGGGAATACCGTGAACTTGGCCAGTCGCGTTCAAGGAACTACCAAGTATCTGCACAGTTCCATTCTCATTACTCGCGACACAAAGAATCGAATCCGCTCGGAACTGGTCGGTCGACGTATCTGCAAGATTCGAGTCAACAACCTCAAGGAACCCGTCGAGTTGTTCGAGATCGGAGATTTCTCCGGTGCCGATCGCGCCTTTTTTCCCATCTACGAAGAAGCGCTCGCGGAGTTTGAGTCGTCGTCGGGAGAAGCGAACAAGCTTCGTAATGCCCTGACGAAAACGGCGGAACTCTTGTCCAAAAAACCGGACGACGGTCCGTGCAAGCTCCTGATGCTGCGCATCTTGCAAGCGAGTCTCGGGGATGCTTTCGATCCGGTCTGGACCATGCCAGGAAAGTAACGCGTCCTCGGCGCATTGTGTCTCTCCGAAAACCCTGAGCAGTCGTTGCCGTCGCAGATCTGTTTGCGATGGCAACATTCGGAATGCTCTAGTTCTCGAATAGGCTCTGTGCGGCCATCCATCGGTGTTGCGGGCGCGTTCGCGCGCTTACCGGGGGCTCACGAGCGAGAAGCGGACCTTCTCGATTCGGCCGGTGAAGGGATAGTCGCTGCGGTAATCCGGGCTGACCGGCGTGATCGAGTCCCGCCCAATCTCAAAGGGTTCCAGTCCGTGACGGAATGCCGAACGCTCCAGCCGTCCTTGCCCAACGCGCTCGCCATTGACCAGCAACGTCAAGGTGCCGCTCCCGGTCGGCTTGCCCTCGGGAACGAATTGCGTCTGAATATTGACCTTCCCCTCGGGCAGGTCGTTTGAGCCCGAGATGGTGATGTCGGCGACATCGAAGAAGGTGTAACGGAACACCGGTTTGTTGTCCTTCACATACAACGACCAGCCGGCGGAAAATGCGCCGGCGCACGCGATCACGCCTTGCGCACCCTGTTTGGGAATCTCGACATCGGCCGAGATGGTGTGAGGGCGAGGGAAGATCATCGGGCCGATCGGTTCGGGCAGCCAAACTTGATTGCCGTAGTAGGTCCATTCGGTACGCGGTGCATCTGACGTTCGCATACGAGGATCCATGCGTTCGGAGAAGCGGGGATCGAGTGGGAGGACATCGTAGCGTTTGGCTTCTTCCATGAACTTGGCTTGCAACTCGCGGAGTTTGGCCGTCTCGCGGTGGGCGACGTTATCGGCTTGGCTAAAGTCGTCATCGACGTGGTACAGCTCCCAGGGGGCATCGAGGAATCCGTCACCGCGTCCGAGGGTTTGCCATGGCAGTCCGAACCGGCTGCATGCGACCCAGCCATCGTGGTAGATCGCGCGGTTGGTCGCCAACTCAAAGTACTGGGTGGTGCGTTTGCTCTTGGCCGTAGCATCGTCAAACGAGTACAGCATGGAGACCCCTTCGATCGGCTTTTGAGGAATGCCGTTGACTTCTTTGGGTTCGGAGATTTGGCAGGCTTCGAGAATGGTTGGGACGACATCGATGACGTGATGGAATTGCGTTCGCAATTCTCCCTTGGCTTTGATGCAGGCCGGCCAATGCACGACCATGGGATTGCGCGTGCCTCCGAAATGGCTGGCGACTTGTTTGGTCCATTGGAACGGCGAGTTCATAGCCCATGCCCAACCCACCGGCACGTGAGGCTCGCTGGTCGGACCACCGATCTCATCGAGGCGATGGATGGAGCTTTCCAGTCCGAGTTGGATGCCGAGCAAGCTCGCGATTTCGCTGAAGGTTCCTTCGAGGCCTCCTTCGGCGCTGGCCCCGTTATCCCCGACGACATACATCACGAGCGTGTTGTCGAGCTCGCCCGACTCACGCAGGCTCTCGATCAGGCGTCCGATTTCCGCATCGGTGTAGGCCATGTACGCGGCGTAGTTTTCCATCAAGCGGCAATAGACCTTCCTCGCATCGGCGGGTTGATCCTCCCACGATGGAATGTCTTTCGGGCGAGGGGTTAGTTTGGTTCCTTCGGGAACGATTCCCATCTCGAGTTGCTTGGCGTGGGTCAGCTCGCGTTGACGGTCCCAACCATGATCGAACTTGCCAGCGAATCGATCTCGCCAAGCTTTCGGAGCGTGGTGCGGGGCATGGACCCCGGAGGTGCTGAAGTAGTTGAACCAAGGTTTGTTCGGATCGGCTGCTCGCACGTTGCGAATCCAAGCGATGGCTTCCTCGGTCATGTCTGCAGTGAAGTGGTATCCGCTTTCCGGAGACTTGGGCTGGGGCACCCAGGACGTATTGCGATAGAGCGTTGGATAGTATTGGTGCGTTTCGCCTTGATTGAATCCATAAAAGTAGTCGAACCCGAGTCCGGTTGGCCAACGATCAAACGGGCCTGCGGGGCTGATGTCCGGTTCGGGGGTATTGTGCCATTTGCCGAACATGCCGGTGGCATAGCCATTGTCTCGCAAGATCTGAGAGACCAGCGCGGTGCTTTTGGGGATGACTCCCGTATAGCCGGGATAGCCCGTTCCCATTTCGATGATGACGCCGGTGGCGATCGTATGGTGATTTCGGCCTGCCAGTAGCGCACCCCGCGTGGGGCTGCAAAGGGCCGTGGTATGGAAGCGGTTGTATTTCAAACCGTTGGCGGCGAGGGCGTCCATGTGCGGGGTAGGCACCGGGCCGCCAAAGGTCGAACACATGCCAAAGCCGACGTCATCGAGCAAGATCAGCAACACGTTCGGGCTCCCTTGGCGGGCTCGCACTGGGGCCGGAAAGTTCGGCGTCGAGTCCTTGAAGGTCATTCCGATTTTGCCTTGGAATGCCGGGTCAGGCTTGGGCAATTGCGAGCCATCTTGAGCCGTTGAGGCGACGCTTTGTGCGTTGGCGGTCGGCAGCGCCGGGTCCGTCATCAGGCAGCACGTAGAGAACCCCAGAACAACAAGACTCGAAAGGAATTGCAACGTCCGATGCATGGTGAGGAAACCGTCCTGTGCTGGGCTGATTCCAGCGAGCAACGCGTTAAAGATGGGACCCTTACGGGAAAAATGCATGCACACCAGATGGATCCGTCGCTGGTGTTGGCAAGAGTATAACGCCTCGTGCTTGATACGCGAGCGTGGCCGAGTTCCTTGGTCGTACCGCTCCAAACCAAAAGTCGGGACCATTGGATGTGGGGCAAACACCCTGAAAAAATTTCTAGAATCGTCGCCTCAGCATGTTAGGTTCGTGCGGGAAATGTGTTTTCATGGTGGAGTCCAACCCATTTCCGCAACGCGTCGCCTGCGACGTATTCCACGAGCCTAGTGCGATGAACGACCTTCCGAGCACCCATCCGAGCTTTCTGCTGAGGCTCGCCGATCGTGAAGATCGCGAGGCATGGGAAGAGTTTGCACGCATGGTGACGCCCGTTTTGCGTCGCGTGGCTCAAGGACGCGGGCTGCAAAGCCTCGATGCGGACGAGTTGGTTCAAGAGGTTCTCGTTACCGTTATGAACACCATCGGGAGCTTTGAGCCAGCGTCGAGGCCGGGATCGTTTCGACGATGGTTGCTGACGGTGGCTCGCAACGCGGCGGTCAATCATTTGTGCCGCCGTCCTCGCGATCAGCGGCTGCGCGATGGCTCGGTTGCATTGGAGCATCTCGTTGCTTCGGTCGCTTCTCCTGTAGCCATCGAAGAGAGCATCCATCTGGAATGGCAATCGGAACTCTTTGCGTTGGCTTGTCGAGCCATCCAGCCACAGTTCCAACCTGCGACATGGACTGCGTTCTGGAAGACGGCGGTGGAAGGCCAAGCGGCGGCAAGTGTCGCCAAGGAACTCGGCATGAACCTCGGTTCGGTGTACGTCGCCCGGAGCCGTGTGTTGGCGAAGATCAAGAACTGGGTGCAAGCCAGTTCGCAGCGATGGGAGTCCGAAGGATGATTGTTTCCAATCCAAATCCGAGCGGTTGCCAAGCGATCGCACTGGAACGATTGCTTCACGATGAACTCGATGAAGCGCAAGCTGCCGCATTCGCCGAGCACTTGGAACGCTGTCCGGAATGCCAACAAGCGTTGGATGACACGATGGAGTTGGATGGCGCATGGCACCGCGCTCGCTCCACCGTGATCGAACGTTTGGGCATCGAGACATTGAGAAGAGCTGCAGCTCGTGAGGGATCGCACGATTCCCGCAACCAGCACGCACTGGGAGAGGTGTTTTTGGGGTGGCTGAAGCCGTACCAACCGTCCGAAGCCGACTCCCAGTACTTGGGAATCCTGGACGGCTACCCGATCGTTCGCGTCTTGGGCACGGGCGGCATGGGGATCGTCCTGGAAGGCTGGGATCGCGATTTGCATCGTCCGGTGGCGATCAAGGTCATGCACATGCATCTTGCGGCGATCGGTGTGGCGAAACAGCGGTTTGTGCGCGAAGCGCGGTGCGCGGCGTCCATCGTGCATCCGAACGTCGTTGCCATCCATCGCATTCATGCCGAACACATGCCGCCGTACTTTGTCATGCCATTGGTCGCTGGGGAGTCCTTGCAAGAACGCCTGCACCGCCAAGGAACGCTGCCCGTCGACCAAGCCCTGCGCATCGTTGCGCAGGTGGCCGATGGGTTGTCGGCGGCCGAGAAGCAAGGGCTCATCCATCGCGACGTCAAGCCTGCCAATATCTTGGTCGAGATGGGGACCGATCGCGCGGTGCTTACCGACTTTGGATTGGTGCGGGCGTTGGACGAAGCCACCATCACCCACAGCGGTTCGATCGCAGGCACGCCCCAATACATGTCCCCGGAGCAAGCTGCTGGAGAAAGCCTCGATGCGAGGACCGACCTCTATAGTTTGGGTGCAGTGCTCTATGCAATGCTGACCGGGCATCCGCCGTTCACGGACCGATCGCCGCTGGCGCTTGTCAAAAAGATCGCGGAATCTCAGCCGAAACCGGTGACTCATTACGATCCCACCGTTCCGGCCAGCGTGGTCGTCTTCCTCGAATGGCTGATGCACAAAGACCGACGTCAGCGGCCAGCGCATGCGGCAGATGTCGCACGCTTGGCCACCGAGATCCATGCCAATCTCATCAACCCAATGCAGTATGGATTGCCATCCCGCATCCGCGGGCTGATCGGACGCGAGCGATGGAAGGCTTGGAAGTGGCCGGCAATGGCGGGTTTGGTCGCGCTGGTAGCGATCAACATGGTCTGGTGGCTGCCTCGCGATGGGCAACGCGTTCCATCCCAAAACACAGCACGGGCCACGAGTGGGGACGAAAACCGCACAGCATCCAGCGATCCGGACGGTCAGGCACTCCCTTCCCCAGCTCGGTCCGTATTGCCCGCTGACGCTGTGGGAGTTGATCCCGACCTCGAGCTGCAATCGCTGGACGAACAGTTGTTGCAATTGGAACGAACGCTCTACGAAGAAATGCGGTCGATATCGCGCGAAGCGATCGAGCCGAGTAACTCTACCGATGAAAAGGAACCCCTGAAATGAAAATGCCTTGGAATATGCTTCGAACTCGAGTTTGGTTGACGAGCGGAATGGCGTTGATGGTAGTGGGAGGCATGGCGGTATCGCTGGTCCCCTCCCTGTTGTATGCCCAGCAACAAAAAGATCTCGCACGCGAACAACAACGTTTGGCGGATGCCAAACAGGAGAAATTGGAATCGGAGGATCGCCTCGCACGCCAGCGTGAACAGTATGAGGTGGTGCTTCGCCAGCAACAGGCGGCTGAACGCGAGCAACAGGCGGCGGAACGAGCGGCATTGGACCTGCGCAAGCAAGCGAGGAAGTTGGAAGGGCAAGCACAGGCTGCGCAAAGGTATGCCGACGCAGCCGATGTGAGTTCGCAGTCAGCCGATTTCTCCGGACAGATGGCGGCGGACTCGGATCGAGCTGCAGACGCTTTGGCTAAGACCATTGCAAGGATGCGGGCTCAGTCCGATGCGTCGCGAGCGGGGTTGCGTTATCGGCGATCGGCCTCCCTTGCGAACGCCAACGATTCCGAACGCAGTGCTTGGCTGCAACAGTACGCGAAAGCCAAACGGGACAAGCACCCAGAGTCTCAACAAGAAGCTCGCGAGCGCTTGTTGGAGCTGACCCGGCGCGAGTTTGAAGCGATCGAAAAGGACCGGCAAGCCGAGATCGAAGCCATCGAGGAGCGGTTGGCCAAGCTCAAAGCGGTGATGCAGGAGCGTGCTGAAAAGGCTGAACTCATCATCGAGCTGCGCGTCAAACGCTTGCTCGGTGAGCCGACCATTTTGGACTGGAATGCGTCCTCCCTTCCTAGCGGTCGTTACTTCGAGGGTGTGCCCGTGGACTTGGCAGCCGAAGCTTCCGATGACCGAGTCGATACGATCGAAGCAGAGACTGCTGTGGTCGACGCGATGCATGACGAGTCACCGATGCTGGAGGATCTCGAGGCCCCTGAGGTCGCGAACGTATCGGAGGATGAGGTTGCATTGAATGCGGAGCAAATTCTGAAGCGATTGCGGGAAAAGGAATCGCAACTGGGAAATGTCGGCGTGGGCATGGCTGGCGTTTACTCGCTGCGACGGGATGCGGAGACTGCGTGGTTGCAGGCTCGCGAAGAGGCGACCAAGCTTCAAGCCGAATGGGAAGCGATGGAAGCGGGCGAAAAACTGTTTAAGGACAAGGGCGTGACGCCATCCGCAGAATTCATGGCGCGGCGGGCCGAGCTCGGCAGGAAGTTTCAAACTATTGAGGAGCAAGGGAGAAAGCTGTCGGAAGCAAGCGAGGACTGGCGTCGGAAGGTGGAAGCAGGAGAAGCTTCGCTTCGTGAGCTGCAGTCCGAGGTGGATCGCCTCAAGGGCCAGCTGGAGCAACTGCGATCGCAAAAAATGGGCTTAGAGCAAGTGAAACCTTAAGACAACCGTCTTGGCTCGTCGGTCGGATCACCGATCCGGCTGCAGTTCAAACACGCGTGCTCGCCAAGCCGGTTCGTCGAGATATAGCCCGCGAGCGGCCAGATCCTGGCCGCTCCATGCATACGCATCGGAGCTGAGCTGATCAACTAGCCGCCATGAGGATCCATCGAGGCCTTCAAACGGCAATCGCACGTGGCATTGGCTGGCATGGTCGGAGTAGTTCACAGCCACCACGATGCGCGGTTGGCCGGATTGCTGCCAAGCAAACGCTATGTAGTCGTTGTGGGAACCGTTGCCTTCCCAAGCCGGTACGCATTCGAGCAACGACCATTGACCGCTTCGAAAGATATCGCGTTGCAAGAGTTGGAGAAGCTGCGTGTAGAAGCCTTGGATTACAGGATCGCTTGGTTCTTCGGGCCCTCGGACGAGATGAGGGGAAATGCGGATATGGTTGCCCTCGGTTTGGCCTTGATGGAAGAATCGCAACCCCGGAGCCAAGAATGTGATTGCTGCTGCAGCTTGATGCTTGTCGGATGAAAAGGTCGCCGCCGCCCGAGGTTCGTCATGATTCTCGAGGAACCGAGCGAGGCGGGATTGAAAGTCTAAGCCTGCGAGCAGGTGCTCGCGCACAGGCTGTGCATGCCCCTCTCGCAACCGATCGTACAGGCGTTTGTCGTAGGTGTAGTCAAAGCCTTGTTGTTGCAGATCCCATTCGCGATCCCAGTAGACTTCTGCCATGAAACAGAAAGCGGGATGGATGCGGCGCACCGCAGCGGTGGCATCGGGCCAAAAGGGGAGGCCAGCGCGATGCCAGGTGGCTTGAAAGATATCTGGCAAGATCAGCATGGCCATGTCGCATCGGACGCCATCGCATTGATGGGAGATGCGCACCAGTTCTTTTTCCATCGCGCGAATTGCATCGGGATTGGCATAGTCGATTTGGAGAGTGTCGGGCCAGCCTGGAAAGTAGGGATCGCGGCCGTGAGCAAAGACTTTCTCGCCGCTGGCGGTTCGCACTGCGATGAAGTTGTGTGGTTCGCGTTGCAGGTCGGCATGGGTGCCTGCGATGAAGTATTCCGGATGCAGATCGATCCAGGGGTGCCCCAGTCCCATGTGGTTGGGGACAAAGTCCAACATGAGCTTGAGACCGTGTTTCTGCATGCGCGTTCGCAGCCTCGCTAGGGCCGCATCCCCACCCAGGTCAGCATGCACATGGTAGGCAGTGATGGCGAAACCCGACCCAGCGATGTCGTTGTCGGACAGGTCGGAGAGCGTGTGTTCGAACTCGCGTCTCCAATTCGGTTCCGAGCGAGATACGTCGCGCGCGGCCGTTCCCGTTTGCCAGACGCTCAATAGCCATACCCATTCAAACCCGGTTTGGGACCAGTCGACGAGGGTCGAGTCGGGAATGTCATCGAGGGTCGCAGAGCGACCGATGGCCTTTGAGAGCCGGGTTAAGAGAACTCGAACGTTGCATTGATACAGGACGGGATAGTGCGGGGTATTCATGGCGATCGCGGGAGAGGATAGAAGACATTCAACGAATCCCAGTTTGATGGCAGGCTAGCACCTTCTCAATTGTTTTCTGAGGGGGGCCTGAATGTTTCTTGGATCAAAGTGATTGCATGTGTCCTTTAGAACTGCGAATCGGATCGCCCGAAACATCGGGTGCATCGGCCCCAGAGGGGATTTCGGGGGGGAAGGTTTTCTCAGGAAACTTAATGGAAAAACGCTCCAAATTGATTGCGTAGTCGCCGTGCGAGCGCTACGATTTTCGGAATCTGGGGAGCCGGAGAAGCGGCCGATGGTGATTTGGCTGGGCGGTCGTTATTCAGCTATCTCTTGATCAAGCAATCGCCGGACTGATTCATTGATTTCTTCTGTGCACAAGGGTACCTGACATGGTATCGATTCGCATATGGATGTTGTTCTGGTGCGCTGGGATGAGCGTCGTGGTTGGAGATATCAAGGAGGAGCAGAAACAGCTCACGACGGCGATTCGACAACTTCAAGAGGAGAAGTCCGATGTTGCAATGGTTGAGCCGCTCGGGCAATCCATTGCCTCGGATTCACCTCTTTATCCTATCGCGATTCAGACCGCGGCTTGGATATACATCAAGAATGCCGAGTACTCGAAGGCATGGAAGTTGACCCAGCGCTATGCACCACCAACAGAAGAAGAGTCGCTCGCACTCGCCATCGGCCATCATCAGTTGACATTGTGGCTGGCCATGGAGTCGGGGCAAACGGAGCTTGCGACACAGCACTTCAAGGCCTTGGTCAAGGACTTGGTTTCGCGGGATGAAATGACAGTACCCGAGAAACGCACGCTGTCGGAGTTTTTGGGGGGCATCTGCGGGATTGCCAAGGTGGATCCGCACCCAAACGCCATCCCGGATGAGATCCTAGATCGAGCCATCGAGCTGATGCAGTCGCATCCGTCGAAGACCGTGGCGGACCACTTTCAAACCGAGTTTGAGCAAACGCGAGAAGCTGCAGAGCATCTGGTGCTCGCCCTCGATCGCGTCGCGCAGCAAGCCGAATCCGAAACTCGGGCTTCATTAAAGCAATCCAAAGCCGAGTTCGAACAATGCGAGCAGAAGCAGAAACAAGCCCATCAGGCGTGGGATACCGAGCATCAATCGCTCCGTCGCCTCCACCGGGATACGGAAGACGCTCACAAGGCGGAGCGTCATGCATGGAGGATCTTGACCACGACGGAGGAACCAGGGCGTCCAAGCAAGCCATCCGAACCGCATGAACCCCGAAAGCCAAGAGGATCGAAGAGAGATAACAAGGGCAAAGAGGAATCGGATTGGCGGGAATACGAACGCGATATGGCTACTTATCGGCGTAAGTATCAAGAGTTCGTACAGGAATCCAAAACGTACGAGGCTCGAAAACAAGAGTGGGTGGAACGCAACGAAAAGCGACGACAGCGGCTCGATGCGGAGTACCAGCAAATTCAAGCGAGATACGTGAAAATGAAGGCTGACGAGGATGCCCAGCAGGCCGTCGTCAAATCGTTGGAGCAATCAAAACTGGAAGCAAACCAAGAACTGCGACAGTCCCAGATTTTGCACCGATCCATTGACGCCGCTTTGAATTCCAAGCTTGATGGTGTCGACAAAAGCGCACACCGCCCTTCCCTGTTCGATGTGATCGACTTCCATGCCGAAGCGGAACGATTGCTCGCGAGTGTGCGGCATGCGGCAAAGTGAAGTCATTACTTCAAGTTGCCGGCTCGGTCAAATCTGAAGATGGTTGCGAACGAGAGTTTCTCTTTGGGATCCATTCGCTGGGCACGACAAACGCGAGCAGACCCAGGATCATCAGCCATTGGAACAAGAAAAGATTCATCGAGAGTTCGATTCCTAAGTGCAATGCCAACCCGGCTAGGATGGCCCATTTGCGGGTCCAGCGAAACCAAAGCGCGATTGGCAGGATGGCTTCGATGGCCAAAGCCCCCCAAGTGGTGCTCCTATAGAAGAGAGGCCAGTCAAACCAAGCCTCTGGAATCCATCGGCCGAAGTTATCCCCCATGCGGGCGACGTACCAGGTTGCCGTTCCTTGATGCCAAGTGTCGCCACCCCATTTGCAGATGGCGGTGGATGCATAGAGAGCGGCCATTTCAAATTGCATCAGACGCAGTCCCCAAGCCGTACTCGATACGTTGGAGGAGGTTTTCAACGCCGATCGCCGACGGATTAGCGACCAACCGCGATCCAACGGCATCCAGATCAAGAAGAATGCAAACAGTCGCATGACGACATCTTCGCCATCGTTCAGAAAGGGGTTGCGATTCTGAAAGGACACGAGCCAAACCCATATCGCTGCCGATTGAACGCGCGAGAAGACTCCTAGCAGCATCAATACAGCGCTAAGGCCCATCGCAGCGAGGCATGCCTGGATCGTGAGCGCGTTCGACGGGAGCCACGAAAGGACCGACCATCCGTGGCTGCCGACGATGCTTTGCGCCGTTGAGGACTGCAGGACCCCTGCATCGGTGAACCAGCGTTCGGCATCGGGCCACAAGACGGCTGTGTGAATCAAAACGATGACGGCAAAGCCGATGCGCAGCACGGGAACGATGAACGGATCAGGAGATTCAAATAGGAATCGATCGATCGTATCGCGAACGAACCGCCAAGTGGTTTGCAAGCCCATCATGGATCGTACTTTCGTTGCGAGAGCAGCACGCTATGGTTGGTCCAGTTGGTGTTGGCCACGTCGGGCAGCGGTTCTCCTGGGGTTAACAGCAATCTGCGTTGATATTCGTAAAGACGAATCGATTGGATCGGAGGGGCGAGATCGACCATGGGCAGGACTTCGTATTGATCGTCGAAACGAATCGATGGGGTGGCCGACTCGCGTACGGGGATTGCGCGGTGTAGATAATCCGCAAAATCGCTGGAGGCGTGGACGTTTCGGCCGAGACGCTGATAGAAGTTCATATCCCGAGAGCGATAGAACTTCTCCCAGATGGAGGCGCGTGTCCATTCCGGCGAACTCCACGTAGCAGGGTGGTCGTTAGCATCGCGCAATTCGGCCAGCAATCGATGGTTGCGAACGGAGGGGTTCGGAGCGAACAAGGGCCAATCGCCTTGTGCTAACCCCAATGTGTTAAGAGCATCATTGACCGGGCCCTGGATGCCGTTGAGCAGTTTGGTGGATCCGGGTGTGGTGTCGATCGCCATGGCGATCATAGCGAGCAAGGCAAACGTGCGCGCCAAGCAACGCGTCCACCGATTTGGATTGGAGTCTTGGGATTCTGGGAGTTCGAGAGAAGCCATCGCAGTGTCGGGATCCAAGAGCCACGATCATGCGCTCCAAATCGAGCGCACACTATGCCAACTGTGGGTCAACAAATCCGATGGGGCAAATCTTTCAACGAATCGAGAAGCGTTCGGCAATCGAGCCGATAGCGCAGTCGCTACGATCGTTACCACTGGCCGAGTGGAGGAAAGGGCGTTAGGGGCGCGACCCAGAGGTAGAGATATTGGGTGAGATTGGGATCAACCGCAGCGAGTGTACGGTTGGGCCGGGCAGCAACGGGGACGGTTTGCCTTCCGCCCAATCCGAGAAACCAGCCCGGTAATAGGGAGATAGCGGGTGGCCCGACTGCCCTCCCGGTTGATGGTAGAGAGCTTGCTCTTCCAAGCCTGGTGACACGACCATGCGCTGAGATGCACCGTGGCTGACTCGTTGTACGCGTGGCATGTTGCGATCGCCTGCGAGCGGTGTGTTAGGCATATCGAGCCAGGATGAGAGCAACGGGATTGCAGCCGACAGCGGATGCCGGATGCGCGCGCGATTGAAGTGTCCCCAAGGGCTCTTTGGGAAATTGTGTTCTCGTTTCAAGTGATCTTCGACGCGATTAGCCGCATCGGACAGCAAATCAGACCAGGAAGAATAGGGTTGGGGGAGCCAATGTTCGGGCTCTGCGTCCAAGAGGTCTTGAATCACATCCTCCTCGGAGATGCGAAGCCCTGGGAGGCCAACGCGCTTGGCAAACGCTCCGGCGTTTTGATCGCCGCTGGAGCTGGTGCTGGAACCAAGAACGATGTCGAGGACTTGGGCGCGAAAGTGTTCGACGATACGATAGCCGACGGAATCGACCGAGGCTTGTCGATCCCACTGTTTTGCTGCGTCCGCGAATTCCTTGGAAACGCAATCGGGGTGTGATGCAAGTGTTTGAACGAGTCGTTCTTGCCACGGTTCCAAGAAAAAGGCTTCGTGATCCAATTGTATGTTCAGCAAGTCGCGTTCGTCGAATTGGTCCTGTTCCATCAAACGCCGTCGAATCTGGTGGGCGCGCCCACCTTGGTCGTACCCTCCGTCTCCGAGAATCTCCAATTCTGGGCCCCCCAACACACGATTATTGCCATTCCAGATTCGGCCGTTCGTAGGATTGAGGATCTTGGGATAATCCTCAGGAGAAAGATAACCGAGCCAGCGCCCTAGCGAGGACCAGTCGACTGGAGTCTTGGGGGGAGAGCCTAAACGCCTCGGAATGCGACCACAAAGGGTCCAACCGATGTTTCCATCGGCATCGACCATAGCGACGTTTAAGTGTGGAGCGCCGGCTCGATTGCAGATATCGGTGGCTTGTGCAACCGTTCGCGCCGTTTCCAATTCGAACAGTTCCGTGTCGATCGCATGGACGTCGTCGCCGACCCAGTGATGGACAAAGCGTCGGCCATCGCGATTGGCTACGACCGGTCCCCAAATCGTCCACTCGTATTCGGGATAGCTAACACCGTTGCGATGTGAAATCGTTTCCTTGATGACCTCAAGGGCCTTGGGGCCCTCTGGCGTGCGATAGATTTTGGGGTCATCTGGATCGGGAATAAGCTCGATGATGTCGCCGAAATCTCCGTAACTGTTGGTCATACCCCAAGCGACTTCGCCGTTGGAACCTTCTACCAGAGCCGGGGTGCCGGGCAGCGTCACACCGACCAGTCGGCGCTTGATGCCATCAAGACACGGAGTGCGCATCATCGCCCGGTACCAGGTGGCAGGGACACCGAGAGACAAATGCATGTCGGAAGCGAGGATGCTGTGACCGTGTTTGGAACGTTCGGCCGCGATGGCCCAATGGTTGCTCCCATTGAACATCGCGTCGTCGGGCGAAAGCATAGCCACCAACGCGTCCGGAGCCTTGGCAACCCGGGCTTCGAGGTTCGTGTTGCTCGATTCGCGATCGTGGATCGACCAGATGCTGGCATCGGGAAGCACAGGCGGATCGAGAACGGAATCATCCAGGGGAGCGTCCCATCGCGATCCGGTGCGGACGACAAAGTCGAAGAGTTCTTCTGGAACGCTATCGGCAAGGGCGCCCAAGGCGATTTCCCGTTCACCGTCCATTTGCTGCAGCTCGGTCATCATAGTAAGCATGACCAGGATTGAATCGGCACGGTTCCATGGTTCCGGCTCTACGCCGAGCAACGTGTACTCAAAAGGTATTGCCGACAGCCGCAATAGCCCAGCGTTCGCCCCTTGGGTGTAGGCCTCGAGCAAGTCTTGATGCTGTTTGGGTGCCTGTTGCAGCACTTCCACGGCGATTTTCTGGAACGGATGCCGACGGTATCGAACATCCAGCGGCAGAGCACGCTCGCCAAAGAGTTCCGACAAACGACCAGCCGATTTACGTCGCAGCAAATCCATTTGGAAGAAGCGTTCTTGGGCATGTAGAAAGCCCAGCGCAAACGCCGCGTCATTGCGGTTGCTGGCATGAATGGTCGGAACTCCCGACGCATCGCGCTCGATCGAGACGAAACCATGGATCCCTGAGAGGGGCAGTTGCCCATCGAGGATCGGGAGGCTCGATCGCAGATGCCAATACGCTCCCATGCCAACGATGGCGATGCATCCTAGGATCAACAAGCATGTTAGAGACAACCATCGCTTCCAAGTCCATCGATGGTACCAGCGGGGGCGCTTGTATCGAACTGACATGGTTCACTCAGAGATTCTCGTTCCTACGGCGGGCAGCGGATCCGGATTGTAACGCAGACCGAAGTGGATTTCATGCAGTCGACGCGACGACGCAACAATCGATTTTCTCTGTGCTTTCTGGTTCAATCCCTCTAACCTAGAAGCATCCACGCGCTCCATCCACAGAACGCAGATGGAGCGGTCGGCAGCACGCATGTAGATGCGGCGCGCAATGCAATTTTGATTCGCATCAACGCCACTCTAATGGAAGTTAAAGTCGCCTTGGGTTTATTGGATCTGCCCGGACTTGAGAAACTCGTGCCGCACGGGCACGGTGACGCGGTCTCCTCCCAGCGAGACTAAGGTAATGTTTCCTCGGCCGAACTCGATGGTGCGGACACCGTCAAACCCTTCGGGCACGCGCGCCACCCCTTGAATGTACTGGACGGTGGTGGGTTGGTCAGGCTTCAACTCGATGGCGGTGGTGACGCCTTGTCGACTCAGCGTGTTGTCCATCGTCGAAGACTGCAATCCATCGGCAAAGTAAGCAGTCACATCTTCGAGGCCGAGGCAATGGTTGCGGCCGTTCCATGGGTGACCGTGCCTGCCGTGATTCTCGATCCAGAAAACGGTGCTCGCCAGCACGGCAGGATCCTTGAGCGAGAACCACACGTAGTCCTCATCGAGGAAGGTCGCGGTGGTCCAAGCGGGCCCGGAGGTAGTGGACCAAGGTTCATTGACAATCTGGACGAGGTCCGCGTAGCCATAGCGCGCTGGCAACAGCGACAGATCGGCATCGCTTTGGTCTTTCCATGCGACCGGAACATGCGAAAGCGATTGCCATTTCGCGTTGGGCAGCAACGACTGGTATTCGCGTTGCTTCGGATCGCTAAAGGTGAGTGGATAGGTCATGCCAAAGCGAAAGGGACTGACGGATAATTTGACCGAGCCTTCGCGCTGCGGCATGGCGAGCGTGGCGTGATGTCCGAGGGGAACCGAGCCCGCAAAGCCAGTGATCGTGTGCTTGGAGTAAACAACGTTTTGAGAATCGATCAGCGAAAGTTCTTTGGTTACCTTTCCTTTGCGGATCTTGGTCTCGATGGCCAAGGTTAAGGTGGTAACGTCCCCTCGCTTGGTATTGGAAACCATTTTCCATGGGCTGCCTGCGACTTCTCCGTGAGGGGGATGCTTTTCGCCAGCCGCCGCATCGGCATTGCCGCCGAAGGGCATGCAGAAGAAGTCGCCGCGAAGCGGGACCAGGACCGGCACCGGCATCTCTTTGGGCGGTTCGTCTTGCCAGGGGGAAATGTGGTACGGTTGAATGGGCTTGCCACTGTCGCGAT
>JBKCUI010000113.1:0-2425 GCA_046318495.1 Pirellula sp. | reverse complement strand
CTTGGGTTGGGAACTTGCGACTAGGATCGAATGGGTTTAGATTCGTTGCAAATTCATCTTCGCTGTTCATGGAGCATACCGGAAACGTATCAAGAGTCAAATTAATCGGGGACTTGATCCTCCGATTATACTAGATAGGCGGTTCGCATTGAGTTCGCTGCAGATTCAAAAAATTCCGTTTTGCGCCTTTTTTGGCCAGGACGGTCCAACATGCTTATTTCGGATTTCTTTTCACAGACCGATCGCGCTGTGGTTGAAACGGCAAATGCCCCGTAACGCAGAGCAACGGATTTAGGTAGGTTTCCTGACCAACTCGAGGAAATCGATCACACCGGTTCGATTATTGCAAGCGTGTTACTCCCATCCGACGATGTCAAAGTACCCTTGGTGATCGAACCATCTTCGGTGCTGTAGGTCGCTTCGTAATATCGCAACGAATCGGTCATGCAAGTGAACACTCGCATGACTCTTGGGATGAATCCCTTGGCCACATGGCAATTGAAAAAATGAATCAAGTTATTTCGATGATCTGGATCAAATCGCTCATACGTCGAATGTGACGGGAAGCAGCCTAACAATACACTGCACCAAAGCGTGCAAACGGGTTATTCTCTCGATACACAATCGCTCGCGCTCTTGCGTGCTAGAGTAAATGCGTCGAGCCTTGTCGCGATTAGCCACTGACACCACGCCACCACGGCCCCGTAATCGTAAGTGAAAACTGGCAGGCGTTGAAAGGGGGTATACCGCTATCGTGGCCTCGGTGGGTGGGGGGGCTGGATCGTTTTCCGTTGGCCCGCACTGCTTTCGTGTCGTTTCGTCGTCGTGCAGTCGGCAGCCACCTTGTGGACTTGCAGGTCGCTTGTCTTGCCACCAGCGATTCCGTTTCGGCAGTTCTCAGGGCACTCGATCACCATTGGATCCACCGTCACTGAAGGTCGCTAGTCAGCCCGTCCCGCCCTACCATTCCTCCTTTGGGGAGTTTTGCCGATGGACTCTTTTCGGTTCGAGCCAGTGTCTGGGGGGTAATTCGGTCACGCTCCCCGGACTCGGTATTGCGCTCAACTGCTTCTTGCAAGGCACTGAATCGGCTCCTGACACACGGGCAGCGGCTGGCTCCACTGGTAAACTGACAAGGTGTCAGCAAATCCCCCTGACTCCAGTTTGAACCGATTCGCTGTCGGCCCGTGTTTCGCCCAAAGCATCGCCCGCTGCGGGTGTCGTGCCAAGCTTGCCCGCATGACGAAATACGTTCTTGCTACGGACACTTACTTTTTCTGCCCAACTCACGAGCAAACTTGAGCAAGCCAGCTCGACCCGAATCATCCAGTTGGTAAAAGCGCTCGATGAGTTGCAGGGCTTGTGATGTGGATAGATCCGTGGGTGATGGGGCTACCAATGGGGCTACTGATTGACCTTTTTTTCGTTTGCCCAATGAATTTGCAGGGGATTTTGTTGAGGGTTCGTTACCAGATGGGTGTATTGATTAGCCCCTAAGGGGGCATCACCATCCATCAAAACCCATCTTTTTCCGGGGTTTTTCGATTTCTTGATTTCCTTAGGGGACTCCTGATTCCCTAGTGATGGGATCACGGAATCGGTCGCTTCTTTGTAGTCATCCTCAGTAGTTTGGAGGTAGTGTTCATCGGCGATTTTTTCCGTGTGTCCGAACCATGCATTAAGAACGTGATTGGGGAAGCGCCGCTCCCGTTCCATTTCCGTTCGGCGCGAAGCACGCAATGCCATGAACGGCTTTGGCCATTCTGCGACACCCGCATCCCGTCCAATCTTCAACAACGCCTTTCGTAGGTTGATTTCGGTGGAGCGATAAGAGGGAACCACGTAGGAACTCAACGGGATCTCGATTCCCGGATTGACGACTTCCTGAAGCCGTTCCAGTTCTTTTCGTAGCTTAGGGAACAGCGGCACCATTCGTTCTCCTTTGCCAGCCTTCTCCGTTTTGGGGGAGTGAACCAGGATCCGCTGAACCTCGCTGGGGCAGCGTAGGCCACAATATCGAGCGAGGGCAAACAATACCCTCCATTGCAGCAAACGCCGCAATAACGGGGTCCGGATCGAACAATCGACGACGACCAACCAGGATCGACGGGACACGTTTGATCCCCCCTTCTCACTTTTGCTTTTTTCATAAATCGGCAACCCAAGTAGACGCGATTATGTTTAGATAAAGCTTGGTATTAATGTTCCGATGGGGAAACTCTTCGTTTCTGGATCACATTGGCGCTTTACCTCACCCGTCGGGATTCAGTGCACAATACCCATATATCGCTCGGCGCATCCCTGACATGTGTCTTCGTTGTGCATATGGCCCTTGAGCATGTATCGTCCGCATCGGAGGCAGTACCGAATGTGGTTGCCCGAATCGACCGCTTCCATTTTTGCTTCGCTCAGTACTGATGGTTCC
>JBKCUI010000112.1:0-3208 GCA_046318495.1 Pirellula sp. | reverse complement strand
CCCGAACCCCATCGCGAGCATCCGTGTCTTGCGTGTCGGAGTGACGCAAACCTCGTCATTGACTTTGTTCCCCTATGGAGGCCCATCATGCAATTCGACAACCATGACGCACACGTTTCCTTTCGAAACCATGAGCAAACGGCGTAAGGGATACCCCTCGGAAAAACACGTCCAGTTCGGTGTTCGCATCGTTCATGGCGACAAGTGGCTCGAAGAGAAACTGGGCCGTAAAGATCCCTGCCCATGCGGATCCGGCAAACGTTTCAAACGTTGCTGCATGACCGCAGGCTGCTTTTGACGGCGTGAACCGCCACGATTACTCGCGAACCTAAAAACGCCCGGCCCCATCTGGCAGTTTGCTCGATGGGGTTTTTGCTTTATCAGGCCATACCCATTGCGATCAATGCATGCATGCTCGGCCCACGATCGAGCGATGACCACAACGCGCCCATCGTTTTCGGATAAAATTCTAGACCAATCCCATCGATGGAATCCCCGACTTCCATGCAGTCTCCACCGATGGCAACCACCTCCAGGCATGTCGCATGCTCCTCACGATCACGACCACGCACTCTCCCGCGACCGAACTCAGTTACCTGCTGCACAAACATCCGGACCGCTGCCAGAGCTTTGAATTGAGCTTCGGACAAGCTCATATCTTCTACCCAGAACTCACCCCGCAGCGCACCACGGCGGCGCTGCTCCTCGATGTCGACCCCGTCGGCATGGTCCGCGGCAAAGGCCGCGATTCCCATTTCAATCTCGGACAATACGTTAACGATCGCCCCTATGTCGCATCGTCGTTCCTCAGTGTGGCCATCGCACAAGTCCTCGGATCGGCCATGGCGGGACGCTGCAAAGATCGGCCGGCCCTCGCGGATTTGCCGATTCCCCTGACTGCCGCACTCGATGTCGTTCCGGTACGAGGCGGCGCGGAGTTCCTGCGTCGGATCTTTGAACCCCTCGGCTACGTCGTCGAAGTGCAACGTCATGACTTGGACGAGCGATTCCCCGAATGGGGCGACAGCCCCTACTACTCGGTGAAACTCTCCGCGACCAAAAAACTCTCGGAGTTGCTCACGCATTTGTACGTGCTGATTCCGGTGTTCGACGATCAAAAACACTACTTCGTCGGCGACGATGAACTCGACAAGCTTGTCGAAAAAGGGGCGGGCTGGTTGCCCTCCCACCCGGAAAAGGAAACGATCGCACGCCGCTATCTCCGCCACCGTTCGAGCATGGTACGCGAAGCCTTAGCGCGCTTGGTCGACGACGCTCCTGTCGAAACCTCCGACACAGATGCAGCATCCGAAGTCGAACCAGAAGCCTCGGAACAGACCGTTCGCTTGAACGATCAGCGGCACGGCACCGTCTTAGCGGTCCTGCGGGCCAGTGGTGCT
Organism: Pirellula sp.; assembly: GCA_046318495.1. GTDB lineage: Bacteria > Planctomycetota > Planctomycetia > Pirellulales > Pirellulaceae > JBKCUI01. Next base: position 1,808 of record JBKCUI010000112.1, on the reverse strand, counting down.
CACAGCGTCCTGGACTGCGGATGCGGCGAAGGCAAACTGCTTCGCGAATTGTTCGCGGATCGGCAATTCGAGCGCATCGTCGGCATGGACGTGTCGATCCGGTCGCTGGAGATCGCACAAAAGCGACTCCGATTGGATCGGCTAACCGAACGCCAATCCGAACGCATCACGTTGATTCACGGATCGCTGATCTACCGCGACGACCGCTTAAAGGACTTCGATGCCGCAGCGCTGGTCGAAGTCATCGAACACCTCGATCCACCGAGACTTGCAGCCCTGGAACGTGTGCTGTTCGAATTCGCACGCCCCAAGACCATGGTCATCACAACCCCCAACCGCGAATACAACGTGTTGTGGGAATCCTTGCCTGCGGGCGAATTCCGTCACCTCGACCACCGCTTTGAATGGACGCGTGACGAGTTTCAGACCTGGGCCCATCGCATCGCCGATCGCCACGGTTACCGCGTACGATTCTTGCCGGTCGGTCCCGAAGACCCGAACGTCGGCTCTCCAACTCAGATGGGAGTGTTCGAATGCAACTAGCGATCCCCAAACTCTCACTAGTCGTATTGATGGGGCCGAGCGGCTCGGGCAAAAGCACTTTCGCGCACAAACACTTCCTGTCTAGCGAAGTGCTGTCGTCCGACTATTGCCGTGGCTTGGTCAGCGATGATGAAAACGATCAAGCTGCCACCACCGATGCGTTCGACGTCCTCCACTTCATCGCGGCCAAGCGACTGAAGCGAGGGCGGCTCACGGTCATCGATGCCACCAACGTCCAACCCGAAGCCCGCGCACCGCTCGTCGCACTCGCGCGCAAATACCATTGCTTGCCCGTCGCCATCGTGCTGAACTTGCCCGAAGCCGTTTGCCAAGAACGCAATCGCCATCGGCCGGATCGCGAATTCGGTCCGCATGTGATCCGGCAGCAACGCTCTCAACTGAAGCGTTCGTTGCGAGACCTCAAGAAAGAAGGATTCCGCCACATTTTCGTACTGGATTCGCTCGAAGAAATCGAATCCGTTGCGATCGAACGCGTTCCGCTTTGGAACGACCGCTCCCACGAGCACGGTCCGTTCGACTTCATCGGCGATGTTCACGGATGCGCGGACGAACTCGAGGAACTGCTCGTCCAATTGGGTTACGTACGCACTTCGATGCAGGATGCGCATCCCGGCTGGTCGGATTTGTGCTACACCCATCCACAACAACGCAAAGCGGTTTTCGTCGGCGACCTGGTCGATCGCGGCCCGCAGATCCTCGATAGCCTCCGCATTGTTCGCAACATGGTGGTGGCCGGATCGGCGCTGTGTGTGCCGGGCAACCACGACATGAAACTACTGCGCAAACTCAGCGGCCGCGACGTGCAGATCACGCATGGTTTGGCCAATACGCTAGCCGAGATCGATGCGTTGCCCGAGGACGTGCGAACGCCGTTTTGCAAATCGCTTGCCGAGTTCCTCGACCAACTCGTCAGTCACTATGTGCTCGACGATGGCAGGATCGTGGTTGCCCACGCGGGAATGAAGGAGGAGATGCAAGGGCGTGGTTCGGGCAGAGTCCGCGACTTCGCGCTCTATGGGGAAACGACCGGCGAAACCGACGAGTTTGGACTGCCGGTTCGCTACAACTGGGCGGCCGAGTATCGCGGTTCGGCGATGGTCGTTTATGGACACACGCCGGTGCCCGAACCCGACTGGCTCAACCGCACGGTCAACATCGATACCGGCTGCGTCTTCGGTGGCAAACTCACGGCGATGCGATATCCCGAACGCGAGTTCGTCTCCGTCCCGGCGCGGCAAACGTAT
>JBKCUI010000111.1:0-10324 GCA_046318495.1 Pirellula sp. | reverse complement strand
GTCGATAGCAATCCTATACCTGTTCGTCAGTATCTTGCGAGGCATTCGCGACGATTTCGCGCCGGAACTCCTCGCGGGCATGGGAGCTTCGATTCGCCCCGGCGACTATGCGACGATCGATTTTTGGGTCGCTCTCGCAGTCATGCTCGCGAACGGTTCCGCCGTTTTGATTCGCGACAATCGCAAAGCGCTGCAATGCGCTCTAGCTGTCTGTGCCGTCGGTTTTACTATCACACTCTTGGCGATTGGCCTGAGATCCCATCTATCGATCAGCCCTAAGATGATGATGGTCTGGATCGGCGCTGGACTGTATCTGCCTTACGTAGCTGTCCATACAACTGTCTTTGAACGCATGATTGCTTGGACACGGGATCGCGCCAATGTCGGCTTCCTGATGTATATCGCAGATTCGATTGGTTACCTGGGTTACGTGGTCATCGTGCTATTGAAGCTGGTGATCCCAAAAGATTGGACCTCTGGCAGTTCGGGCTTGGTGCCGATCTTTTTCGGTCTTTGCTTCGTCTCCGCGATCGTCAGCTTGGCTTTGGTAACAATAGCAAGCTGGTCGTTTCAACGACGGGCCAAGCAGTTGAATCACAACCCACCGCAAAGCGCGCAAGCCCCAAACTGATCGTAATGGCGAGGAGTCGATTTTCCATTTCTGCTAAAAGGCATCTCGCTAAATGTCTGGGATGCACTCACTCTTCCGCACGTTATAAGCCATCGCTGGATAGCTCGCGGCACAAGGGATCACGCCCCCGGCAAATCCAACGACCAACCGTCGATGGCTCGCAGACGCTCCGCCACGCGCTGACGATCTTCCGGGCGAAAACGATGGAACGGATCGGCGAGAAAATCATCGCAGATCCCCAGCAACGACAACGCGCACTTGGTCCCCTTGATGTAACGCGATGCGTACTTGCCCACATCGTATATGGCTTGGAACTGCTCGACTTGTTTCTGCAGCCCCACCCAACTGGCATCGCCTCGCTGAACCGCCGAGAGCAGGTCTGTGAAGAGCTTTGGAAGCACGTTCGCGCCCCCTGCGACGCCGCCGTCGCCTCCCATTTGCAACGCTCGCGCCAACATGGCTTCTGGCCCGATCAACACCGTCCAATCCGGCCGCAATCGCTTGAGCGTCAGAGCTTGCCCAAAGTACTCCATGTCGCCGCTGCTATCCTTGAGCCCGACGATGCGATCGTGACCCGCTAATGCTTCGAGCGTCGCAATCTCGAACGACACCTTGGTCAAGCTCGGAATGTTGTAAAGCATCACCGGCAACGGCAGATGGGGAATGAGCTCATCGACGTAATACTTGAGCTCCGTTTGTCCAGCCGGGAAGTAATACGGCGTCGACAACACGAGCGCATCGGCTCCGCATTCGGCAGCGAACTTAGCCAATTGCACCGTCTCGACAAAGGACGTATCGGTGATCCCGACCAACACCGGAACGCGGCGATTCACATGATGGACCGTGCGGGAGACCATCTCGCGCCGAAGAGCATGGCTCAAACTGGGTGATTCCCCAGTCGTGCCCAGCACGAACACGCCATGCACGCCGCCGCCGATCACATGCTCGACCAATCGTTCCAAGCCCGCGTGATCCAGCCGATCGCGAGCCGACATGGGAGTGACCAGCGGAGGGATGACACCGGCGAAACGACTGGACATGGAACTGCTCAAAATGGATGGAAGGGAATCGCATTGGGATCAGTTCGGAGTATACCATGCACTGTTGACCCAATGCGTTCTCACCGCAGCGGTACGCGGTCCTGCCCACGCAGCACCAGCCTGCCCGCGCAGCACCAGCCTGCCCGCGCAGCACCAACCATGAAATCGAGGGGCTCTCCACCATGACTGTGCGATCGACATCGGCGCGCTCGAAGACTAGGCGATCGATCACCATGAGGCCGATACGGTTTATCACCTGCCTATTTGCGCTCGTCGGTTGTTTCCTCGTGGCAGGGCAGGGGAGAGGCCAATCTCCTGAGGGCCCGAACCCCGACACCAAGCTCGGTTTCCAAACGCGGCATGGCGACGAGATCATGGTCTGCGGCCAGATGTACCGCATCGGGACCCCGGTCAAGTTGTGGCTCGATCCGGGTGGATTTGATGCGTATCGAACCACACGACGATTTTCTGAGTTCGATCGTCGCGACTGGGCGAGCACGGTCGAGGACATGAAAGCCGGCAAAGTGGAGTTTGCATCGCAATCGCAAGAGACCAGCCCCGATCGATTCGGGTTGCGATTCGGATCCTCGGCGGCAACGGCTTTCACTCCAGATGAATTGGAGCAGATCCGCGGTGGAGGATGGAGACTGCCATTGCTTCAGGACAAGATCGATCAGTTCGTGCTGCATTTCGATGTCTGCGGGACGTCGGCCCAGTGCTTTTACATCCTGCACGATCGTCGCGGACTCAGCGTCCACTTCTTGCTCGATGTCGATGGCACGATCTATCAGACGCTGGATCTCAAAGAACGCGCATGGCACGCCACCAAAAGCAACGATCGAAGCATTGGCATCGAGATCGCGAACATCGGCGCGTACCCTAAGGATGCTGCCGAGGCATCGCTCTCTCCGTGGTATCGCCGCGACGATTCTGGATTGGTTCAGCTCACGTTTCCAAACTACGTGCGCGGTCGCTCTGCGTTTGCCGAGCGCGTATTGCGTCCGCGCCGCAACGAACCGGTTTCCGGCCGCATCCGGGATACCGAGTACGTGCAATACGACTACACGCCCGAGCAGTACGCCGCGTTGATTCGCTTGACCGCAGCCCTGTGCGACATCTTTCCGAAACTGCGACCGGATGCACCTCGAATGCCCGATGGCAAGGTCTTCGATCGAACGCTAACCGACGAGCAATGGGCGTCGTTCAGCGGGATCTTGGGACACTACCATGTGCAAGGCAACAAATCGGATCCTGGGCCCGCAATGGATTGGGACTATTTGTTGAACGGAGTGCAATCGCAATTGCGCGAATTGCGCGTCGGTCGATGATGCGCATGGGAGCGAAGGGCTCAAGAAGAACGTTTCGCCAGACGGCGGGTCAGATGTCGCATCGATTCGGTCACCGCGTGCGGGTCGGGCTGCGCGCCTTTTTTGGGCCTGGCGATCAGATCCCAACCGGCGGGGAGCGAAGCGCGCTGCCGGCGAAAGGCTTCGCGAATGATCCGCTTCCAATAGTTGCGATGGACGGCATTTCCGACGCGCCGCGAGATGGAGATCCCCAACCGGGTGGTGGAACCTCCGTTGGGAGTCCCGTGCAGCACTAGAACGCCATCGGCCACGACGCGCCCGGATCGGAACGCGCGGTCAAAGTCCCGCTGGCGTTTGAGCCTGGCCGATTTTGGAAAGCGTTGGTGCTGGGGTTCGGACATGGCACGAGCAACCGCTCGCTAATCCATGATCTTGGCGTTGGAGATCAGCTTGAGGAACTCCTGATTGCTTTGGAAGCGTCCCAATTGCTTGGTGAGTTGTTCCATCGCATCGACCGGGTTCATGGAGTTGAGGGTGCGGCGGATCATGGTGACGGCATGGTACGTTTCGGGATCGTGCAGCAATTCCTCGCGGCGCGTTCCCGACTGCGTGATATCGATCGCGGGCCAAACGCGACGGTCGGCCAGTTTGCGATCGAGAACCAGTTCCATGTTGCCCGTCCCTTTGAACTCTTGGAAAATCAACTCGTCCATGCGGGAACCGGTATCGACCAAAGCGGTACCGACGATGGTGAGCGATCCTCCTTCGGCGAACGCACGTGCGGTCGCGAAGAGCTTTTTAGGAATGTCCATGGCCTTGATGTTCACACCGCCGGACATGGTCGGGCCGGAGTTGCCGACCCACTTGTTGAAGGCGCGAGCCAACCGGGTGATCGAATCCATCAGCAAGAACACGTCTTTGCCCATTTCGGCTAAGCGTCGGCATCGATCGATGACCAACTGGCTGAGCCGCACGTGGGAATCGACGTCTTCGTCGAGGCTGCTCGCGATGACTTCACCGCGGGTCACGCTGCGACGCATGTCGGTGACTTCTTCGGGGCGTTCATCGATCAGCAGCACGATGAGTTCCACATCGGGATAGTTCTCCGCGATACCGCGCGAGATGTTTTGCAACATGATCGTCTTGCCCGATCGAGGCGGAGCGACGATCAACGCACGTTGCCCGCGTCCGAGCGGAGCCAGTAGATCGATGACGCGCTTGGTGATCGGTTGAGGCCCGACTTCCAGACGCAGCCACTTCTCTGGGTTGATGGCGGTCAAGGTGTCAAAGGTCTTGACCGATGCGTAATCCTCCGGCTTCATCCCTTCGACGTCGAGGATCTCTCGAACGCGGGGACCTTGCGAGCGGCGTGTCTGTTGCATCAATGCGCGACCTTTGACGCCCTGACGCAATCGGACCTTCTCGATCCTCGTGCCAGGCACGAAGGGATCGGAGCGTTCGCGGGAGTAGTTGTTCGAGGGGGATCTCAGGAATCCATATCCGTTGGGATGCATTTCCAGCATGCCAAAGAACTCGACGCCCGGATCTTCTTGTGGCGCCGAATCGGCCCGTGCAATGACATTGCCTTCTTCGTCCAACTCCGGTTCGGTCGAGACCGCTCCATCATCGGCCGGTGGAGCGTCGTCTTCGCGTCCAAAAGCTTGCTGGTATCCTGGCCCATGACGGCGACGGGGTCGGCGTACACGAGGTCGCGGAGCAGCTCCGCCTGTTCCTAAATCATCACCATGAATGCGAGAACGAAATCGCTTCTTCTTAGGCATATCACCGAATATCCAGCAGCAAGCCGTGTTCGAAGGGTAGGTCTGGTTCCACCAAGGGAGGGTCCCCGAAACGAACAACCGGAAACGTGAGCAAGGGAAAATCGAGAGTCGCGTGGAACCTGTTGCGCAGCTTGACCCAGCTGTGCAATGATCGCCCATGAAACCTGGGACCGATCACGTTCCGACGATGCACTCTGCAACAAAAAATTTTGCGGAACCAAAGCGGTCGAACCGCTTACTCACCGGTGCTCAGCACACGTTTGTTCCGCTGACGAAAAAATGACGCAGCAATTTCCTTGCGAGTCGAGATCGCGTATCCACTTTGGAGAACATCCTGCCTAGCAGATCCGTAGCGACTGACAACAACTCGACCGAACGCGGTCCGAAAGGAAACTGGAGAGAACTCCGCTGCCGCTTGCCTAACCCAAGGTGCCTACTTGTCGAAGCCTGTCTGTCACCGCGCGTCGGACACCCAAGTGCCGAGAGCGAACTTCGCGATTCTCGGCTACCGAGCTTGATTCGACCCGCATGATCCCGTCAGGGACACATCGAGGAGAACCGGCCCAATCGAAACGGCTTCAGTTGAAGCCGCACAATATGCCGCTTCGCACCTTCCACGCAATCCTAGTGCGCGACGTGAGCCTGTCAAGGGAGATTGGTGGCGCGTCCAGGATTCTCGAGTCTTTTTCTCAATTTTTCCCAAATTCGTTAACCGATATAACCCCTACGACCGATGCAACAGGAATAGGAGGAGCCTGCGCGATGCGTTCTCCTTTCCAGGGATTGCCAGCGAACCGATGTCATCTCGACATCTCGCGGCATCGTCGACCTTGCCTGACCACCCAAGCTGAGTGCGGTATGTTGAGAATCGAAAGCAATCTTCGGCGGGTCCTGCTCGGAGCTTTGAGCTCTGGTATCGTGGCTTTCTTGGCGATCGCCCTTCCCACGTTTTCGCTGGCCGATCCTCCTTCGGAATCGATCCGATGGATGGAGGACGTGGATGCGGCCCTCGGGTTGGCTCGCACGCAACAGCGCCCTGTCCTGATTCACTTCTATGGCGATAACTGCCCGCCCTGCGCGATGCTGGAAAAGAAGGCCTACCGCGCTCCAAACTTGATCGAGACGATCAACACCGAAGTCATCCCCGTCCATATCAATGCGGACGAAGACCGCAAAACCGCCAGCCGATTCAAGGTCTCGCGATGGCCTACGGATGTGTATCTGTATCCCAACGGCGACGAGATCTATCGCAACATCAGCAGCCAAGATCCCGTCACGTACGAACAGACGATCGACCGCGTCGCCCAAAAATCGCGCGACTGGATGTTGGAAAACACCACCTCTCCCTCGTTCGCGGCTCGCAATCATTCGACCACTTCCGAAGCCTCGAAACCGGCGCGCCCCTGGAACGCCAGCCACGCCACCGAGTCGACACCCGCGAAGGACAAACCCGCCGCTAAATCCTTGACCTCGCGCTTCAGCCAATGGACCAAATCCTGGAAGGGGTCCAAGTCCAAATCTGAGGAGGCTGCTTTGGATGCCGCCTCGGAACAGCCTGCGGAATTCTACGGCAGCGCTCCTGCGCCACGTTCACCGCATGTAAAGAACGCCTCGCCTCAGATTTCCGAGACGACGACTCCGGCGCCCAAATCGCCTCCTTCCTTCATTCTCACTCGCTCGAAACTGCTCTCCCAATCCAAGACCGCCGTCGCACCCCCGACGGCACCGCAGAGCCCCATCCAACCCCATTCCGATTCCCCTGCAATCACCGCAGTGCCGAAACGTGCAGGTAGCCCTGATAGGATCGCCGATCAACAGAAGGTAGCGCGGCAGCGAGAAGCACACGAGGAAGGGTCCCAGAGAATCAACCTCGAACGCGAGAAGTTCATCGCCCCTGTCAACGATGCACCGTCCGCAAGCGACACATCTGAAACCGTCGCGTCCCATAGCGACGAATCCAGCAGCGATTCGTCGAATACCGATTCGAGCAAACCGTCCGTTGCGGCCCAAATGGTCTCTGCACCCATCCTCGGTTCTACTTCGACTATCCCCTCGACCGATTCGGCAACGCGCACTCAACCCGATTCGATGCCACCTGAGCCCACTCCGGAAACGATTCCGACCAGCATCGCATCCACGCCGACGAAACCCTCGGAAGAATCGCAACCCATTGCAAAGACTCCTGCCGAGCAACCTCAAGTCGCAGCGTCTCCAGTTGCTCCATCGACAGCGACCGAGCCAGCCAACCCTGTACTCCCCGTTGCCGAGCAATTGAACACTGCCAATGTTTCCACGCCATCCCCGGTTGCACCCTCCGAGCCGGCTGCCACGAACCCAGTGCACACGGCCGTGAAACAACCCGTCCGCGCATCCCTTCGCTACGAGCCCGTCGTCAAGGAATCGATCGCGCTGCAACCTGCATTGCCAGATGCGACCCAGCCGGATGCGACCAAGCCAGAAACGGCAGCATCCGAAACACCGGCAACCCAATCGCCGGCGCTCGAAAAGTCCGCGCCCGAACCGTCCGCGTCCAGGCCTATCGCAACGGTAGCACCCAAAGAAGAACCGGCAGCCAGCAAACTGGTCCTCGCCGATGTCGCCATGAAGGGCTTCTGCCCCGTCGCCTTGCACCAAGCTGTTCGCGGCAACTCCGATGCCTCCGCCGGCGCTTGGGTCCAGGGCAATCCTGCGTTTGCCGTGCGTCATCGCGGACGCATCTACCACTGCTCCTCCCAAGAAGCCCGCGAAACGCTGCTCAAGTCTCCCGATGCCTTCACCCCCGTTCTAAGCGGTTGCGACTTGGTCGAGTTTGCCAAGACGGGGAAATGGATCGATGGTGAGTGTCAATTCGGATTTATCGAGCAACGTTCCGGTCGCGTGTTTCTTTTTGCCTCGCGAGCCAATTACGACGAGTTCGCGCGCAATTGTGAGGCATATTCAAAGATGGTGGGCGATTCCATGCGGCCCTAGTTGCGAACTGCGCAACTAGCCGCTCGATGCTGCGGTGGGTCGCCCCGATTCGGAATCAGGACGACCGCTGACATGAAGCCATCGCATTTCCTCATCTGCTCTTCTTCCCTATTCGCATCCACGGCGCGGCGATCCACCATCGTCGGCCGAACCTGGTTGCCTCGCACCTGCCGACGCAGCGCTTGGCTCCTGGCGCTCTTCTCTCATCCGATCGCCTTCGCGCAGTCTCCCAGCGCCGATGGAACCATCCATTGGCCTCGACAAGACTTGGTCATTCCCTTCCACGTCGATCTCAACGGCCAACCGCCCGCGGAGATCCAACTGGAGGTCTCCGAGGATCGCGGCCAGAGTTGGTCGCTGTACCAACGCAGCGATGTCCGGGGGCGGCAATTCAATTTCCACGCCACCCGCGACGGAGAATACCTCTTCCGTTTGAAGACCTTGGATCGTTACGGCGCACCCTTGGAACAACCAGGTGAACCGATGCGCATCCTGATCGATACGACCAAGCCGACCGGCGAACTGCTGATCGATATGGACCCGAAAGGGAATCTTCAAGGCGAGTTTCGGTTGCTCGACACGGCGCTGGATACCGCAAGCGTTCGCATGGAATACCAAACCGAAAGCGACTCCTCCTGGCGCGAAGTCCGCGTGGAGCTTGAACGAGGCATTGCACCGGGGGAATGGGTCGGCTTCGGCACTTGGTCGATCCCCGACTCGACGGCGCAAATCATCGTGCGCGTAACGGCCCGCGATGCCTCCGGCAATCCCGTAGAACTGACGCGCATGCCGAGATTGCCGCGATCCGCAGCCAACCCAACCGCAGTCAAACTCGCTAGCAACCGCCCCGAGGATCCCAATCAACCGATCGGTGCCGGCCTGGCGCGCCGATTCCCTACCCAACGCAGCCAAGCTGCCGTCACCCCACAGCCGCTCGCATTGGCATCTCCGCCAACACAACCCGCCATGCCAGCAACGGCCGGCGCTGCCCCAATCAACCTCGGTTTTTCCTCTCAAGTGCCAACGCACCAATCGCCATCGCCTCAAACGCCGCGACTGGTTTCGACGACCGGCATTCCACTCCGCTCCGTGGATGCCGCGCCCGAAAGTGCAAACACGGCTCCCATCGCATTCCCGCAACCGAACGCCAAAGCTCCCAACGCGACTCCTATCGAATCGACGCCGAGCTCGCGCTCTCCACAATCGTTGCTCGTCGATCGCTCCGCTCCTTCCGTGTCGATGCCCTCGCTACCCGGACCGAGCAACGCCAGCCTTTCGTTGGGTGATCCCTCCGCGAGCCAACTCAACAACCCATCCATCCCGGCGCTCCCTGCCGTTCCTCTTCAACGACTCAGCAACCGTTGGATTGATCAAGCCCTCCACAGCAGCAGCAAAGCCTTCCACCTCGACTACGCCATCGAGAACGATCCGGGGGCACCGGTCGCCAGCGTCGAACTGTGGGGAACGACCGATGAAGGTCGCACATGGGATCGCTGGGGCATCGATACCGATCGTGAAAGTCCATTCGACATCGAAGTCGAAACCGAAGGCTTGTTCGGATTCCGTATGGTGATCGTCGGTGCCAATGGTCTCGCTTCGCGACGTCCACTTCCGGGCGACGCAGCCGACTCGTGGATCTATGTCGACACGACGTTGCCCCGCGCTCAACTCCTCAGCGCGCTCAATGGCAAAGGCCCAGATGCCGGCAGCTTGGTGATCGAGTTTCAAGCCCTCGATGACCACTTCACCGAACGTCCGATCTCGCTCTTCTACTCGGAGACGCCACAAGGTCCTTGGTTGCCGATCACCCAAGGGGCTCGAAACAACGGCCGCTTTGTTTGGCCCTCGGATCCCAACCTGCCCGAGAAGGTCTACTTGCGACTGGAAGCAGTCGATGCGGCTGGCAACATCGGTGCGCATCAATTGGAAATGCCCGTCGACGTGGCAGGCGCTGCCCCGCGCGGACGCATTCAAGGCTTCCGACCGTTGAAGCCGTAACGCGCTCCTCGATCGACTTCCTCGGATGGTCTAGGCATTGCTATGCATGACCTGCTTGCAATGCCTCTCGTTTGGACGAGTGCATTTCCGCAACTTGCATTGCGACAAACCATCTTCGAACATCCCTGTGCGACACTTTAGCCTGCGCGATTCAGGTGGTTTTGCCTTGTCCCAGACTCGGCATCGTTCGATGATGGTATCAGAGGTCCCACCTATTCTTTGGTTGCTCGGTTCTGGCGCAAGGTGATTGAAAGCCTTGCAATCCTGGCAACGATCGCGGTTGGTGACTTGCAACACCCCATCGCACTCAAGCACCTACACATCATGTCGACCGCGACATCCAGCGCGGGTAACGCGCCCCAACTCGATCCCCACAGCCCTTTGATTCCCGCAGAGGAAATGGTCCTGCCGACCTTGCAAGGGGACGGCAAACGGCGATGGATCAACCCCGCTCTGGCTCAAGGCAAATACTGGCAACGCCGACGGTTGCTCGCTTACGCGCTGATCGCCTTCTTCGTGACGCTGCCCCACTTGCGCATGTGGGGTAAGCCGATTGTGCTGCTGGACATCGCCTCCCGCGAGTTCACATTCTTTGGC
>JBKCUI010000110.1:0-12268 GCA_046318495.1 Pirellula sp. | reverse complement strand
CCACACCCCCCCCCTCACCCACCCCCCCCCCCCCACCCACCCAGCCATTCCCGGCGCCCCCCCCGCGCCCTCCCTGTTTTGTCGTACCCTCTGCGATACGTGCCACCCCCCGAACTTCCCTCGCTCGCGCGTCGGACTGGTATTCGTGCGGAAAACACGGCAAATACGCACCTGAAAAGCAAATACGTGCCACCCACCCATCGCTTTGCTAGCAAGCCATTCAGGCAAATGGTTGCCGACATTGGAGTCCGCGGCGGGCCCAGTGCGGATCAATGGGTGATGATCAGTGGGGGGGCTCTCAGAGGGCCTACCAAGGCACTGCGATTCCAACGGCTGCTGCCCGCGTCTACGACTGCAACAGGTCGTGCACGACGCGGCACGGCTCGACGCCCGTTAACCGGCTATCGAGCCCTTGGAACTTCACGCTAAAGCGTTGATGATCGATGCCCAATAGATGCAAAAGCGTGGCATGGATGTCATGAACGGAAACCTTGTTCTCCACCGCATGGTAGCCGAACTCGTCGGTCGCTCCATAATGGAAACCAGGCTTGAATCCGCCCCCCGCAAACCACATGGTGAAGCCCGCCAAATGGTGATCGCGCCCGTCCCCTTGGGCCATCGGTGTCCGACCAAACTCGGAACCGAACACCAAAATCGTGTCCTTGAGCATATCGCGTTGTTTGAGGTCGGTAATCAACGCCGCGACCCCTTGATCGACTTCCTTGGCCGTACCAGCCGAATGGTCCTTCACCGCGCCATGGTGGTCCCAGTCGCGATGGTACAACTGGATGAAACGAACGCCACGCTCCGCCAGTCTCCGGGCCAACAAACAGTTCGAAGCGAACGATCCGTCACCACCCTTGGTGCCGTACAGATCGAAGACATGTTGCGGTTCGTCGGTCACATCCATCAATTCGGGAACGCTCGATTGCATGCGGAACGCCAACTCGTATTGTTGGATCCGCGTGGCAATCTCCGGATCGCTCCAGCGCTGATCGGCCAGACCATTGAGCGATTGGATCGCGCTGACCAATTGACGCTGTTGGCCTTGGGTGACTCCCGGCGGATTGCCAACGTAGAGCACCGGATCGCCCGTGCCGCGAAACTCGACCCCTTGATATTGGCCGGGCAAGAACCCCGAATGCCATTGCCGCGCTGCGATCGGTTGTTTTTGTCCAAACCGGCCCGTCGACACCATCACCACAAAGCCAGGCAGATTGTCGCTCTCGGTCCCCAGACCCTAAAGCAACCACGAACCCATGGCAGGACGACCGTTGATCATCGAACCGGTGTTCATGAAGGTGTGAGCCGGATCGTGGTTGATGGCTTCGGTCGACAGCGATCGGACGATGCACATGTCGTCGGCGCACTTGGCTCCCAAGTTCGGAAAAATCTCCGAGATCCATTGGCCAGACTGCCCCCACTGCTTGAACGGATGCTGCGGCGCAAAGCAATTGAGCTTCTGCCCCTGCAACTGCGCAATCTGCTGACCCTTGGTAATCGATTCAGGCATCGGCTGGCCGTGCATTTCCGTCAGCTTCGGCTTGGGATCAAACGTCTCCAAATGCGTCATGCCGCCCGCCATATACAACCAAATGATGCGTTTGGCCCGTGGCGGATGGTGCAACGGATGAATCACTCCTTGCGAGCCGCGTGCCGCATCCTCGTTCCCTTCGCCACCCAACGCAGAGCGGGCCAACAACGATCCCAATGCCATGGCACCGACGTTGATCCCTGGCCGCTGCAAAAACGTACGGCGGGAAATCCAGTTCGCGAAAGGTTGCATGCGATCGTTCCTGAAATGGACAAAGGAGAAAGGAATCCAAAAGGGCCTACGTGCAGTCGAACAGAATCCTTGGGATGCCATCCGACACCGTCCGAGCGGCATCAATATCGGGTGATGGTTTCGTGGAGGTTCAAAATCACGCGGGCGACCGCCGTCCAAGCCGCGAGTTCGACGGGATCCAGGTCCGTTGGCATCGGCTTCGCCCCCGTCTTGAGCAATGCCTGAGCCGATTGCGGGCTTTGTCGATACTCGGCGCGCTGAGCATTCAACACCGGCAACAGCACCTCGGCTTCATCGCTTCCCATCGACCGCGACAAGGCACGCTGAAACGCGACTTCCAATCGTTGCCGATCTTCCGCACCCGAGCGCAAAATCCATTCGGCAAATGCGCGGGCGGCTTCGACAAAGGTCGGATCGTTGAGCAGCGCCAGCGATTGCAATGGAGTATTCGAGCGAGCCCGGTCCGCCGTGCACTCTTCGCGGCTAGGCGCATCAAACACGAGCAAACTCGGGTGCAAGTACTGCCGCTGCCAGTGCGTGTACAACCCGCGACGATACAGTTCCTCGCCGGCCCCGTTCTGCCATTCGCGTGTCGGAAAGTTCAGATACGCCCAATACCCTGCAGGCTGATACGGCTTCACGCTCTTGCCCCCGATCTTGGGGACCAGCAATCCGCTGATGGCCAGCGCATTGTCGCGCACCATCTCGGCGTCGATGCGAAAACGCCCTTGATGGGACAAATGGCGGTTGTACGGATCGGTTTCGATGGCCAAAGCCGAAGGTGTCGAAGACTGTTGATACGTGCGGCTCATGACCACGGTCTTGATCCATCGCTTGATGTCCCATCGAGTGGCCACCATCCGTTCGGCCAATTCATCGAGCAGCTCGGGATGGCTCGGCCAATCCCCTTGAGCTCCCAGATCATCGAGCTTCTTGGACAACCCTGCACCAAAAAGCAATTTCCACAGTCGGTTGCTCAGAACGCGCGCGGTCAGCGGATGATCCGGATGCACCATCCATTGCGCCAGATCGAGCCGTGTCAACCGCGCGGCCGTTTCCGTCGCAGCACTCGCCGCTACATAATTCTTGGACTGCATCACCTTGGCAATCGATTCGGGAAACGCTGGTTCAACCACTTCGCCCGATTCGTCCATCCAGTTGCCGCGTGCCAGCACTCGAATCATGCGCGGTGCGACGGTTCGCGTAGTCAGGGTCGATGTCATGCTCGATTGCAGGTCTTGAATCTGCTTCTCAAGCTGAGCGATGCGGCTACGCTGGGCCTCGAGCGAGGGAGCGATGGTTCGGAAATGCGACAGGAGTTGATTGCGTTGGTCATCGGTCCTTTTCTCGGCCGGAACCTCCAAGATCGAGGCTAGGTTGGCAGGCAATTGCTCCTTAGCAGTTACTGGCCGCGGCGCCGTCGTCACCGACAATCGAAAACGCCCGAGAGTATGTTGCGGATTGTCGAGATTCTGCCAAAGCCCGATCGTCAGGGACTCCCCTTCGGCCAGCGACACATCGGCTGCCGTTTCAAAGATGGCGAAGTTCGGCGCACCGACTTGTTCCATCACCGCCCAGCCCCAGTTTCGGCCTTTGGCATCGCCGTCGATGGCAGCCGCAACGGCCCACTTCCCGTACGGATTCTTGTCGGCAGCGCCCGTCTGCTCGTAGCTGGCCGTGGCGTTCTGAAGGGGGATCTGCTCCGTGTCTCCGTTGGCCTTGCGATGATGCACGACAAACTCCGAAAGGACAAAGTTGCCGTTTCCAGCTCGTCCCGGTCCCTTGCGCGGCAACGAATCGTCGGGCAGCACTTCGATGCGAAACGCCGTTACCTTTTTGGGCAGCGAACGCAATGAGAACAAATAGGTATCGGTGGCAGGGTTCTTGCCGCTGGCCAAAATCGAGCCATCGTCGAGACGCTTGAGCGAAACCCCTTCGAGCGACACGATCGAATCGGGCGTCAACGTCGTCCAACCGGCTTGAGATTTAGTCCAAGCGGCAAAGGCCTGCAACAACTCCGGAGTCGTTTGTTGGTATTGCTCGCGCGTCAAACGCAGTTGTTCATTCGACTGAGCAAGCTGGGTTTCTTGTTCGGGAGTCGGAACGCGGAGCGATGGTCCCCAGTTCCCATCGGAATTCGCGCCGGAGTACAGCCCGCGTTCTTCGATGTCTGCAAAGAACGCCCCGAAGCGATAGAAGTCCCTGGCCGTCAGTGGATCGAATTTGTGATTGTGGCATTCAGCGCATCCGAGGGTGATTCCCATCCATGTGCCCGTTGCGTTGCGAACGCGTTCGGCCATGTACTTGGCAAGATACTCTTTGTCTTGCACTCCCCCCTCGGCGCTCATCATTCCGATGCGATTGTATCCCGATGCGATACGTTGTTCGCGGGTCGGGTTGGGAAGCAAGTCTCCAGCCAATTGTTCGACCGTGAATTGATCGAACGGTTTGTTGGCATTGAACGACGCAATCACGTAATCGCGGAAGGGAGACACGCTCATGTCTTGATCGCCGTGGTATCCGACGGTATCCGCATAGCGCACCAGATCGAGCCACCACATGGCCATGCGCTCGCCGAAATGGGGAGATGCGAGCAACCGATCGACCGCGCGCTCGTAGGCGTTCGGGGATGTGTCTTCTACGAATGTGCGAACCTCTTCCATGGTCGGAGGCAGACCAATCAAATCGCGCGTCACGCGCCGCAGCAAGGTGATTTTGTCCGCTTGCGGGGCGATGGGCAGTTTGGCTTGTTGCAGTCCGCGTTCGATCCATGCGTCGATGCGCTGGGTCATGACGGCATCGTCCGATGCCCCAACCGGTGCATCGCCGGCCACGCGCCGCGGTTCGAACGACCAATGCCCTTCGAATTTGCCCCCCTCTGCAATCCAACGCTTGACCAGCCCGATCTGCTCGGGCGTCAGCGTTTTGCCACTGTCGGGCGGTGGCATGATCTGATCCGCATCGGTGCTCTGAATGCGTTCCAACAAGGAACTGGCTTCGGGTTTCCCGGCGACCACGACGCCTGACTGCCCCGCGCTGCCATGCAGACCTTCCTGCGTATCGAGCCGCAAATCGGCTTGGCGATGGTTTTTGTCCGGTCCGTGGCAGTAAAAGCAATTGTCGGACAGGATGGGACGGATGTCGCGATTGAAGACGATCGGCTCGTCGGCCAAGGTTAGGCTCGACGGCAGCGCAAAACTCGCTGCCAAACCTAACCACACGCTCGCGAGCCTTGAATTTCGAGGACGTACCAGCATCGATCGCAGGTTCATGGAGACACTCCAAGCAAAGCTTGGGAAATCACGAGGGAGGAAAGGTGAGGGAGGGGCTTCAATGAGGCGATTGAGAATGCACATCCAGCACCCGTTGCAAGGAAATTCAGTTTAACTTACTCCCACCCAACGCGGGAATGCATTTTCGCGAAACCGGTGCGACTTCGTCACTCCAGAGAACCATCTGCACCGCTAGTGCGAGGGAGTGCGTGGCGTCGGGACGCCGTTGACGACGTTGCGCAGAGCTTGCCCGCGATACGCTCGCAAGATTTCCATGGCCCCTTTGGTGCGAAACTCCTCGCAGCCTTCTTCGCAATGAAAAGCAGTATGCGGATTGAGCAGCAACCGATCGTGGGCCGGATGGTTGGGATCCCGCCAAGCACGCATGATCTCGCAATCGGCAGGCGGCGGCTCACGTTCCAAGACATCGATCCCTGCACCTGCCAAGTGCCCCCGCGCTAAGGCCTCCACCACCGCATGCGTGTCGACGACGCCTCCGCGAGCGGTATTGATCAAGTACCCGCCGCGCGGGATCGCTTCGATGGCTGCCGCATCGATCAAGTTGCGAGTCTCGCTCGTCAACGGGCAATGCAAGCTGACGATGTAGGATGTCGTGAGTAACTCCTCCAACGAATCGACGCGGCAGATCCCCAGCGACTTATCCAATCCGTCGGCTTGATACGGATCGTAGAAAGCCACATCGAAGCCAAACGCCTTGGCTCGCAACGCGGCCGCAGCACCGATCCTGCCGCAACCGACAAGCCCGAAGCGACGCCCTCGCAGTCGCGAAATCGGAAGGGCTTGGTCGACATTCCAAGCCCCGATGCCACGCTTGAGGCGACTGTTGAGGAAGTGGCTGCCTCGCGCCAAGCACACGGCCATACCGACCGCGGAGTCGGCCACTTCTTCGGTGCCGTAATCCGGCACATTGCATACGGGAATTCCCCGCTCGCGGGCTGCCGCGATATCGACGCCATCGTATCCCACGCCAGGTCGAACAATGACTTGGCAGCGAGTCATTCGCTCGATGCTTTGGCGGGAGAACCGGAAGTAGTGATACACCATGATCGCATCGGCATCTTCGATTTTGCCGATCAGATCCGATTCGGACATGGCATCCAACGCGATCACATCGGCCACATCGCACAGTACACGACGTTCGAACTCAAGCGGTTCCACGATCAGATCGGTGATGACGACTTTCCAGCGACGATTGGATGCATTGGACATGGTTGCTCGTAACGCCGATGGCGTGCAAGTGCGGAGTGGAGAGGTGCGCCACAAGACGGCTATGGTATCCGATCCGCGACCATTCGAATCGCCCATCCCACCCTCTGTGAACTCTGTGTCTCTGTGTTTTCAGTCTTCGTAGACAGAGTTCGATTTGAAACACGGAGGCACAGAGGACACGGAGTTCGAGCCTCGCTCGAGTCCGAGCCCAACACTACTCTTGGCTTCCAACCCTCTCTGTGATCTCTGTGCCTCTGTGTTTCCCTTTCTTCATCTGTCGAGATCGATTTGAAACACGGACGCACAGAGGACACAGAGTTCGAGCCTCGCTCGAGTCCGAGGCCAACACTACTCTTGGCTTCCAACCCTCTGTGGTCTCTGTGTCTCTGTGTTTTCCATTACTCCTTTGAAAGGCAACGAATAGTTGTGGCTTCATGCTTCGAGCAGTAGACTCGGCGGACGGGTCATGGGCCATGATTGGCACTTTACGCAACCATCGATCGAACCTTGGCATGCCTGCGTTCCGCGACTTCGAACCCCAAGCACCATCCAAAGAAATGCTATCCACCTGATGAACAAAGTAACCCCGTTCTTGATGTTCAACGACCAACTCGAAGCGGCCATCGAGTTCTACACCGCCACCTTTCCCGACTCGGTCATCAAGACCGTGGCTCGAACGGGTAAAGACGGTCCCATCACATCCGCCGAGTTCGTCGTCGGCGGTCAATCGTTCATGGGATACAACGGGGGACCTTACTTTCAGTTCTCCCAAGGCTTTTCCCTCTTTGTCCGTTGCGAAGACCAGAAAGAAGTCGACCACTACTGGGAGCGACTGGTCAGCGCTGGGGCAACGCCCTTGCAATGCGGATGGATCACCGATCCGTTCGGGGTCACTTGGCAAATCGTGCCGAAGCGATTTATGGAACTCATCGCCGATGAGAACCCCAACAAAGTCCAAGCGGTGATGCAAGCCATGATGACCATGATCAAGCTCGATGTGGAGACGCTGGAAAAAGCAGCAAAAACGGCTTAGAGGGCGCGTTATTGGCGAGCTATTCCCCTGTTCGACTCCCGGTTTGCTTCGCCGGACGTTTTTCAGGTACAATAAGAGGATACTGGTGTGTTGCGGACCGCAACCTTTGAGCCAACCGCTGCGCTGCCAACGGTAGGTTCGACGAACGCATCCGGTCCCGCCCCCCTCCCGCCTTCCTCCCCTCGAGTTCGCCATGCTGTCTTGCTGCCGTAAGAATTCGTGTGCGCACCGCGTAGTCCTTGGGAACAACTGGGCTTGGTTCTTCGGACTGTTCCTCGCCTTGATTGCAACCGCGACCTATGGCCGGTCGGCTCGAGGAGAAGGGAATTCCGACCCAACCGCGACCGAAGTCGCGTCCTCTGATAGTTCCGCCAATAGCGTCCCAACCACGACCGCTCCCGAAGTCGCCGTTAGCTTTGTCAACGATGTCGTTCCGATCTTGACCAAGTCCGGTTGCAATGCTGGAACATGCCATGCCAAAGCGGGCAACGGACAAAACGGATTTCAGTTGTCGCTGCTCGGATTCGAACCCAACGAGGACTACGCCCATTTGGTCCGCGAAAGCCGCGGCCGCAGAATCTCCCTCGCAGCTCCAGAGCAGAGTTTGCTGCTGATGAAGGCCACCGGCAGCTTGCCCCACCGCGGCGGCGCGCGATTCCCCGAAGGCTCGGATCGCTACCAAGCCATGCTCACATGGATCCGCCAAGGCGCTCACGACGACAGCGCTTCCGCACCCCGAATCATCTCGCTCGAAGTTCAACCCGCGCGCGGCACCTTGCCTCGGCTCACCCAACAACCGGTGTCTGCCATCGCCCATTACAACAATGGTACAACGCGCGATGTCACGCGCATGGCCCTCTTCGAGTCCAACGACTCCGCCATGGCAACCGTAGACGATGCAGGCCTGGTCCGCGCCAGCGACTTGCCCGGTAAAGTCTCCATCATGGTGCGTTACCAAGGCCTCGTCGCGGTCTATCATGCTTCCATTCCTCAAGGCTCGCCCGTCGAATCCCTGCCTGCGTCGCGCAACCTCGTCGATGAACATGTGTTCGCCAACTTGCGAGATCTAGGCATCCCGCCATCTCCCGTTTGCGATGACGCGACCTTTCTGCGTCGTGTTTCCCTCGACATCGCAGGCCGTTTGCCAACCGAATCCGAAATCAACGCATTCCTCGCCGATTCCGCGTCCACCAAACGGGATGCCGCCATCGAACGACTCCTCCAAAGCGCCGAACACGCCGACTTCTTTGCCAACAAGTGGACGGCGATGCTCAAGAACCGTCGCGACGATGCCAGCGACATCACGTCGAACTTCGCGTTCTATTCTTGGGTCCGCGATGGTTTGCTCGCCAACAAGCCCTACGACCAGATGGTCCGCGAACTGCTCGCCGCCACCGGCACGGTCATCGCCAACCCACCGGTGGCTTGGTACAAGCGAGTCAAAGAACCCAAACAGCAACTCGAAGACGTCGCCCAACTCTTTTTGGGTGTTCGCATGCAATGCGCCCAGTGCCATCACCATCCTTTCGAACGCTGGAGCCAAGACGACTACTACCAACTCGCCGCCTACTTTAGCCAAGTCGGCCGCAAACCGACCTCCACGCGCGGCGAAGACATGATCTTCCACAAGCGAGGAATGGCGGCTGCCACCAACATCAAAACCGGTCGCTCCCTTCGCCCCGCGCCACTGGGCGCAGACTCCGAACCGATTCCGGCCGATGTCGATCCGCGCTTGAAACTGGCCGATTGGATGGCCGATCGCAACAATCCATTCTTCGCCAAATCGCTCGTCAATCGCTACTGGAAGCACTTCTTTCGACGCGGACTGATCGAACCCGAAGACGACATCCGTGACTCCAACCCACCTAGCAACCCCGAACTGCTCGCGGCGCTCGAAAAGCACTTCATCGAGAGCGGATACGATTTGCGCGGGCTGGTGCGATTGATCACACAATCCAACGCCTATCAACTCAGTTCGATCCCGAACGAGCACAACGCAGCCGACCTGCAAAACTATTCGCACTACTATCCCAGAAGGTTGTCCGCCGAAGTCTTCCTCGACGCGATCGACGACCTTGTCGGCACCCGCACCGAATTCCCCAACCTGCCCAGCGGCACCCGAGCCATCGCGCTGCCCGACAATAGCTACAACAACGCATCGCCGTTCCTCAAAGTCTTTGGCCGTCCGGAAAACGAAAGCGTGTGCGAATGCGAACGGATTCAAACCTCGAGCTTGGCGCAAAGCCTTCACTTGATGAACGCGTGGGACATCAAGGGCAAACTCCAAAACGGCAATGGACGCGCCGAATTGCTGGCTCGCTCCGACCGCCCGTTGGATGAGCGGGTCGCAGAACTCTACCGTCTCGCCTTCTCGCGAGCCCCCACTGCTGAAGAACTTCAAGCGGCGTTGACCTACATGAACGAACCTCGCATCGACGCCGCCGGCAACCCCATCGATCCGGCCCGCGCTTTGCGAGAAAATTGGCAAGACCTTCTCTGGGCGCTCATCAATACCAAAGAGTTCCAGTTCAACCATTAGCATTGAGGCGACTGCGTCCATGAACTCCATCCTGGTTTGTCCATCGTTCCGTGCGATCGCGACGCGAGCTTTCTTCACCGCAGCTCTAGGGCTCGCGTTCTGCAGCAACGCTCGGCAACTCGTTGCCCAATCGGTGTGCTTGCCTCTCCCGCGATTGCTGCTGGTGCAACCGATGGGGGGCACGGCTGGCACGACATTCGACGCAACCGTCACCGGGGAGAACCTGGATGATGTCGGTGAGCTGATGTTCCAACATCCCGGCGTCACGGCGGTACGCAAGCGGGACGCGCAAGGCCAACCCATGGCTCGCGAGTTCACCATCACCATCGCTCCCGATGTGCCTGCTGGGCTGATCGAAGCTCGGATCACCAGCCGCCTGGGGATCTCCTCGGCTCGCATCTTCAGCATCGGCACTTACCCAGAAACCATGCGAAGCCAACCGAATGTCACATTGGCTACCGCCATGCCGATCGCCATCAACTCGGTCTGCAACGCGTGGGTGTCGCCAAAGGCCATCGATCATTTTGGGTTCGATGCTACTGCGGGGCATCGCTACATCATTCAATGCGATGCGCGCGGCATCGATTCCAAACTCGATCCCGTATTGATCGTGGCGGATGCCAATGGCCAAGACAAAGTCGTTGAGCGACGCGGAGATGTTCTCGATTTCCGACCTACCGTGGATGGTCGCTACATCATCAAGGTGCACGACCTCACCTATCGAGGCGGCTCCGAGTATTTTTATCGTTTGCACGTCCGCGAAATCGGGCTTGAGGACCCCGTGCCGACTTTTCCCGCCACGCAATCGGTCAGCGCTTTCTCATGGCCACCGACCGGCCTACCAGCGACCGCAGCCAGCCTGGAAGAGGAATCCGCTGAAGTCCAAACGCTCGCTGTGCCGTGCGACGTTCAAGGACGCTTCTTCCCCGCTGCCGATGTCGACACGTATCAGTTCGCAGCGCAAGCCGGAGAAACATGGTGGATCGAAGTCGCCTCGGAACGCCTGGGCCGGCCGACCGATCCTGCGATCGTCGTGCAAGCCGAACGGGGCGAGGGCCCTGCTAAAAGCTGGGTCGATCTAGCCGAACTCAACGACATCGCCAGTCCCATGAAACCGTCGAGCAACGGGTATGCGTACGATGGGCCACCTTTCGACGGCGGTTCGACCGACATTCTTGGCAAGCTTGAGATCAAGGAAACAGGTAACTATCGGATCTTGCTCTCGGATGCCTTCGGTGGCACACGACGGGATCCTCGCAATCGGTACCGACTCATCGTGCGCCGGGCTCTGCCCGACTTTGCCGTTGTGGCTTGGGGGTTGCATATGGAACTGCGCAACGGCGATCGAAACGCGCTGTCCAAACCGCTGGCCCTCCGAGCCGGATCGACGGTGGCGTTGGAAGTCGTGACCGTCCGCCGCGATGGGTTCGACGGCGAGATCCAGTTGAGCATGACAGGTTTGCCCGAAGGGGTTACCGCCAGCGATCTCAAGATCGCCGCAGGCAAGTCGCGAGGGATCGTTCTGTTGACGGCTCGCGAAGACGCATCGCCCGACATTCGCGCCGCATCGTTGAATGCACAAGCAGTCATCAATGACCAAACGATCACGCATCCGGTGCGCGTCGCTCAAATGGCGTGGCCCATCGTGGATGCTTGGAATGAAATCCCCTACCCGCGGCTCGTCGATGGCATTCCGGTTTCGGTCACGCAGTCCGAGCTGGCTCCCGTCACTATCGCTCCGGCGGAACCCAAGGCCTGGGAAATGCGATTGGGACAAGTGCACAAGATTCCACTCAGAGTCACTCGTCGCAGCGAGTTTTCAGGTGCCATTGTGTCGATGCGGACATGGGGCCACGGGTTGGAAGGCAACCCGCCCTTCGATGTCTCGCTGACCGCCGATGCATCCGAAGCGGTCCTGAATTTGATGTCGCTCCAGCCGCCGCCTGGCGACTATCGGATCGCTTTCTATGGCAGCGCCGTCGCCAAATACCGATACTATCCGGCAGCCGTGGAGTTGGCTGCAGCCGCCCATGCAAAGGCTCAAGAGGAATTGCAGCGGCTCAACGAAAGCTTGCAACAAGCCATGCAAGCCGCCGCATCGGCTGCAGCCGAGTCCAAATCCGCCGCCGACCAACGCGTCGCCGAGCTGACATCGCGAAAGCAAACAGCCGAAGCCGCAGTTGCCGCAGCCGCCGCCAAACTCAAGTCCGTCACCGAACAATCGGCCCCGCGCGACACCGCCGAGATGGTTGTTTCCGAGCCCGTAACCATCCGCATTCTTCCCAAGGATCCATCATGAACCGACCACGCTTCAACGATCGGAATGCCGAGCACGCGACCGGCTCGCCAACGAACTGCGCTTGTGGTGGCCCCGAAGGATTCGGCATGGCCGGACGACGCGGTTTCTT
>JBKCUI010000109.1:0-17193 GCA_046318495.1 Pirellula sp. | reverse complement strand
GTGCTAGACAGAGCGATCCGTCGAAAGGGGAGTGATAAGGTCTGATGCTCAAGGTCACACCATCGCCGCGCGACGAGCACGAGCACGAGCACGAGCACGAGCACGAGCACGAGCACGAGCACGAGCACGAGCACGAGCACGAGCACGAGCACGAGCACGAGCACGAGCACGAGCACGAGCACGAAAAAACCTGCGCGCGACAACCGCGGCTAACGCCAAATCCCGATTGATTCACCATCCGTCTGCGACGGATCATCGCGCAAAACCCACTCGCCGCGGTATCGTACTGGCCGTGGCCCCCTTACCATTTCAATGGGGACAGTCCCCTTTGTACTGCAATTGCAACCAGCCACCGGATCCCCCTCATGGAGACCGCCATGTCGCCGAGAACTTGGACTTTTTGGATCGCAACCTCGTTGCTTTGCTGCTGGTTCCCATCGCAACTGCATGCCGAGATTTCGCCCTTGCCCAAACTCAAGGGGTTCGGATGGAAGAAGGCATTGCCGCTGCATCTGCTTGGCACCCCAGCGGTTTGCAAAGACGTCGGTCTCACCGATGCCGTCCGTCAACAGATCCAAGATTATCAAGCGAAGTTGGAAAGCGACGCCAAGACCGATGCGTCCTTGAAAGGGTCGATCCATTCCAAAGTCGAGGCCAAGTGGGCAGAGCTGTTGACCCCCGAGCAGATCGCTCGCTTGCATCAGATCCATCTGCAATCGGCGTCGTTGCTCAACATCTTGAGCGATGCAGCGGTACTCGAAGAACTAGGTGGCCTGACGGACAAGCAAAAGGAATCGCTTCACGAAGCCCATAAACGCCACCACATCATTCAAGAATCGTTTCCAAACAAGCTTCGAAATGGTCCGAAGCCATACACGCCGGAAGAACGGCGTCAGCTCATCGCCGATCGCATGCAGCAGAACGATCTCGAGCTCGAACGCAAGCTGGTCGACTTGATGACTCCTGAGCAACGCGAGATGCTGGAGAAGCTCAAGGGTCAGCCCTTCGAGGATTCCGGCGACCGCACTGCAATCGAAAAACCCTAACGCAAGATCCCTAGCGGTCCGATCGATCCCAATGCAGGATCCGCCGAGCCATTCTCACGACTTCGGCGACAGATCGATCCGGCCGATGCAATTAGTGATCTTTTGTTTTGCGTTGGTAGGGAGCGCAGTTGCCAGGGCGATGATGGCCCAAAGTGCACGAGCATTCCCACGGCGGCGTGCAGACCAGTGCAACAGGAAGAGTCACGATGTCCGCTCCAAACTTAACGGCTGATACCGTGGAGGCAAAGGGACGTCCGACGCCTTGCCCGTAGCGCTCGAGGTTCGGCTGTTCGAAGTACAAGGGTGAGTAGCAGAAGCTAGCGGATTCCCAAGCATATCCATGGGCGTTCCACATGTAGGTTGCAGCATCGACATCGCGAACTGTCCGAATCGGTTCCGCCAATGTCGCCGTCTGTTGAAACTTCTGATCGGTTTCCAAGTCTTGAAACAAGCTATAGGAAGTTGCTGGACGTCCGATCAATCGATTCACATCGAGAAAGTCCTTCATGCGACCTTTCAAGCCTTCCTTAGGCTCTTGGGGTTCCTGGGTAGCCGAAACCGCTTCGTTCGAGCTCGCTACCGAGACAGCTTCCGTCTCGTCGCTGGTCATCCAAGACTGACCGAATGCTTGGGTCACTGTTGGAGTCGTTCTGGACAGCTCTTTCAACGTCAGGGTTTGCATTTCAACCCGCTGCACCGGAGCTTCGTCCGCTACGCTTGGCTTCGTCTCCGTAACCGATGCCGCTACTTCGGTCACCGTTGGCGCTGCCTCGGTTACGGTCGGCGACGGGGGATTGGAGGACGACTGTTGCCCGGGCAGGGGGGCAAGTGCGAACGCCGGTTCGACGGTGCTGGAGACCGGCTTTTCCTGGGTTGTCTGGATGGGGCTAAAGGCCGGCAACGGCTTCAATACCTTCAGAGGTACTGGGCTTTGCGCCAACGCGGATGGCAATGGAAAGACGAGGACTGCAACCGTCGAACTTAGCCAGCCCGAATAGAAGCGAGAACGGATTGTTGTCTTCGATTGCATGATGCACCTAGCCTCAGAAAACACCGGATGTCTTCTTCTTTATCGGCATCTAACCATATGCCACCGCGAGGATTTTCTACGATTTCAGGGAGTCGTACTCCCTCACAAGCGAGTTGGATTGCACAACTTTCCCGTCTGCGGGAATTGGAGCTGATTGAAAACCAAGAACGGTTGGCGTGGTCTTGTCCGGATCTTATTGGATTTCAGACTCTCTGCGCGATGCCACCCCAAGATTCCCTCCTTAGCGAAGCCGGAACTTGCCGCTCAACATGCGTTTAAGCTATCATCGAATTCGAGGATCCCCGCCCGTTGACTGTGCGATCCCAGGCTTGAACCGTTCCATGAGTAAATTCCCTTGAGCAAACTCATCGTGGAAGTTGTTTCCGGTCCCGCGGAAACAGAGTTGATGTCGTTCGTCATTGAACGCGGAACCCACCGCTTGTTCGGTGGCTCGCACCGCAAGTCCAATGAAGACATGATTCGCATTCCGGACTCTGGGATGTCGATTCCGCACTTTCGTATTAGCAATCTTGGCGGCGCGATCCAATTGAGCGATTGCGAGAGCAAGAATGGAACGGTGATCAACGGCAAACGCGTAACGCACCAAGTCCTTGAAGAAGGAGCGATTTTTCAAGCCGGACGGACGCGGTTTCAGGTGCGTTGGGAGTTGCTGCCGCAATCGCTTCCAGAGGAAATGGTCCCAACGATTCCTCACGTCGTCATGAATCGATTGCTCGACAACCCCGCTGCGGATAGCTCGGCGGATGGCAATCGAGAGCGTTCCGTAGTATCCAAAAGCGATGCGGCTCCACAGTCCCCTCCGCTCGATGCAGCCCCACCTTCGACTCCTGCTCCAGGGTCTTTGAATCCGAAGCCGCCGGTTCCGGCAACATCGAATCCAAATTCTGAAATCGCGGATCAGGACAACAAACCACCCTCGAATTGCGATGCGACCGATTTAGGCAAAGGCATCGATGCGGCGGCGGGTCCCATCGAAGAGGAACCGAATTCGCAATCGGCCGAAGACCTGCGCAACGAGCCGGGAACGGAAGCCTTGGTTGCCGAACCCGCCATCCGATTGATGCTCCCATCCACCAATCTATGGATCGATTTCGATCGGATCATGCGTCATCTCGGAAACCACCCAGGACTCTATGCCGTGGCGCATTTGGGAAAGCTCGCGGATCAACCTACCGAATCCCATCGCGGGATTGCCTTGTTCCCGCATCTGACTCCCAGTGGCTCGGCATTGCCAATGGCTTTTGAGAAAACAGAGTGGATGCGAGACTTGCACGACACGGTCGCACAACGCTTGATCGCCGTGGACGGCCTGATGGTCGTGCTCTTGGAACCCAGCGATTCCCATGCCGAGCAATCCCTTCAGAGTCTCGGTTTGGCCGCGATTCCAGGCTTTAGCGAGCAAGGAGGATTCGTCCCATGGTGCTGGCCGAGCACCTTGCATGGAATCGTGGATGCCGTATCCGATGCGATGATCGGGAAATGGTTCGGTCACGCGATCCAGGCGATCATCTACCCGTATCGCGACCGGATCTTCACCTATGTCCAGCGCGATGCGGTTGCAACCTTGCTGGAGCTGGACTTTCGCTAAGGCGAGATCCTTATCGAGGCGACGTGCGCCCAATGATCAGATCGCGATGGTGTGGCGTGATCGAGTAATCTTGAGCTTCGACTCGAGTCCGAGCTTGCGCGATGGCTTCGCCGGTCGCGGCCGATTCATTGAGGAATACGTTGCAGTATCGCAGCAGCGTACCCTTCTCGACGTTCACGTTTCGCAACGACAGTTCGTACTCCACTTCGGACTGGAAGTAACGAAGTCGAGCATCGAGCAACCGACGGTGGGTATCCAAGACCACGTCTAGTTCGCGGAATCCCTCGTCCTCCATCCTAACCGAGATCGCCGTCAAGAGCTTCGTGATCGCGTCGAGGCGTTCGCGTTGCAGCCCGAGATTATCAAACGATCGTTTCGATTCGTTGATGGCATTGCTCAACCCCAAATGGACGGCGCGTTCTTGTTCTCGAAGAATCTCCGTCGATCGCACGAGCATCAACTGCGATGTGCGAACCGCTGCGTTGCCGCGTCGGAAACCAACAGGCATCTGATAATCCAATCCCAGCGCCCATTCCGAGAAATCGTTGTTCCATGGGGACCGCCAGTCCTGACCGAATCCACGCATGCGGTAGGTGGAAATCGCATCCAATTGCGGCTTGAGAAAGTTTCTATTCGCGATGAGTTCCAACTCGTGTTGCTTGATCACCCAACGCTGACGTCGAATCTCTTCTCGATACTGCAATGCTTCATCCACACAGGTGGTCCAATCGAAGAGAATCGGCGCTGTGGTGGGAATGTCGGTCGGATGAATCAAGACCCCATCGTTGATCGGTAATCCGATCAGCAATCGCAACTTGCGTTCGCATGTCCGAACTCCGCCGATGCCGCGAAACGTTCCGCCGGTCGACCCGTTGTTGGTTCGCGTTCCATCGAGCGAGCGTCCATTGAGCGCATCCACAACATCCGCCTGAAAGCGGATCATCTGCTCGCGCGCCTGCTGGATGTCTTGCTCGTTCTTATTCTTCTGCTTGTACTCTTCATGGGTCAGTGTTGCGATATCGCGTGCATCGATTCGCGCCTCGAGATCGCGGTACGCAAAGTACAAATCCCAATACGCGTTGTCGACATCCGCAACGAAATCGCGAACACCTTTTTCAAAGTCCACGAGGCTGATGTCGGTACGGACGCGAGCGAGCAGCACGCCGTTGAGTTGGCCAGGTGTTGCACCCGGTCCGGCGATTCGATTGAACTCGGTGCCAGCACCAAGCAAGAGAGGCTGCTTTGCAGTCGCTTCGATGTAATTGTCCCAACTGAACGAACTCAACGGTGGAGGTGGTGCCCCAAACCTATTGCCGGATTGGTTGTTCCGGTCATAGACGGATACTTCGCGGACCATGAACAACGCACCCGTTGCCGACCGCTTGTTGAATCCGGCTTGGGTGGTGCTCAAGTCCTGAGCGAACCTACCATCTCGGCCGATGAAGCTATTGTTGAAACCGCGACTGTTGTTCTCGTAGAAGCTGGATGCAAAAAAGTTGGCGTCGAAGGCACTCAGCGCGGCTTCTTCCCCGACGCGCGGATCGGAGTAGACAATCGCGGGATCCAAATTGGTTTGAACCTGCGGCGTCGATCGTAGAACACTTACTCCCAAATCGCGCATCACGCGAGAGTTGCCAAGCGCCAGAACCAAGCACTCTTCAAGCGTCATCCCTCGCAGTCGCTCTTGCGTCAAATCCGATTCGACGATGTCCAGCGGGGAGAGGGGTTCCGCATAGCGTTCCATGTTTGCCGTCTCCACCGCATCGGAGACCTGCAGTTGCGTGAACGGGCCTGAGACACTCTTGGCTTGGAACTTTGGCTTACCAGAAAGGGCACAGCCGCCGAGCGATGCCGCCACGACTGCGGCGAGACGCAAGTATCGCGATGCGTTATGACGGTTCGATACTGCGCGAGGGAATCGGGCTCTCATAGCTAAGCCACATTGTGCAAGGTTGCGGAACGTACGGTGTGCATAACACCTGCTCGTCCTTGTTGTCGACCGATACACCCCTCACACTTGATACATTGAGCATCTGGCATTGGGAATCTTTGCGGTATCTCCATGAAATCCATTGACGCGCAAATCCGTCTGAGAGTTGAATAATTGGTTTTGACAGATTCTCTTTGTCAAATTGCCTACTTTGACATCCACTTTCGAAAGCGCACGGTTTGTGACCCTCTCAGTCGCCAGCCCTATTCTGAGTATCGCAGAAGCCGATCGCTTGCTGGCTAGCTTGGATCAACTAGCCCAAAGCGACCTGCCCGAGCGGGACTTCTGGGAACAATTCCTGGCGGTGCTTTCGGGCATGTCCTCCGGGGCCGGGGTGGCGATCCTCTACCCAGTCGGCCATGAATGGGCCCCCGTTGCCAAAAGCGGTGAAGTCCCCGCCGAACAGCTTCGTACTCTCGGCGAAAGGGTCGCGAGCAACGAAAAACAAACCGAGTTCGAAGGAAACGCCCCCGAAGGACGTTGGGTTGCTGCTAGGATCCGCTCCCCAAAAACCAACTTGGGACGAGGCATCTTGTGGATCGGCTACCGCCCCAGCGATTCGGAATCGTTGGTCGCAAGCGGGCGTCTCCTCCTGCAACCCTTCTGCGAGATCCTACGCGTTCACCAGTCCGCATCCGATGCCAAGTTTGGTAACGCCTGGCTCGTGACCATGAACGATGCAATCCGCAACTTCGCTCGGACGAACACCCTGCATGAAGCTAGGCAAGTGCTCGTCGATCAACTCGTCCTTGCCGTAGGTGGACTCCGAGCGTCCTTGGTCTCGCGGGATGCCGACAATCCATTTCAACTGCAGACTTCTAGCGGCGCATTCAGCATTGATCGAATGAGCCCTACCGTACAGAGACTGGAGAAGCTTGTAGAGCTAGCGTCTCAACAAGAAACGGTCTTCTCTTGGAGCAAACCACCCGACGCTTCATCCAATGACAATGAGGCCAGTAGTTCCGACGCATCCCGAGACGAATTCGGCGTGTTTTCGAATGGTCTCGCTTTCGCATGGGATCGCATCGAACGTGCGCCGCAACCCACTTGGCTAATCCTCGAATGGCGCGATTCGGCGTCGATGAGCCGGGCGGCATCCATCCTGTCCTTGTGGTGTGAAACCATCTTCCCGATCTGGCAACAAACCGAACGATGGACTCGCGTTCCCAATCCCATTCAACAACGTTTGGTGCAACCACCGCGCCGATCCACTCCCACCATCCGCCGTCAACTCTGGAAGTGGTTGGGACTCGCTTGGGTCGCCGTGGCGGTCGCGGGACTCTGTTGGCCTATCCCGATGACCATCGAATCGGATGCCGTCCTCGAACCCGCCTCGCTTCGATTGATCCATGCATCTGCAGACGGGTTTGTTGAAACCCTCTTCGTGGAAGATGGCCATCGCGTCTTTGCACAACAAGAACTCGCACGGCTAAAGTCTCCTAACCTGGATTTGCAAATCGAGGAAGCCGTCGGCCAACTGCGTGCCATCTCAGAAAAACGAAATGGTCTCAAGGTCGCTCTCAACCAACTCTCTCCCAGCGCCGCCGATGCGACCGCCAACCAAACGCGGCTCTCCACCGAGCTGCTGATGCTGGATTCCAACGAAGCGCACGCCCGGGAAATGCTTGAGTTCTATCAAGCGGAACGCTCCCGCTTGGTCCTTCGCGCTCCCATCGAAGGAGTCGTGGTAGCCCGACGGCTGCGCCAAGAACTGGAAAATCGCCCCATCCGACGCGGCGATCCGCTCTTGCAAGTAGTCGATCTCAAAGGCGCTTGGCAATTGAGAATTCGGGTCGCAGACCGCGATACCAACTATGTCGGTCAATTCTATCGAGATGCCGCAGCCTCTTCTCCCATCAGCCCGTCCACCGACAACCGAATTCAATTTACCTTTGACAGTCTGCCGAGCGAACAGTTCACCGCAACAGTAAGCCGAATCGCTCAGGTCATCGAAAATCGAGACGGTGAAGGACGCTATCAAGAAGTCGTGGCGGACGTATCGCAAGAGATCGCGTCCAAGGTCCATATGGGAGCCAAAGCTCGCGTCCAATTCGCCTGCGGTCGCCAAGCCTTTGCGTTCGTATGGAGCCGTCCCTTGATCGAATTCCTTCAGACGCGACTGCGCTGGTTCAGCCATCGGCAAACCCTATCGCCTGCGACGTCGTCCACCCCCAATCCATCGATAACTCCATGAATCCCTATACCCATCGCGCTGTGGAATGGACCAATACGTGGACCTGCATCCGGCGCGCAGTCGCTCCCTTCATGCTCTTCGTATCGGTCACATGCGTTGGAAACGCTCTCTGTGCGCAAACGTCCCGCGCGCAACAACCCACGCCTGCCCAACAGCCCACGCCCGCCGACCAGCCCTCCGTTTCCATCCCCATCGAAGGCGCAATCCTAAAGACCATCGAGTCCACCGCAGTTGCCGCTCAAGCAGTTGGGGTGATCCAAAACCTGAACGTCCGCGAGGGCTCGCGCGTACGACAAGGCGACGAACTGGCTCGCATCCGGGATGTCGCGGTTCGCCTGCAACTCGAGCGTTCCGAAACCACTCTCGAAGTTGCACGCCGGAAACAAGAAAACGACATCGACGAGCAGATCGCCGTCAAGAGCCAAGCCGTTGCTGCCAACGAATACCAACGAGCCATCGAAGCGAACAAGCAATTGCGGAACGTCTACCCACCCAACGAAATGGACCGGCTCAAACTGGTTCTCGATCGCTCGGAGTTGGAAGTGCGACGCTCGGCCTACCAACGAGAAATCGCCAAACTAGAAACCTCGCTCGCTCAAGCAGAAGTCCAACAGAATCAAGAATTGCTCTTGCGACACAGCATTACAGCTCCGTGCGCGGGGATGGTCGTGGCTGTCGAAAAACGGATTGGCGAATGGGTTGAACCGGGAACCGTTGTTGTCAAAATTGTCGAACTCGATCGGCTCCGCATCGAAGGCTTCATGAACGCCGCCGATGCCCATCCAAGCAGGGTCGGTAGCAAGGCAAGCGTCCTCGTCGAAATCGCTGGCAACAAGCATCAAGCGGAGGGTGAGTTGGTGTTCATCAGTCCCGACGCCAACCCGGTGAACGGCTTGGTGCGCATCTTCATCGAAGTCGACAACCGTGAGCAAAAGCTTCGTCCAGGACTTCGTCCTACGGTACAACTCCAAGAGAAACCATGAGTGCCGCGACAACAGTACCCGGACGAACCCGGCAGTTGATTCGCCCTAAGCTGCGGCCGGATCTGAGTTGGGTCTCGTACGAACGCAACCATCGCTGGGTCCTGCATGACCCGATTTCCAATGCGTTTTTCTATTTCGATGATATTGAGCGTCGAGCTGCACTGCTTCTTGATGGATCCAGGTCGCTGCAACAAGTCGCCGATGCGCTCTCCCGCTTTCCGATCCCTAAGGTCCGCCAACCGCTTTGGATCGAATCGCTGGCCAATCGGCTCGCCGCTGCAGGCTTGCTTATGCCCTCAGGCCGACCTGTCCCCTCCGGGCCAACCGTTGGCACATGGCAGCGCACCTTGCGTTCGATTGCGTCGAATCCCCTTGCGATCCGCGTCCCCCTACTGCGCCCTTCAGGCCATTCGGCCACGGCAAAATCCATCGCGGCAGTTCTGTTTCACCCCTGGGTTGCGATCCTTGGTTGCGCAGCCCTTCTGGCAGTCAGTTTTGTGCTCCTGACCCGATGGTTAGCCCAGCCCGAGAAACTCCTCTTCGATATCGCGCATTTGCAAGGAGATCGATGGCTGGCGCTGTTGGCAACGCTCATGGCGATCAAGACCTTTCACGAGTTAGGGCATTACCTCGCCTGCGCACGATGGAAGGTCGATTGCCAAGAGATGGGATTGATGCTGCTGTGCTTCTCTCCGTGCCTCTATTGCGACACAACCAACGCTTGGAAGCTCCCATCCCGATGGGCTCGCGCCGCCATCTCTACAGGCGGAATCTATGTGGAGTTATGGTTGGCCGTTCTAGGCGGTCTGATGTTCCTGGTTTCCGAGGACTCGCTGATTCGGACGCTCGGCGCTGGCATGTGGATGACCTGCACGATCGGGACCATCCTGCTCAACGGCAACCCCTGTTTTCGCTATGACGGCTATTACATCCTCTCCGACCTTTGGGGAGTCCCGAATCTAGGGCCTCAAAGCCAAGAAGCGTTGTGGCAGTCGTTCATTCACTTGCTCGGGGGACGCAGTCCTCAGCCCGATGCGTTTGACAAACCCATCTGGCAGTTGGTCCTGTTTGCGTTGGTTTCAGGCGTGTACCGTTGCTTGATCCTGGCTACGCTGATTTGGTTTGTATGGAACCTTTTGGTCCCCAACGGGCTTGGCATCCTCGCTCTGTTGGTCATCGGATCTCTCGCTTTGGGGATGGTCCATAACGTCCTGCGTTTCTCCCAAGGTCTAGCCGTCGAGTCCTTCAGCCCACAACCGACGCGCCGCGCTCGCGTCGCGCTGTTCCTGGCAGCGCTCGGAGCCCTCGGCGCTGCTGCTTTCTACTTACCCATTCCGAGCCACATGCGATCCCGTGGATACGTCGATCTCAACGATCGCGAGCCGCTGTTCATGCACGAATCCGCTTTGCTCACCGCGGTGACCGCCATGCCTGGAGCCGTTTCGGAAGGAGCCTTGATCGTCGAATGCGATTCGTTCGAACTTCGAAAAGACTGGTTGCAGCTCAAACACAAACTCGACGAAGTCAACACCCGAATCGCGCTGCTGGAAAAAGCGCAAATCAACGTTGACGAAGCTGCGTTTGAATTGCCAACGCTTCGAGAAGTACGTCAAGAATTGACTTCGAGATTTGCGATCAAGCAAGAGGCAATCGAAGCCCTTCGCGTGAAGACGTCGAAAGCAGGAACTCTCATTCCCGCATCCATACCCCGAGCGATGCCGTTCGAAATGGGAGAACCGCGATGGACGCGAAGCCCTGTATTCGTCACCCCCCCAATCGGAGCAGCCATCGATCGGGGAAGCGTCATCGGATGGCTAAGCGCCGACGATACCGCACGCTTGCAAGTTGCCGTCTCCGCCTCGGACGTGCGATGGCTGCAGGTCGGCAGCCCTGCCGAAGCCATCCTGGATTCGCAACCGCACCTGCGGTGGCCCTGTCGCGTCACTCGCATCTCACCAGAACCGTTGCCCGATGTGCCTCCTGCGCTCATCGGTGATCCCGGCATCGTATCCATCCGAAATGAACAAGGACGCCTGCGATTCGAGGCTCCTCACTATGGTGTGACGCTCGAACCCATTACCCCATTGCGAGGTATCGCCGTCGATGCCGCCGCCACGATCCATTTCGAGCTGCCAGGCAAGCCTCTCGTCCAAACGCTCTGGGAAGGCGTTCGCCAAGGATTGCAACGCCCCTAAACGCGTTGCGACGAGTTCCATTCCCCGTTCAGGCGAATACCGCTCTGCAGCTCGTAGCAACTAGCCATGCCGCAGCCATGCTACAGTCGATCCATGAGACTTGCGAACGGAGCGAGCAACTCGAAAATGTCGCTCAACGTCTCGCTCAACTTCTCGCTCAACGTCTTATCCTCAACGCCTCTTCCTCCGAGTAAGAAAAGGCCTTCGAGCTAGCGATCAACAGGCGTGAAAAATCCGAGCGGCCCCGAAGTCGACCATTCAAACAACACCCACGCCCGACGTTGCCGCAAGAAACGACCCAGATGCGTCAGCGGATCCTTGATCTGTTGGCGAAACTCCGATGGATCGCCTAGCGAGTCCACCAAAGGCAAGAGCTCTTTCGGAGCAATCCGCTCTTGGGTACCGATGCAGACCACACCATCGAACTGCGAACTCGCCGCAACCAACTTCAAATCGGAATCGGAGGTACCCAAGATCCCAGCCACCAAGGTATCGGTCAACGGTACCAACTGGCTCAACTCGAGCCTTTTCTCTATCCCTTGAACCAACTCAGGCGGCAATTGAGCCAGGTTGAATACGGACAGCACATATCCCTTCGCAGTCAATCCGAGCAACACACCTGCGAAATCTCCCCATTGCGACTGCAAGCCTCGATCCAGCCGATAGAGATTGTAGGCAGGTGCCGCGATGAAGTGACGGTCGAGGAGATCCCGAAGGAATTGGTCCCAGCTACCCGACTCTGAAGACCTCGACGATCCCATGAGTATCTTACTGTCTTCAAGCTCTTTGAGAGTGACTCGCATCCGCTGATGCTTAGAAGGGTCCTCCGTAACGGAAACCGTTGGCTCCACGCGCGGCACAGCATCACGCTTTGCGGAAGACGAATCGTTGGAGGAAAACTGGATGCCATCCTCTGCATGCGGGTTGGAGTCGTCGTTCAGCAGTGTTACCTGCAACTGCGTATTCCCGATCCGAATGACATCCCCTGTCGTGATTCGCGCCCGGTTGATGCGCGCGTCGTTGACAAAGGTGCCGTTGGAACTGCCTAGATCGCTGACCTGAAAGCCATCTCCTTTGAATCCGATGAGTACGTGCCGACGCGAGATCTTCATATCCTCGCTGATGCATATATCAGCATCCGCCGCTCGTCCGATTTCGAACGAATCGTTTTGCCGCAAAACGTAACGATGCCGCTTCGCCGGTCCAAGTACTACATTCAAAACACAAATCATGATGGAGTCACGACTCTCTCGCGATCGTCGAAAACGAAAAAACCGAGGCTGGGCGAGTCGAAGGACCACGCCGACGGCAAAACCACCAATACAGTATTAGGATTATCGATCAACGCCTCGGCGAGTTGCGGAAAATAACCGAAATCCTGGTCGATTTCCACAGCCTTTCCCGGTCCAGGATGCTCCCGCATCAACGCCCTTGGAAAAAACCACCGACCATACCCATTCTCCAGGCTCATCAAGGTCTCCGCTCAGACTCCATAGGAGACTCCGATCTGGGTTCCCGCAAGTGCCCGAACCAGAAAAAACTACGCAAATCGGTCATGCCCGATTACATTGAGGGCGGATTCTCTATGGACGGGAGCTCTCAGTACGTCTCCAGCCCGTCATGGGTCAGCCGCATGTGATGGTATGCCGATGAAGATTCTCGCTCGCAACTTTGCTCAATTGGTTCGTCAGGCGCTTTCCTCTCAACTCAGAAGGCTTCGTAGGAAAGCGCTCGAAGCGGACGTAAGAGCTAGCTTCCGACGATTGGAGCCGCGGCGAGTGCTGACCGTGAACGGCGCCTTCGACCTCGCCAGCGGATTGCTGAACGTCAATATCACCGCCGGAGGAATCACCACCGCCATCCTTCAACAGGATCCCAACAACGCAAACAACTTCTATCTCGAAGCCGATGGCGTGGCAGGACTGACTGGCACAGAGGTTTCGGGCGCGAAATCCAGCCTCACAACAATCTCGGTTCGCGGGAATGACGGGATCGGTGTTGCCATCGGCCAATTTAATTGGATCGATACCAACGGCACGTATAACTTGCAGTCGATCGTGATTGCCAATCTCGAATCGGTTCAGTTCCAGACCCGAGCGACCATCGCGCAAGCCAGCACCATCTCGGTATCCAATTCCATCGATCTCTTAGCTGGAAACCAACTCGGCTTCAACAACAACCTCACCCTCACGGCTTCCGGAACCAATTCCCAGATCCTGTCAGGGCCCAACGCAATCCTCAACGTTGCCAACCTCGCAACCCTCACCGCATCGACCATCGACCTGGGAAATGCAAACGGGGATACGTTGAACTTCGGCTCCCTCGCATTCTCCTCGACGGGCAATGTCCAGATCTCGGAGAACTCGTCGATGAATCTGAACAGTTCCACCGCCAGCGGAGATGTGAACCTTCAAACCATAGGCGACTTCACTGTCGACTTTCTCTCTGGAACCACGATCTCCATTCTCGCAACCGGAAACATCCTCGACGGCGACGCCCCGGACCCTGCTGTCTTCAATGCGGACATTGATGCCAAGGAAACCGTCTCGCTGACGAGCACCGACGGAAGTATCGGATCGCGCATCAACAACATCTTCACCGCCGATTCCACCTCCAACAATCCCAATCCCTTGGAGATCATCGCGCCAGGGAACTCTACGGTGAGCCTGTCCGCTGCCAACGGTATGATCGCCTTGGATGCGTCCAACCTAAACAACGTTGCAACCCCGGATACCAATACGCTTTGGATCCAATCCAATACCGATCTGGATGCAGCCGACCAAAACATCATTCCGCTTATCGCTGGAGTAGATAATCTCGCCTTGATTGCGGATTTCGATCGCAATGGCTCGGGTTCGCTAACCCTACCCAACACGATCTCGGTCAGTGGCGACCTGCGGCTCAGCGGTGTCGATGTCGTCGTAAATCCGGTCGATGGTGCGATTGACGCCAACGCGAATCGCCTGATGTTCTTTTCAGGTCAATCCGAAACACTGCGAATCAACGTATCGCAACTCGATGCGCAATCCGCCTCCAACCTGACCATCCTCGAAGCCAATGGCTTGCAACTGGTCGACCTGAACAACGATCCATCCAATCGCGCCGTACAAGCTGCAGGTGACTTGATCATCCAGCTTTCCAACGGGAACCTGTCGGTTCTCGATTCCGTCAACGCGAGCGGAAACATCTTGCTCCAAACCGACTCGGCAAACTCGGATATCACCATCCGCGCACCCGTTTCGTCGGTTAACGGCGCAATCACGCTGCTGGCACAACGCAACATCACCCAAGATGCCGCCGGCAATTTGTCGATCACGACTGGCAATGACAGCGAAACGAACACGATCTTTGCCTCGGCGATCACCGGTTCCATCACGATGAACGCAAACACCTCATCCATCACCCAAGGTGGCAATATCCTTTATCGCGCAGGTGATGACGTCGCCCTTGGACTTTTGGATGCAGGTAACGGCTCTGTCGCAGTGAATGCCCAAAACAATATCAGCGACAACAACGATGGATCCACCATCAACACGCTGAACATTCGAGGATCCAATGTCCAGTTGATCGCGACAGACGGGAGAATCGGGAATTCCGATGTCTTGAATGGAAATCCCAATAACAACGTCGCAGCGATCGATGTCCAAGCGGTCACCCTCGCCGCACGCAGCGCAACAGGCATCTATCTGCGCGAGTCCAATGCCGGTGTCACCATCGATCGCATCGACAGCGTGATCGTAAGGCAAACGCTTACGGATGCTTCGAACACCAGCGACTCGACTTCACCTCTCGAAGACCTCTCCACCACCAACAACGGCCCCATCAAACTGCAATCGGTCGGGGGGGACATCGTCATCAATGCAGGCGAACCATCCACCGAAGGCATCCGTGCGGATGGCTCCGGCGACATCCTGCTCCAAACCCTCAACAGCGGCACCATCATCACCAATGCCGATGTCCTAAGCGGATCCGGGAACATCACCCTCAATGCCTTCGATGCCTTGACCCTCCAAGATCGATTAAAAACCTCCGCGCCGGGCACCCTCTTCATCACCTCGGCCGCAAACGTTTCCGTCTCCAACTTCAACTCCAACAACGTCCATCTGTCGATCCAATCCGGTAACGATATCTTCTTGGGTAGCATCAACGCCGGTACAGCCAACGTCTTCCTCGATGCCGCTGGGAACATTCAAGACTCCGACCCAGCATCCAACTCCGTCAACGTCGCTGCGGCGGCCCTGGGCATGCAAGCGGGTGGCAAGATCGGCGATGCCGATCCTTCCGCCGCCTCGAACACCAATCGAAACGCCATCGGCACGCAAGTCGCAACCCTTTCGGCAAGGGCTGCCTCGGGCATCTACATCCAAGAAGCCAACGCCGTCACCATCGCGTCCGTGTCGGTGGTCGCCAATCAAGTCAACTTCAACTCGACCTTGACCGATCGTTCGCGCGTTCTAGAAGACCTCTCCACCACCAACGACGGTCCGATCCTACTGCAATCGCTAGGCGGGAACATCGTCGTCAATGCTGGTCCAGCCAATGCTCCCGGCATCAACGCCAATGGCTCCGGCCATATCCTGCTCCAAACCCTCAACACGGGAAACATCACCCTCAACGGTGACGTCATCTCCGGCAGCGGCAACATCTCGGTCAACTCCGCTGCTGCAATCAACCAAAACAGCAGCATCGCGACCACTGGGGGCAGCGTCGATGTGGCGGCAATCTCCGACATCACCATGTCCTCTGGTGCGCAAACCATTTCCACCGGTGGCAATGTCTTGCTGAAGGCCGGAGGGAACATTCAACTGGGATTGGTGGATGCTGCGACTGGAAAAGTCAGCATCTCCGCAGGAGCCTCGATCACCGATGCCAATGGCGCTGCACTCAACGTGGTCGCCGATGCGCTACGCATCGAAGCCAAGATTGGCAGCATCGGCGGCCCCGATGCAACCAATGGCACTCCCAATGCAAATGCCAACGCCATCGACACACGTGTCGTAACCTTGGCCGCTCAATCGGTCAGTGGTATCTACATCCAAGAGACCGATGGTGTCACCATCGATAACACCGGCGATATCACCGTCTCGCGCGTGAACTTCAATTCGACGCTCTCCAGTATCACCGACGCTTCGCTTGAGGATTTGACCACCACCAACAACGGCCCGATCAAACTGCAATCGATCGCAGGTGACATCGTCGTCAATGCAGGTGCGGCCGCTACCCCTGGCATCAATGCCAACGGATCTGGCGATATCCTGCTGCAGACCCTCAATAACGGCACGATTCAAGTCAATGCTTTGGTCCAGTCAGGATCCGGGGATATCAGCGTTAAGTCTGCCGATGATTTTGCACTCAACAACAACTATCGCACTACGGCCCCAGGGTCCTTTTTCTTCTCCTCCGGGCGGGACATTAGCTGGGCGGCAGGCGTTCCTACGTTGGACACGACAGGTCTCAATATCCTGTTGGTAGCAGGACGCGACATTCTCCTCGGGGAGATCAACGCAAACGGAACCGGAGATGTAGGTCTCATCGCCCAGGGCGATATCCTTGACGCCAATGATGGCGCACTGGTGAACAACCGCAACATCTTCGCTCGAAACCTCATCCTGATTGCCGACAGCGACAACAACGGTTCAGGCACCATCGGCACAGCCGATCCTGGCAGCCCAACCCCGGATACGAATGCCAACGCCATCGACACCCAAGTCGATGTCTTGGCAGCCCGATCGGCCACAGGCATCTACGTCCGCGAGCAAATTAATGGACTGGTGATCGATTCCAGTACCGTCGCTGTTCGTGACGTGAACTTCAACTCGACCAATCCCGCTGCAGATGTAACACTCGAAGACCTCTCCACCACCAACAACGGTTCGATCAAACTGCAGTCGCTCGGGGGCGACATTGTCGTCAATGCAGGCACAGCAACTACGCTTGGCATCAATGCCAATGGCTCCGGCGATATCCTGCTCCAAACCCTCAACACGGGAAACGTCACCCTTAACGGTGGACTGGTCTCCGGCAGCGGCAACATCTCGGTAAACTCGATCGCCGCGATCAACCAAAACGGCAACATCGCGACCACTGGCGGTAGCGTCGATGTGGCGTCAATCTCCGACATCACCATGTCCTCTGGTGCGCAAACC
>JBKCUI010000108.1:0-3643 GCA_046318495.1 Pirellula sp. | reverse complement strand
CGGTGGAGGCATGGCCATCGAACCGTCGTTTCCGGCAAGTGTGGTTTGGGTTCCCGACTCGATGGCAACCGACGGCAACGCTGCCGACCCACTGGGGGCGGATCCATTGGGGGCCGATCCTTCGCAGACCGAAGCCCGTGGTACGGAAGCCCGTGGTGCCGAAACCGGTGAATCCAACCAACCGACCTCCCCTGCCCCGCAGCCTTGGCAAGCCCCGATCGCCAAGCCTTTCGAACAAATCGATGCACCGAAGTTAGGTCCGGTCGAGACGGCGGTCGCGGCGATGGCAGCCACGGCGGTGGCTCTCCCGGAATGGGTCGAGATGCCCGAACCGAGCGACTATGCCTTGGAGGAACTCCTCGAGTTGGCGGGGTTGGATCCCAAGCCAGAAACACAGCAGGAGCCGACTGCGACCGAAACGGCGACGGCCACCCCAACGGCTCCCGGATTGGCCATCGTTCCCATCGCTTCGGAAACCATCGCGAACGCTGCGACGGGTGGGACCCAACCCGCAGGCGTCCGGTCGGGCTCGCTGCGCTCGGTACCACCGGCGTATCGCATGCGGGTATCCCCCAATCGCACGCAGTTCGCCTACCAAAACGGTGGGGATGCGCAGACCGAAGCCGCCGTGCAACGCGCGCTGCAATGGTTGGCTGCGGCCCAATCCGAAGATGGCTCGTGGAATGCTGCTAAGCATGGCGCGGGACTGGAGGATGCTTCCAAACGGGTTGCACCCGAAGGAATGTATCGAGCCGATGCAGGCAAGCGGGCGAATACGGCCATGACTGGACTGGCCCTCCTCGCCTTTCTGGGGGCAGGGCATACGCACGACGAAGGACCGTATGCGACGACGGTCTTGAAGGGGCTGCAGTACCTGCGATCGCAGCAGTTCCCTTCTGGCGATCTCTCGGGTCGCGATCAAATCGGACAAGAACCCACGGTGCGTTACGCGCGGATGTATAGCCATGGGATGGCTTCCCTGGCATTGGCCGAAGCGTACGCCATGACTGGCGATGCGCAATGGCTGTCGTCCATCCAAGCTTCCGCGCGGTATTCTCTGAGCGCGATGAATCCGCGCACCGGCGGATGGCGTTACGACTACGCCAGCGAAGATCCAGGAGATACCAGCCAATTCGGTTGGCAAGCGATGCTGCTCAATAGCGCCTCGTCCAGCGGTGCGATCGAACTGAGTGGCAAGCATCGGCTTGTGATGCAGTATTTCCTCGACTCGGTCAGCACCGGCCGCGCGGGTGGATTGGCGGTGTACCGCAACATTCACTTGGGCACCCGCCCCAATCCGGCGGCTGCAACCCACGCCATGACGGCCGAAGCGTTGGCCATGCGATGCTTGCTCGGATACCCGGTGACCATGCAAGCTTCCGCGGAGGCTCGCGAATGGTTCCTGCGAAAACTGCCCGGCCAAGGGGAAGAGAATCTGTACTACTGGTACTACGCGACCTTGGCGCTCTATCAGCTCCGCGATGGTCGCATGTCCAATGTCCCAGGATCGCATGAAGCCCCAGCCAATGAAGCCTGGAATCGCTGGAACGCAGCCATGAAGCAACAACTGTGCAGCACCCAGATCGGATCGGGACCGCAGGTCGGGTCGTGGGATCCCAACTGCATTTGGGGAGCATATGGCGGTCGGGTCTATTCGACGGCCGTGGCCTGCATGTGCTTGGAAGTCTATTACCGGTACTTGCCGATGTACCACGACCCGGAGTTGGCGGCCGGCACTGCTACGGGCATGCGCAAGTAACTCAGCGGGCGTCTGTAAAAAGGCGACGGCGCACGCCGAACAATCCCTACCATCGCCCTAACCGATCGCGTTCTCGATTCGCCGGGGACATCTGGCTGCCGATGCCGATACGAGCCCAAGCGCGCCGTCCTGTTCCTGCATCGCAAGGCATGCGTCGCGCCGCGATTGCAGAGGCAAAGGATGCCAACTGCTAGAAGGCATGGACGCGACACACTTCGAGGATTTTCCGCGCCTTGGGATGCGAGCGCGATGGAATGATCGGCTCCATGTTGCGAATCCGAATGCTCTGCAGCGTGCGTTGGGCACTGGTGATCGTTGCGATCGTCGGCTCGGGGTGTTCGTCCTTCAAATGCCAATCGATTTGGATCGAAGGGGGACTGCCCT
Source organism: Pirellula sp. (assembly GCA_046318495.1). Taxonomy (GTDB): domain Bacteria; phylum Planctomycetota; class Planctomycetia; order Pirellulales; family Pirellulaceae; genus JBKCUI01. The sequence goes on along the minus strand of JBKCUI010000108.1, from coordinate 1,500 downwards.
GCCCCAACCTCTCGACCAAAGCCTATTCGCTGGTGCCGTCGATCTCCGGGGCCGACCGAGCCGAAGGCCGCATCGATTGGCTGCAGATGGCGTGCCGTCGTCACGAGCAAGGGGAATGGGAATCGCTGCACCAAAACCCGGTTTGCGTCGATGACTTCTACTCCGCCAGCCTCTGGAGCTGGCAAGCGTTTTCCGAACAAGACGATGCACCGGAGTCTTTCGATCCCACCGATCGGACCGTGCAGCAATACAATCAGAGCTTGGCGCGATTGCTTCACGAAGGGGAGAAACACCATCGGCTGCAGCCAGGGACGTCGTTGCAAGTGCAGGTCGCGGGCAAGCCATGCAGCGTCCCGGTGGAGCTGCGAGGGTTTGCTTGGACGAACGATGACTTTCAACATTGCATCGTGGTCGGGCACTACGTGCACCGCACGCTATCGAACATCAAGAAAACACCTGGGATCGGAGTGCCGGTGGTGATCACTCGGACGCGTGCCCCCAACCTGCCGCATGAATCGGACTTTCTCCCGTCGACCGCTGCATTCTCTGCAACCGCAGTGTTGCATCCGGATGGCACGGGGCTGGCTCTCTACAATCCGCAGAACACCACGACGGTAGAAATAGATGGTCGATGTTTGCCGTTGGCCCGAGACCTCACCGCTAGCCTTGCTTACGGATTGCATCATCATTCGCAGACGCGAGTCCGGGACTTTCTCCGACCCGACGGTGCCCAAGCGGCCTCCAAGCTGTACTTCCTCGAACCGTTCCAACCGGACAAGATCCCCGTCGTGTTCGTGCACGGGTTGCTCAGCAGCCCGGATGCATGGGCAGACCTCTACAACGAACTGCGAGCCGATCCCGAGCTATCGCAGTCGTATCAGTTCTGGGCGTTCAAGTATTCCACCGGGGCACCCTTTATCCGATCGGCAGCCACGCTTCGCAACCAAATGGATGCCGCTTACGAGCGATTCGATCCGGTTCGCGAGAACCCCAATCTGCGGCGCGGAGTGTTGATCGGCCATAGCATGGGGGGATTGATCTCCAAGCTGATGATCGCACACAGCGGAGAAGATGTATGGGACTCGGTGGCGAATCTGCCGCTCGAAAGCGTGGCCACCAGCGAAGAGACGCGGGCGGGTTTGGCGAATCGGTTTTACTTTGATCCCCACCCGATGGCCAGTCGCGTGGTGTTCATCGCCACGCCGCATCAAGGCAGCCAGACGGCCGGCCGCGCGATCGGCAAAGTGGCCAGCAAGTTGGTGGTGCAAAATGACAACACGTTCGATCAATTGATCGAAGACAACATCGGCGGCTTCAAAGAAACCGTCACGCGTGGATTGCCGACCAGCATCGATCTGCTCAATCCCCAACACCCCTTCTTGGGAGTGCTCGATCGCCTTGCCCTGAGCGACTGCGTTCCGCTGCACACGATCCTCGGAACCGGGTTGCCGATTTCGCTGCATCGTTCCGACGGAGTCGTTTCGATTTCCAGTGCGCAGC
>JBKCUI010000107.1:0-7646 GCA_046318495.1 Pirellula sp. | reverse complement strand
TCGCCGATGATGTCGACTTTTTCGACGCCCGGCAAACGCACCAATCGTTTGCGAGCTTCCTCGCAGATCCGCTTCAGGTCGGCCATGGAATAATCGCGACCGTGGAATGCGTAGATGGCGCTGTACACATCGCCGTACTCATCGTCCACGTTCGGGCCGATCAAGCCTTGAGGGAACTCGCCGCGGATGTCGTTGAGTTTTTTGCGGACTTGATACCAGGTGTCGGACGCTTCGCGACCTCTCACGGAGTCTTGGATCTGAACCAACGTGAGCAATCGGTCGCTGATGCAGTAGGTTTGCAGGAAGTCGAGTTTAGGTGTCTCGCGAAGCTTTTCTTCGAGCCGTTCCGCAACGTAACGCTGCATCTCCTCAGGGGTGGCTCCGGGCCAGTACGCGCTAACGACGACCGTCTTGATGGCGAAGCTAGGGTCTTCGGCGCGCCCCATGTTCAAATAGGCCATGATGCCCGCAAGGGTCGATGCCAACATGAGGAACGTCACGAAGGAAGGGTGCGTCACCGCCCATCGCGAGAGGTTCCAAAAGTGGTTGGCCTCGCGGAGTTGGATCCGGTCCGGATCGATGTCGCGATCATGGATGGGTTGGGAGTCGGAGTTCGCGGATGTCATCGTGTTGCGTTCCAAAGGAGAACCCGATTATGCGGGCGTAATGCGTCTCGAGGCGTTCCAAGGCATTCGCTCAGAACAATTTGTTGCACCGAAGTGAAGATGTTTCGCAATCCTGATTTAGAGGCGGTCTTGCCAGATGCGGACTCGGCATTGATCGTCGATGCGCTGAACGCCTGCCGCGATGATGCGATCGCCTGGCTGCAGATGCGATCTGACCAAAGCGCTGTCGGTCTCGTATTTGAGGATCTCGATCGGAACGGAAGCGACATGTCCGTCGTTGAGGATCCTCCAAACGATGGGGCGCTCGCCCGCATTGGCGATGGCCGACATGGGCAATCGAATTCCGTCTTGGCGGGCATGAAGCAAATGGACGGTGGCGGTCATTCCCAAAGCGAGCCCCGGCACGCGATCGCTCAAGCGGAAACGGGCGTCGTACGTTCGCGACACCGGATCGGCGATAGGCGAAATCTCGCGGAGTTGACCGAGGACGTGCTGGTCGGGAAGGGACCAGAAGCTAATCTCGGCGCGGCTGTGTTGGACTTCGTCGAGCAACGACTCTGGGATGCTGACCACGGCTTCCAACTCGTCCCCTTGGACCCATTGCAGCACAGGCTGACCGAGCGAGACGACTTGTCCTACTTCGGCCTGTAGCTTGACGACCAATCCGTCTTGATCTGCGCTAAGCTCGCAGTACTCAAGTTGATTGCGACTCAGTTTGAGGCGTCGCTCTGCCGCGTCCAACCGAGCGCGGGCGGTATCGCGGGCCGACAAGGCGATGTCGTAATCGGACTGGCTGGTGGAGTTGGTGCGTTTCAAGTCAGCCAGACGGCGTTCTTCGGCTTCGACCAACTGCAGTTGGGATTGGGCGGCGACCAAGTCCGACTCGGCCATCTGCAGTTGCAGTTGGCTATCGACCGGATCGAGCCGGAACAGGATCTGACCTTTGGTAACGCGGTCACCCACTTCTACGTGCCGCTCGATGATCTTGCCGGCAATACGGAATCCGAGTTGACTCAAGTACCGCGGCTGCAACGTACCGGACAGGGTGTAGTTGGAGGGGGTGATGTTGGAGGCGGCGGAGATTTCGTACGCCCGCACCAGGACGTCCGTGCCGTTGTTGATCGAAGCAGGACGCTGCGCTCCGCGGGTTGGGTGCGTCGCCCCGGTCCCAGGGCTGGAATGTTGGAAGGACATGTAGACGATCGCGGCGAGCGCCCCCAATGCGATCGCGATTCTTGCAAGCCATGTCGCCATTTGCCGAAGCTTGCTCGGTCCGATTGCCGGAGTCTCCGCTTGGTCCTCTGCCTCGCTGGCTACATGGGATAGCGCATGGGCAGAAGGGGTAGTTGCGGTCTGCGATGAGGTGATGTGCGATGAGACGATGGGAGACATGCTGCGTTTACTCGCTGTCAAGGATTGACGCTGCGTCAAAATTTGGACGTGCAGTCGATGGGTTCGGGATTAGGAAAAAGGAAAGAGGAGACGAGACGGGCTACTAACAAGGATGGTCGATGGTCAAGCGGCAAACGCTTGGGTGATGTTCGTCGCGGTCGCAACCGACCTATTTTGTGTTGGGTAATCGGTAGTGTTCCGAGCGAATCGCATGGAACTTGGGGGACAGTTCTTCATTCATAGCGTCGACGAGCTTCAGGTGTTCGTCGACGGGAATGACCGGAGCCCATCCGAAGCCATTGAGCAACGTGCAGCAATGGACTCGGATCGCACGGATCGGGTCGTGGATCCCAAGGGCCTTGAGCGAAGGGCTGCTGGCCGTAAGGATTTGGGAGCCGAAATTGATCGCCCACAACCCGAACACCATTTCCTCGGGAGGAAGCAGATCGCTGGAAGGTAGTTCTTGAGTCAAGATGCCTTGATGGATGATCGAAGAGACGATGGACATGCAACTGGCTTCGCAACGGCGGATCAAGTCTTGTCGCTGCTGGGTCGATTTGTCCCAGACGTTTGCATTCCTCATCCACTGCTCGACAACGAAATCATCGTGGCAATGCTGGGTGTAGAACTCGCATGCGGTGCCGATCGCCATCATGCGGTAACGGGACGATTTAGGGATCGACGCCGCAAACTCGAACATCTTGCGCCGCAGTTCCATCGACTCGAAGGCCAATGCCAGGACGATCTCTTCCTTGTGTGGGAAGTGGTTGTAGAGCGTCCCTTTCGCGTACTCCATGTCAGCGGCCACGCGGTCCATGCTGAGGGCATGGAAACCCTCGCGCACCAAGATCGGTTTCGAGACCCGGAGGATCTCGGACGCCCGCCGTTCGATTTCACGCTGTTTTCGAGTTAGTTCAACCATGATGTCAATTTTTGACGACGCGTCATAAAATGTCAAGAGGAGTCTTCTAACGAATCCGCAATGCCGGTTCGAATCCCAGGGATTTCCAAGTCCGAAACGGCACAAAGTTCGGGTTTATCGTGGGTTTCGAATCGTATTTCTGGGATTCGCGGCTATAAATGGCCGTGGCGATAGAATGGTGTGTTGGTACCGGCTCGCTGGCGACGCGGCGGGGCCGACGGAAATCGCTTTGGAATCGCTCTGCAACCGCGTGTTCCCAGCAAGGAGGCGGTCTGCCAAATCAGGTCAGGGTTGCCCGGTACTTTTCGGTCGATCGCTGCGTTTTCAAGAGCGTGCGGGCACCGGCCTAGATTGCATCCGCGCTCCTAGTCAGCACTTTCGAAAATCCAACACTGCCAAAATCCATGATGGAAACGCCAACGGGAACTGCCAAAAGGAAACCGATTGTGACGCGATTTGCCCGATCTATACCATCGACCGCCATCGCCTGGGTGCGAGGTGGTCTCCCGTCTCTTGCAGGTTGGTCTTTGGTTTTGCTCGTGGTGGCGCTCGTCGGTGCTCAGGATCCGGTTGCCAAGCCGACCCAGTCCTCGTCAGAGGATGATGTCCAGCCTCAAAAGACTCCGGTTTTCTTGCGAATCGACAAGGACGATCGCGGCGAGCCCAAGGCACTGCAGTGCGCGATTGCCAAGTACCGAGTTGCTTCGGGGGCGAATCAAGGGGCCGTTATCGAATTGGTCGCCGCAGTGCACATCGGAGAGAAATCCTATTACACCGATTTGAACAAACGCTTCGAAGGATACGATGCATTGCTGTATGAATTGGTGGCTCGCCCAGAAGATCGGCCGGTTCGCAACGAGAAACGCGCTGGCGCCAATCCCGTCAGTTCGCTTCAAACCGGCATGAAGGATCGATTGAAGCTGGCGTTCCAACTCGATGAGATCGATTACCAAGCTCCGAATTTCGTACACGCCGACATGAGTCCCGAAGAGTTCGGCGAAGACATGGAACGCCGTAACGACGGGTTCCTGAGCATGTTCGCTCGCGTCATGGGATCCGGCTTTGCCGCCCAGGGATCGAAGAAAAGCAACGACGCGCAGGCCGAAATGATGTCGGCATTGTTCAGCGGAGACACGATCAAGTTGCGCCGCTCGATGGCCAATCAATTCGAATCGATGGATTCGCAAATGGCCGGCATCGCCGACAAGGATGGCAAGAGCACCTTGCTAACCGAACGCAATGCCAAGGCTTTTGAAGTGCTTCGCAAGGAATTGGACCAAGGGAAACGCAAGGTCGGCGTTTTCTATGGCGCAGGGCATCTGTCCGATATGCACAAGCGATTGTTGCAAGACTTTCAAGCCGTACCGTTTGAAGTCGAATGGGTCGACGCATGGAATCTGTCGGACGACGCGGTGAAAAAGCCCAGCCGTCGAAAAAAATAGTGGCTCGCCATCGCGCCACGCATCACCTTGCTCATTGAAACGAAGTCCTGAATGCCAGTCCCACGCGTTGCCATCGTCGGCCGACCCAATGTCGGCAAGAGTTCTATTTTCAATTGGCTGGCAGGTCGCCGTCTCGCCATCGTGGAGGATGTCGCCGGAGTCACGCGCGACCGGTTGACCACACTGCTCGAACACGAGCACGTTCACTTCGAGCTGATCGACACCGGCGGAATCGGCATCGAAGACGTCGATAACCTCACCGACGAAGTCGAGGCCCAAATCCAAACCGCCATCGAGGTCGCGGACGTGTTGCTCTTCGTCGTCGATTCTCGGACCGGATTGGTTCCGCTCGACTCCCAAGTGGCGGATCGATTGCGCAAGGTCAACAAGCCGATCGTGTTGGTGGCCAACAAGACCGACAGTCCCACCCAGGACACCAACGCCGACGAATTCCATCAACTGGGCATCGGACACTTGATGCGCGTCAGCGTGCTTCAAAACCGCAACAAGCAGGAGTTGTTCGATTGCATCCTCGAGCGATTGCCCGATTTGCATGCAACAAAGGAAGAGATCGAAGCCACGGTCATGAAGGTGGCCATCGTCTGTCGACGCAACGTGGGTAAGAGCACGTTCGTGAACACGCTGGCAAAAGAAGACCGCATGATCGTCAGCGAAGTGGCGGGTACCACCCGCGACAGCGTGGACGTGATGTTCGAATTGGACGGTCACAAATTCATGGCCATCGACACACCGGGCTTGCGACGTTCCAAAAGCATTCGCACCGACATCGATTGGTACGGCGCTCACCGTGCTCAGCGAAGTATCCGCCGCGCCGATGTCGTCCTGATGTTCTTCGATTGCATGGAGCCGATGAGCAAAGTCGACAAGCAGCTTGCGCATTACATCGCTGATGAATTCAAGCCATGCATTTTCGTCGTCAACAAGTGGGACCGGTTGGCAGGGCAGATTCCCACCGAGCGCTGGGTGACGTACCTCCGCGAGCACTTCCCGACGATGGCCTACGCGCCGATCGCTTTCGTGACCGGACAAACCGGCAAAAACGTCAAGACGCTTCTCAATCACGCGCAGATGCTTTTCAAACAAGCAAAAGAGCGCGTGTCGACGAGTTTGCTCAACAAGCTAGTCAAGGCGGCCCTCGAGCGGCACGAACCGCCGTTGTACCAGTTGAAGCGTCCCAAGATCTATTACGCCACGCAGGTGTCTACCGAGCCGCCGACCATTGTGTTGGTGTGCAACAACGCGCAAGGCTTCACCGCTCCCTACCGTCGGTACTTGCTCACGTTTCTGCGCGACCATCTCCCCTTTGGCGAGATCCCGATCAAACTCTATCTGCAGCCCCGAAAACGGGATGACGAGCGCGACGAGATCCAAAACGACCGACCGTCGAAGTCTGCCAAGGCAGCTGATGGCGGACCCTGGGAAGGGCCCTTCGATGAAGAAGAAGGGGCCGAGTACTACGACGAAAATGAGTGGGGAGACGTCGAGTTGGAGGGCGCCGAAGAGATCGACGAAGCCGAATTCGAAGACTCCGAGCCAGTCGGGGACGGCCATGAACCGCCCGAGAGCTTGGATGGCGGCAAGCGCTAGTCCGAGTGTTTAGGGGCAATCTTTCTCCGGTCGAGGATCTGCCCTGAGTCGGATTTTCAAAAGGAACCGTTGGATTCTGGGCTCTCCAGCATCCATCATGGGAAGTGCGATTTCGCAGCAGCATCGACCTTGTTTGCGTTTTGGGAACTCGTTCTCGAGTCATCCGTCTATGCATGGGCCGACGTCTTTTCGTGCTCGGTTTTGGGGCCTATCGCGTTTGCCACAGACTCGAGTTCGATGCGGATCGTCCTTTTCCTCATTTCCTTGCGGAGCTAACGATGTCCTCTTCTCTGATTTCCCCCCTTTCCCAAGTGACTGAGGGGCCGTTGTCGTGGGTGAAATGGAATCGGCGTCAACGTAAACGGCGTGAAAACAATCGGGGGCCAGGTTGGATCATGGCGGCATTCTCATTGTGGTTGAGTTGTAGCGGTGGGCTGGTCCCCGCAGTTTTCGGACAGACGTCCAACTTCGCAGAGCGTTTCGCTGTATCGGCCGATCGGGGAGGGCTCTTGGCAGAGTTGATCCCGGGGACCGAAGAGTTTTTTTTCTATCATGCGCTCCATGCGCAAAACGAAGCGCGCGTAACCGATGCTCGCGGGTTCGTGGATACTTGGATTCAGCGGTTTGGCATGACCGGTGGAGCCAAGCGGATGCTGACTCGCCAAGTCCTGCTCGAGCATTCCAAGAATCCCGCCGCGACCGCCGAGTATCTGGCGCGCGAGTTCGGCATTCAAACATCGCATCCAGCGCCGCAAAAGGACGAAGCGGCCGAGCTGGCCAATAAACTTGATCCCGCGCTCATCGATTGGAACGCCGCCATCAAGTCTCTGCTTCGGCAGCCGGGTCATCTCGGAGTCATCGAGGATCGGCTGCTGCCTCACGTTTTACCGCTCATCGGAAACACCAACGATTTGAGGACGTGGATCAGCCGCATCGACCACGCCGATGTGCCGGGTATCGTCGATCGCTTGGCAGAAGAATTAGCATTGAAGGACTCACAGGGCTTTGGCTGGGCACGCGTGCACCGCGAACTGACCCTCGCGCAATTAAAGGAATTGCAGGCCACGCTTCCTGCATTGCTTCAAAGCGGCAACTTCGTGAACGAAATGCTGCGCCGTATGCGCGTTTCCGACGATGAGTCCATGCAAGACATCGCAACGCGACGCAAGCATCTCGAAGAAGTGGAGAAGTTCGTGCTGACGCTGCCCGAGTCGCACACGAGCTTGGTCGCATCGGTGTTGTATCAGCGGCTCAAGCTGGATGCCGGCCAAGGTATCTTTGACCGCGAACGATTCCTGCGCTACCTGCAATTGCCCAGCGCTCGGCCGTGGATTTCGGATGCTTTTCGAGATCGCTGCCAAGGCAAACTGCACGTCGACTTCAACGCCAGCTATCCCCCGGAAACGCTGGTCCGCACCATTGGAAACGACCTTCCCTTGGTGGAGTCGTATCTCGAGCATTTCTTTCGAACGCAAGACACCATCGAGCCGTTCTCGAACTATTTGAACGCTGATTTGCTGAAGCCGTTGCTTGCCAAGACCAAGATCCTGTACGGGATCGGGGACAGCAAAACCTACTATGCACAGCTCTCGCCCGAAGCCCAACGCGAGTTGGCAACGCGCATCGAAGTCAAGTTTTCGCCGAACAATCCCGAGG
>JBKCUI010000106.1:0-6703 GCA_046318495.1 Pirellula sp. | reverse complement strand
CGAGTGGCCGTCAATCGCATTTGGCGGTGGCACTTTGGACGCGGGTTGGTCGCGACGACAGAGAACTTTGGAGTGTTGGGTGAGCCTCCGTCGCATCCCGAGTTGCTCGATCATTTGGCGCGATGGTTCATGGAGTCGGGGTGGTCGGTCAAGGAGTTGCATCGATTGATCCTCAGCTCGAGCGTCTACCAGATGAGCACCTACCATCCCAACGCCAGCGCTGCCCTGATCCTCGATCCCGAGAATCGTAGTTTGTGGCGGTTTCGATCGCAGCGGCTCAGCGCCGAGCAGATTCGCGATTGCATGTTTCAAGTCGCCGGTCGGCTGGATTTGCGGATGGGGGGCAAGTCGGTACCGCTGCGCAATCGACAGTTCGTGTTCGACCATACCTCCATCGACCATACGCGATACGACAGTTCGCGCAGGACGATGTACTTGCCCATCATTCGCAATCACCTGTTCACGCTGTTGGAACAATTCGATTTCCCCGATCCCACCATGCCTGTCGGGGATCGGCAAGCGACGACGGTAGCGCCCCAGTCATTGCTCTTGATGAACGCGGACTGGGTCCTCGAATCGGCCGAGCGATTGGCGAGCGAATCGGAATCGCAGGCGAGCGCCCCCGAGGCTCGCATCGATTGGCTATACCAGCAAGCCCTGCAGCGCGCGCCCACCGATCGAGAGAAAGAGCAGTGGCTGGCGTTCTTGAACGCGACCGATCCGGCGCTGGCCGCGCAGCCGCGTTTGGCTCTGACTTTGTTGGCGCAGAATCTGCTGATCAGCAACGAATTCTTCGATGTGAGGTAACCGTGTCGACTGCAAATCCATCCTCATCGAACTTGCATGCATCCTCCGTTGCCCGGGGGACGCTGACTGCGCGGCGCCAGTGGTTGAGACACTCAGCGCTCGGATTCGGCTACTTGGCCGTGCAAGCCATGATGCAAAGAACGGTGGCTGCATCGTTTCCAGAGGAGCATTCCAGCAATCCGTTGGCGGCGAAGCTGCCACACTTTGCGGCCCGAGCCAAACGGATTGTGTTTTTGTTCATGAAGGGAGGACCGTCGCACGTCGATACGTTCGATCCCAAGCCTCTGTTGACCCGCGACGATGGCAAGCCACCTCCGTTTGAGCTGCCGCGCGTGGTGTTTGCCAAACAAGGGAATCTGCTCAAGTCCCCATGGCGATTCTCGCAACACGGACAAAGCGGGTTGCCGATCAGCGAACTGTTCCCGAATGTCGCCAAGCATGCCGACAAGCTATGCGTGTTGCGATCGCTGCATGGCAGCAATCCTGCGCATGGCGGTGCGCTGCTCAAGATGCACACCGGCAGCGATCAATTCGTTCGCCCCAGCATGGGGGCGTGGGTCACTTATGGATTGGGAACCGAGAATCAGGATCTACCCGCCTTTGTGACCATCTGCCCCACGCTCGCGCACGGTGGGGTAAACAACTGGGGAGCAGCCTTCTTGCCAACCTATTGCCAAGGGACCCCCATCGGCAACGCCAGCCAAAGCGTCGCGCAGTCTTCGGTGCAACATATTGTTAATCCCAAGATCGACCTTCGACTGCAGCGGCGGCAACTCGATGCGCTCGAACGCATGAACGCACACTACGAACAGACGCATCCCGAAGCGGCGGCCATCGAAGGTCGATTGGGGGCGTTCGAACTGGCGTACCGCATGCAATCCACCATGCCGGAGATCCAGGATCTCGGGCAGGAATCGGCAGCGACGTTGCGGATGTATGGGATCGACGATCCGATGACGGAAAACTTTGGACGGCAATGCTTGATGGCTCGCCGGTTTTTAGAACGCGGCGTGCGCTTTGTCCAAGTAACGCACAGCGACAGCGAAGTGCAATGGGATCAGCACAGCGATTTGTACCAAGGGCACACCAAGAACGCAGCCGAAGTCGATCTGCCGATCGCCGGTTTACTGGCCGATTTGGAACAGCGAGGGTTGTTGCAGGATACGTTGGTGTTGTGGGGGGGCGAGTTCGGACGCACGCCGACATCGCAAGGGAATGGCCGCGACCACAACCCGCACGGTTTTTGCATGTGGATGGCTGGTGGTGGAGTCAAAAGTGGGTATGCCTACGGCGCCACCGATGATTACGGTTACTATGCTGCCGAAAACAAGATGCACATTCACGATCTGCATGCCACCATCCTGCATTTGCTCGGAATCGACCATGAGCGATTGACGTATCGGTATGCAGGGCGCGATTTCCGGTTAACCGACGTGGCGGGCAAAGTCGCGACCGACATCTTGGCTTGATCGCGCTCGCAGTATCGCCAGTGAACATTCATTGAGTAAGGCAGGCTGCGATGGTGAGAGTTAATCAGCGTTTGCTAGGCGATCGATGCGAGACGGTTCGAGCGATGCGTGGCTTGCTGCTGTGTCTTCTAGTGGTCGGGTGGATGGCGGGAGCCTGTGGGAGCGCGCATGCCAAGCGAGCCAAGGACTACCTCAAACAGCCTGAGGCATGGTATGCCAGCCCGGAAGCCCTGACGATCGGCGACAACATCCTGTCGTACCAATCGGAATCGGGAGGCTGGCCAAAGAACCAATCGACGTGCGATCGGGCTTATGAGGGCAAGCTCAAGGATCTCAAGCCGACGTACGACAACGGCGCGACGACGGATGAACTGCGACTGTTGGCCCGCATCTACAACGCCAGCCAGCAACCCAAGTATCGCGATGCGTTCGAACGCGGATTGGCGTATGTGCTTTCGGGACAGTATCCGAGCGGCGGTTGGCCACAGTTTCATCCCCCCGGGCGAGGCTACGCGCGGCACATCACCTTCAACGACAACGCGATGGTGCGTTTGATGCTGTTGGTTCGCGAAGTCGCCGAGCAAGAACAGTATGCCTTCGTGAGTGAAGAGCAACGTCGCGCGTGCCGGGCGGCGTTTCATCGCGGAATCGAATGCATTGTGAAGTGCCAGATCCGGGTCGATGGCCAGCCCACGGTGTGGTGCGCGCAGCACGATGAGATCGATTTTCAGCCGCGCGGGGCCCGGGCATTTGAACTGGCCAGTTTCAGCGGCGGCGAGTCGGTCGGGATCGTTCGGTTGCTGATGAGCGTGGAGGAACCGTCCGAGGAAGTGGTGGCGGCGGTCGAAGGGGCGGGGGCTTGGTTCGAGCGGGTCAAGCTCACCGGAGTTCGGCTTGAGACATTCAAGGCTCCCGAATTGAAGTCAGGAGAAGATCGCAGGCTGGTGTCCGATCCAGCAGCCCCGCCTCTCTGGGCGCGATTCTATTCGTTAGATCTGCAGAAGCCGATTTTCGTCGATCGCGATGGGATTCCGCGCGAGCGACTGGAAGACATCGGAGACGAGCGACGCAATGGGTACGCGTGGTTTACCGATACGCCGCGAAAACTCTTGGAAGTCGAGTATCCCAAGTGGCAGCGCCGCATGGCGAAGCGAGCGTCTCGCTGATCGATGGTGGGATGAGATCCCCAAAGCAAAACGGGCCGCAACGATGACTCGCGCGACCCGTGTTGGGGATGAATGCAGGTGCAAAACAGACTCGGCCGAAGTGGGGTAGGCGATAACCCTGTAAGCGTGACGACGTTTAGCCACATTCACCAGGCGTCGATGTCCCGGCGGGTGCGCTACCGCCACTTGCGAGTCCGTTACCTAACTCTTCGCCGAAATCAGAACATTGCAAGCGATCCAGGCGAAAATAATCGCCAGCATTTCGAAGCTGTGTTGTGCGCGCCGGATAGGCAAGCTTTGAGGGGCACCGACCGCGTTTTGACTTTCCAGCGTCGGCAATCAAACTGGAAAGGAGCGCGGCCTGCTTGCGCGATAGGCCGCACCGTTTGCCTAGAAGCTAGAATGTCGGGCTAGGCAATTTCGAGCAACTTTGAGGAGTCAGCATGGACAGGCATTTGCGAGTCTGGAGTTTGGTACTGGGATGGTTTTGCTGGGGGGCGATCTGCGGAATCGACCTGCACACCGCGCACGCGCAACCCTTTCCAAATCGCAAGCTTGGGCAGGAAGACAAATTCCGGCAGCTCGAAGAGATCTTGCCGACTCCCAACAGCTACCGCTCGGCGGCCGGCGAGCCGGGGCCGGACTACTGGCAACAGCGCGTCGATTACACCATCGACGTGACGCTCAACGACGAAGACCAGTCGATTCACGGCTCGGAAGTGATTCGGTATCGCAATCAATCGCCGCACGCGCTGCGGTACTTGTGGGTGCAACTGGATCCCAACATCTTCGCCCCCGACAGCGATGCCAACAAAACGCGCAGCATGCGAGGCGGGATGGCGGGCCGCATCTCGACCTTCGAACTGGAAGGGATCCGCGAGCGGACGACGTTTGATGGTAGCTGCAAGATCGAAGCGGTGGTCGATAGCAATGGCCGTCCGTTGGATGTCTTCACCGTCGACACCATGATGCGGATCGATTTGCCGACTCCGGTTTTGAGCGGAGAAGAGTTTTCCTTTCAGATCCGCTGGTCGTACAAGATCAACAACGCCAAGCTGCTTCCGGGCCGCACCGGGTACGAATTCTTTGAGAAGGACGGCAATTACATCTACGAGATCGCGCAGTGGTTTCCTCGCTTGGCCGCTTACACCGACGTAACGGGCTGGCAGCACAAACAATACCTTGGCCAAGGTGAGTTCACGCTAGAGTTCGGCGACTATCTGGTCCGCATCACCGCCCCCGCAGACCATATCGTGGCAGCGACTGGGGAGCTGAAGAACGCCGAAGACGTTCTCACTGTGGAGCAGCGCGAGCGGCTCGAACAAGCCCGCACGGCCGATCGTCCTGTCTTCATCGTGACTCCCGAAGAAGCATTGGACAATCAAAAGGAGAAGTCGGGCGACACCAAGACGTGGGTCTTCCTAGCCGAGAACGTTCGCGACTTCGCGTTCGCTACCAGCCGAAAGTTCATTTGGGATGCGCAGGGTCACAACGTCAACGACAACCAAGTCATGGCGATGAGTTTCTATCCCAACGAAGGCGAGCCGCTGTGGAGCAAGTACTCGACACATTCAATCATCCACACGCTCAATGTCTACAGCCGCTATACGTTTGATTATCCGTACCCGATCGCCATCAGCGTCAACGGACCGGTGGGCGGGATGGAGTATCCGATGATCTGCTTCAACGGCCCGCGTCCGAAAGAAGACGGAACCTACTCCTCGGCGACCAAGTATGGTTTGATCACCGTGATCATTCACGAAGTCGGCCACAATTACTTCCCGATGATCGTCAACAGCGACGAGCGGCAGTGGTCGTGGATGGACGAAGGACTCAATACGTTCTTGCAGTATCTGTCCGAGCAGGAGTGGGAGGACAACTACCCGTCGCAGCGGGGCGACCCCGAGTTCATCGTGCCCTACATGCAGAGCACCAATCAAGTCCCCATCATGACCAACAGCGACTCGATCATGCAGTTCGGGCCGAACGCGTACAGCAAACCGGCCACGGCGCTCAATATCTTGCGTGAGACTGTTCTCGGACGCGAGCTGTTTGACTTTGCATTCAAGGAATACGCACGGCGATGGAAGTTCAAGCGGCCGATGCCTGCCGATTTCTTCCGAACGATGGAGGATGCGACGGGACGCGATTTGGATTGGTTCTGGCGAGGTTGGTTCTACACCACCGACCATTGCGATATCGCGCTCGATAAGATCGAAGTCTTTTTGCTCGATCAGCGTACCCCCGACGAAGCCGCAGCCGAAGCGAAAGAGAAGAAGGAAGCCAGGTATCTGACTTTGTCCCAGCAACGCAACAAAGCGTTGCCCAAGCGAGTGGATCAATATCCGGAGCTCAAGGATTTCTACAACGAGTACGATCCGGCCGCCGTCACCGACGAGCAGCGTCAAGCCTACGATAAGGCCATGAGCGAGCTGACGGAAAAAGACAAAGAGATGCTGAAGTCCACCGATCGCTTCTATCGCGTCAGCTTCAAAAACGTCGGTGGATTGATCATGCCGATTATTTTGATGGTGACGTTCGAAGATGGCAGCACCAGAGAAGTTCGCTTGACCGCCGAGATTTGGCGCGTCGATGCGAACGCTTGCGACACGCTGATCCTCGCCGAGCAGACGATTGCCAAGATCGAGCTGGATCCCTATCGCGAGACGGCCGACATCAATCGGGACAACAACTACTTCCCGCCGGTCTTGGAACCCTCCA
This sequence comes from Pirellula sp., assembly GCA_046318495.1. Taxonomy (GTDB): domain Bacteria; phylum Planctomycetota; class Planctomycetia; order Pirellulales; family Pirellulaceae; genus JBKCUI01. The sequence continues at coordinate 540 of JBKCUI010000106.1, read as the reverse complement.
AGTTCCAATTGTTCAAGGCACAGCGCCGCGGCGGTGGCGGTGAGGACAATCCGATGAGTCGAGCCCGGCGCGCCGAAGAAGGCAAGGCCAAGGCGGCGGAATCGGAGGCTAAGGCTGCAGTAGAAAAGGCCAAGGCTGAAATGGAGCAAGTGATGGAGGAGGCAAAGGCTGCCAAGGCGAAAGCCGCGGAGTCGGAAGCCAAGGCCGCCGTGGAAAAAGCCAGGGCGAAAGCCGCCGAGGATGCTGCTGAGGCAGCGATGAAGTCCGACGACGCCGAAGCGAAGGCCCAGGCCGAGGAGAAGGCGAAGAAGAAGGCGGAAAGAAAGAAGCGTAAGATGGACAAGAAGAAGGAGAAGGTCGATGTCTAGACCTTCGACCTCGTCTTCTGCGAAGCCCGTGGGGATGGATTCGATTTGCGATGGCTCGGCGAGTTCGTTTTGGGCTCGGCGAGCGATGCTGCAAGGGCTCGCTTGCGTCGTGCTGGGTGCCTTGGGCGTAGTGTCGCTTGCGAAGGCGAGCGCGTCGCATCCCTTCCATGTG
>JBKCUI010000105.1:0-4219 GCA_046318495.1 Pirellula sp. | reverse complement strand
GGGACGGAACCGCGTAGGGTTTCAAAGACGTCGGCAACGGAACCGGCTTCCATGAATCGGAACCCGAGTTGATCGACCAAGCCGTGCATGTGCCCTCGCAACGAACCGCTGCCGCCGACGATCAGCACGAGCGGTTCGGCCAGCAATTGTTGCATTTCACGCCCGACCGCATCGAGGCGGCTGCGACCTTCGAATCGGCTGTCCAACCGGCGATCGGTCAGTGCAACGGGGACCGAAGTCGAGACGGGGCGATCCGAGGGGCTCAGCGTTCCAGCGGCAGCACCCTGAGAATCGTCAGCAATCGAAGGGGAATCGGCGGTGGCTTGCGGGGTTTCCAGTCCGTTGCGGGCTGACAAGATGGAGTTCATCAAGGCTTCCGCAGCCGGATATCGGACAAACGGATAGCCAGAACGGGTGGCGGCGACCAAGCGATCGCGCACCGGGACCGGTTGCAGCGTGCCCGACCAACGGCTCAAGTTGGAAACGGCTAGGGCTTGTGCCCCGGGCAGTTTGTCTTGGACGGCTGCGTCCCAGATCAAGCTTGCGAACTCATGGCTGTCTCGCAGCGACTCGGGGAGCAGCTTTTGGAATTCGGCATTGCTTGCCAGATTGAGGTCACCCAGATGCGAGCGATGTTCGAGATGGGCGGCGACGGCTTTGGCGGATGCGATATCGCTCTGGGCCGATAACCGGAGGGCTGCCAGGCCGGCTTGCGAGGCTCGGGTGAGTTGTTGTTCGGCGGAAGTTGCCAGGATGGGTTGCACCACTCGGCCATCGTTTTGCAATCGCCAAGCGACGTCTTCGGTAAGATCGTTGACGGCAAACAAGTCGCGGTAGTTGGCGATCGATTTCTCGACTTGCTTGAGTGCATAGCGGTAGGCTTGTTCGTCGCTGGGGACCGGTTGATCGCGATCGAGCAAGGCTTGGGAAACCATGCGCTTGGTGGCTTCGCTTACTTTGGGATCATGCAGGGCAGCCAGCAATTCCACGCCCATGTCCGGTTGGGGCGCGCGCGCCACCAATTGAATCAAGCGTTCTCGCGCGTCGTCGTGCAGCGTGCTCATGGCAGCTTGCCATGCGCGCGTGGCGGCTGGTCCCAATAGCGAGAAGGCTTCAATCATCGACGCATTGGGAGCGACTCCGCCGTCGGCGATGACGGAGTTGACCATGGCGGCAATGCCAGAGTATCCGGCCGCTTTGATCCCTTGGAAACCTGCCAAGCGATCGGTTTTCGAATCGCTGTAGAGCAAGCGGATGTTTTGGGTGAGGGCTGCGGGCGAATGGATGGCTTGATCGGCGAGTTCCCGGATCTTGGCGACGACTCCCAGTTGGTTCGCATCGAACGCCGAGGCATTGCCTTCGATGTCTAGCCAAGCCTTGCTACCGGCGCGTTGATAGACATTCAGGGCTGTCTGAGGATCGAGGTTGGTTTGGCCCAACGCGGACAACCATCGGCCGGCTTCATCCCAGCGCTGGATCCGGGTCATCCACTGGATGGCGCGTGCGAGTTCCTCTGGGGAGCGCGGCGGATTGGCTCGCAGCGAACGCACGACCGCATCGCGTTCCGAGGTGTCAAATGCTCCGTCGGATGCATCTGCGTTCGTTCGGCCCCGAGGTGCAGTCGGAGCTGGATCGTTGCCGAGGTCATCGAACGGATCTTGAGCGCAAGCGGAATAATCCACCCAACTAGCACAGGTGCATGCGCTGAAAGCGATAGCGATGGCAAAGGTTCGGGAATTCATCTTCAGCCGAGGATCAAGGAGTACATCAGGATGGCGCGTCAGATATGGTAAGCCCTGCAGTTTAGCTCGTCGCTACTCGTCGTCCTGATTCTGAGTGCAATTATGGATCTGGATTTTGGCAATTTCAGACAAAACGATCCCGAGCGGGCAAAATTTTAGGATTTGCGAAACTGGAGCTGCGGGATGGGATGTGCCGGGGGCCGCGGTTGGGTGATTTCGGTGCGCGGTTAGGACGGAGCGCGGGCGTCCCGCCCGCATCGCGCTGTCCTTCTTAGCGGTACGGCGTAAGCCGTCCGGTGACGGCGGTGGCAAATCGTCATCGAGGCCCGTAACGCGACACCGGAGGCCTCACGGCCAACCGCTAGGACGGAGCGCTAGGACGAAGCGCTGCACTCCCCGATCCCCCGTCGGGGCTGGTCACCGTCGCGGCATCCCCGTATTTTGATGGACTGGCCCGCATCGCGCCGCAATCGCGGCTTGCCTGACGTCGCCCTCGCACGGAAGTCCCCTCCTTCATGGCTGTCTTCGGATCCGAACTCGATCTCTCCACCGCGCTGGCGACCTTCGGGTTGTCGAGCTTTCGTCGCGGGCAGCGCGAGGTCATCGAGCACATCATCGCCGGAGCCGACTGCCTGTGCGTGATGCCGACCGGCGGCGGCAAAAGCCTCTGCTACCAACTTCCCAGTTTGGTCCGCCCCGGTTTGACCATCGTGGTCTCTCCCCTCATCGCCTTGATGAAGGATCAAGTCGACGGCCTGCAGAAGCGCGGCATCCGAGCCACCCTCATCAATTCCTCGCTCACCCTCCAAGAACAAAACGAACGTCTCGAGCAGGTTGCCGCCGGGCGGTTCTCGCTGCTGTACGTCGCCCCCGAGCGGCTGCGCAATCAGCGCTTCCTCGACTCGATCCGCGCCACACCCATACAACTGCTGGCCATCGACGAAGCCCACTGCATCAGCGAGTGGGGGCACGATTTTCGTCCCGACTACCAGCGGCTCGGCCGGTTTCGCGAAGCCCTCGGCAATGTCCAAACGATCGCGTTGACCGCTACGGCCACCCCGCGCGTCCGCGCGGATATCTTGCGCAGCCTCCAGTTGGATTCGGCCGAAACCTTCATCACCGGCTTTGCCCGAGACAATCTCTACTTCGGTTCCGCGCATTGCATGAGCGATCGGGACAAAGACCGCCAACTGCACGAATTCCTCCAAGGCCGCACCGACTCGGGCATCATCTATGTCGCCACGCGTAAACGCTGCGAAGCCTTGGTCGATCAATTGGCCAAAGAAGTCCAGCTCTCCGTGGGGGCATATCACGCTGGCCTACTGCCCGAACAGCGCAAGCTCGTCCAAGACCAATTCATGGCGGGCAAGCTCAAAGCGATCGTCGCAACCAATGCATTTGGGATGGGAATCGACAAGCCCGATCTGCGCTATGTTATCCACTACAACATGCCCGGCACGTTGGAAGCCTATTACCAAGAAGCCGGCCGCGCCGGACGCGATGGGCTGCTGTCGCAATGCGTGTTGCTGTTCAGCCCTCAAGACCGCTACATCCAAGAGTTCTTCATTGAGAACGCCAACCCCTCGCGCGACGTGCTGCGGTCGGTGTACGACTTTTTATTGACGTGCGACGAAGACCCGATCGAACTGACGTCGGATGAGATCCGCGAAAACATTTCGCAATCGGCCACCTCCGAAGCCGTTAACTCCTCGCTGCAGATCTTGAGCCGCACCGGCGTGATGGAGCGTCTTGAAGTCGCCGGTGGACTGGCGATGTTCCGCCTCTCCAGCCGATTGCCCACCTTCGTCGATCTGTTGCCGCGCGATGCCAACGTCAAACGAGGCGTGTTGCGTACAGTCGAAAAAGCCATCGGCGATCGACGCGACGAACCCGTATACATCCATCCCCGCTGGATGATGGAACAGCTCAAGATGGACCGGGACGCCATGAACCGTCACTTGCGCGAATTGACCAAATTGGAGGATTTCGAATACGTCCCTCCGTTCCGCGGTCGCGCGATCCACTTTCGCAAAAAAGACGTCCCCTTCGACGAACTCAAAATCGATCACGCGGCGCTGGCGGCTCGCAAAAAAGCCGACTACGAAAAGCTCGATCAGATGGTGGCGTATGCCCGCAGCAAATCCTGTCGGCAGCGGACCATCCTGGAGTACTTTGGCGACAACTCCGCTTGCGATTGCAAGATTTGCGATCGCTGCCAAGGACGCTCCGGTTGGCCGAAGATGCCCCCGGTTGCCCAAGCTCCGGTGGCGCTGACTCCGGTGCAACTCAGCACATCGAATCAGGAACTCCGCGCAGAACAAATAGATGCACCGAAGTTGGCTGCGTCGAATGCTCGCGATAAGAGCGTTGTGGCGGATGCCGAGCAACGGCCCGGCCCATCGGATGCGGCGAGTGCCACGGCAACCAGCAATGGTCGCGATGAGGCCATTTGGGCCCAAATGCCGACGCCCCAGCAG
>JBKCUI010000104.1:0-10585 GCA_046318495.1 Pirellula sp. | reverse complement strand
GAATTCACCAATCAATTCTTTGGCGTCTGTCCGCGCGTCGCTGACCAAGGCCGCTTTGATCTCGCATGGCAGATTCGAACGGTTCCCTGCTTGTGGGCCGATATCGACAATTGCGATGTTTCGGTCGCACTCGCGCGAGCTGCATCGGCCGCGCTCCCTTATCCAACGGCCGTCGTCAACAGCGGCAACGGTGTGCATCTCTATTGGCGACTCGATCAACCACTTGTAATCGATGACGCTGGGCCGTCAATTCCAGTTCATATCGAACCGATCCAAAGTGGCGAGTCGCGAAAGAAAGCCCGTCGCTATGTGCTTGAGGGTAAGGATCGCGTCTATCTTGATCAGCGACATCACCTAACCAAGCTCAGTCCCAACGCACTTCAAATTCAAGACATCCTTGCTGGTATCGCGGAAGCCGTCGGTGGCGACCATACAACCGATCTCACGCGATTGCTGCGAGTGCCTGGCACTTACAATCGCAAGGACCAACGTAACGGTCGCCAGCCGGTATTGTCCGAGCTTATCGAATGCGATGCTAGCCGCAGTTACGCACTCGATGCCTTCAGCAATTTCCATAAGCCGAGTGCGACTACCAAGCGACAACGCAACATCGATGCGATGCCGCTGCCAGCCATTCGTAAGTCAACAGCAGCGAAGACCGACAAGCTTTCGGAATGCATCGCTGCCAGTACCATCGCTCGCGAAGGCACACGATCCGAAACCGACTTCGCCCTATGTTGCTATGCGATTCGCAACGGGTTCGAGGCCGAGGAGGTTTGGCAACGAGTCGAATCAGTGGGCAAGTTCGCGGAAGCCGGGGGCCAGTACTTTGATCGCACCTGGGCCAATGCTCAACACGATGTTCGCACTTCTCTCTATGACAAACTGGAGCGGCGCGTGGAAAAGGCCACCGAACGCCCGACGATCGCCACAGACGCGGTCGCCGAGCCAGATTCGGAAACACAGCCCAAGATCGTTGTTCACCCGCAGGAAACGCCCGTCGCAACAACGATGCAACAAATCACCAGCCGACTCGCTTCCAGTGACTGTTGTTACACTCGCGCCAAACCTCTCAATCCGCGAACTGGCGGGTAGCCTAAAGTTCGCAGGATGAGACGAGTACGCCCGGAAGGATTCGAACCTTCAACCCTCGGTTCCGAAGACCGATGCGCTATCCAATTGCGCCACGGACGCATGATGCAAGCTCCAAAAGAACAATGCGTCCTTCCGAACTCGACCAATAAAAGCCATTCTAGAGCCTTTGTCGAATCCTTTGAAGGGCCTCCCACACCATTCTCGCGCCGTTCCAAACGCGTCCCCGGCCATCCCGGATATGACACTCGCAAGTTTAGGCAAGTTAATTTTCTGCGGTTTTCATCAAAAATCCGAATAGCCAGAAGCCGCATTGAACGCCCTTATCGCCCCACAACGCCATAGATCTCGCCCAAAGCGGCATTCTGCTGCATTTTCCGCACGTCATATGCACATCCCGCCAACATGGCAACCTCTTCTGTCGCTTGACGACACGCTACCCATCCAGTATTTTCGTATCGACACGCGTAATACAGGAGCGATAAAATTAGCGAGTCTAATAAAAAGGCAGCGAGTCAAGCGGTTCATATCCGATCGCTAAAAGTGTTCTACGACGTCGTTCGCAAGCGAAGCTTTTCGCACGCAGCCGTCGAGCATGGCATGACGCAAAGCGCCGCCAGCCAGAGCGTCCAACACCTCGAAGAATTCCTCCGCGTCAAACTCATCGATCGCACCAAACGCCCCTTCATCCTCACCGCCGAAGGACAAAAGTTCTTCGACGGCCTCTCGGGCATCCTCCGCCAATTCGATTCCCTCGTCGACGAAGTCCGCCTCGGCAACAACGCGTCCGTCGGTGTCACCGGACACATCGTCGTCGCATCCATCTACTCGATGGGACTCTCTTACCTCCCATCGCTCCAAGAAGAATTCGCACGCAAGTGCCCCTCGGCCAACTTGAACTACCAACTGGCTCATCCGCACGAAGTCTACCGTATGGTCGAACAAGGCACCGTCGACTTCGGCATGGTCAGCTACCCCGAAAACACCCACTCGGTGCAAGCCACCAAATGGCGCGATGAACCGATGGTCTTGGTCGCTTCCCCACGCCATCGACTTTCGTCTCTCGACCATCGCATCCGCCCCTCCGATCTATCGCAAGTCGGACTCGTCGCCTTCGCGAGTAACTTGCGCATCCGCCAAGAGATCGACAAGCAACTCCGCAGCCTCGGGATCACCATGCGGATCGTGGTCGAACTCGACAACATCGACTCGGTCAAACACGCTGCCATCGTCAACAGCGGAGTCGCGATCATCCCCAAACTCACCGTTCAAAACGAACTCGCCGCTGGCTCGCTCAAGATGCTCGATTGCGAAGGGCTCGAACTCACCCGACCTCTGGGCATCATCCAGCGTCGCGATGTCTCGTTGACGCGAGCAGCCCGCAGCTTCATGGAACTCATCATGGACCACAAGGTCTGGCAAGGGGACTCGGTTCGCGCCGTCGAAACGCAGCCCTCCCATGATGCGGCGAGCTCTGTCTACGCCGAACCAGTCTCCTTGGAGACCGCCGAAGCGAACAGCGCTTCGTTGTTGACTTAGAGCTCATCCGTGAACCGTGTCCATCGCACCGCCCCCCCACACGCGGCAGTGCGACGGCCCAAAAGGCCCATGGTTCTCGGATAAGCTCCTCGATTCGGTCAGCTTGCGAACCACGGATGGAACTCTCTCCGGCGCGATGCGGCCAAACCTTGCCCCCCACCACACACTCGTCGAACCCATTAAGAGAACTCGACCCCATGAATGCACCGTTCGGATTTCCATCCAAGCAAGGCCTCTACGACCCAGCTCTCGAAAAGGACTCTTGCGGCGTCGGCTTTGTCGCACACATCAAAGGCCGCGCTAGCCATCAAATCGTGGCGGATGCCGATACGATCCTCCGCAACATGGACCACCGAGGTGCGTGCGGTTGTGAGGAAAACACTGGGGACGGAGCTGGTATACTCGTCGGCATGCCCGATGCCTTCCTGCGCCGCGTCGCCAAGAGCGAGCTCAATCTCGATCTGCCCGCTTCGGGCGCATACTCGGTCGGCAATGTGTTCTTTCCCAAGGACCGCGCCGAACGGGACTTCTGCCGTCGCGAACTCAACCACATCATCGCCGCCGAAGGCCAAACCCTACTGGGCTGGCGACCTGTCCCCCAACGCCCCGATATCGCCGACATCGGACCGACCGCGCGACTGGCCGAACCTGTCATCGAACAAGTCTTCATTCAAGCCGCCGAAGGACTCACACCCGAAGCCTTCGAACGCAAACTGTACTTGATCCGCAAACAAGCCAGCCACAATCTCCGCACCCACTCGGACCTCAAACAAGCCTCGCTGTTCTACGTCTGCTCTCTATCGACCAAGACGTTGATCTACAAGGGGATGCTCACTCCCGCCCAAGTCGTTCCGTATTATCCGGATCTGTCCGATCCCGACTTCGAAACGCACTTGGCCATGGTCCACTCCCGATTCTCGACCAACACGTTCCCGAGCTGGGACCGCGCTCAACCGCTCCGCTTCATGAGCCACAACGGCGAGATCAATACGCTGCGTGGCAACATCAATTGGATGCACGCTCGCGAAGGGATGGCCGCAAGCGAACTGTTCGGTCCCGAACTCGAAAAGCTCTTCCCGGTTATCGAACCGATGTGCTCGGACTCGGGTAACTTCGACAACGTCCTCGAGTTCCTGCTGATGACCGGCCGCACGTTGCAAGAAGCCATCATGATGATGGTGCCGGAAGCTTGGCAAAAGCACCAAACGATGTCGCAGGAAAAGCGGGCGTTCTACGAGTACTTTAGCTGCATGATGGAACCGTGGGACGGCCCCGCATCGATCGTCTTCACCGACGGTCAATACATCGGCGCCACGCTCGACCGCAACGGCCTTCGCCCCAGCCGCTATTACTTAACCACCGACGATCGGGTCATCATGGCCAGCGAAGTCGGTGTGCTGCCGGTCGATCCGGCCATCGTCAAGGAGAAAGGTCGCCTCCAGCCCGGCCGGATGTTCTTGATCGATTTCGAAGAAGGGCGATTGATCCCCGACGAAGAGCTCAAGCAAACCTTCGCCGCCAAACGCCCCTACCAGCAATGGCTGAAAGAAGGCCGCATCGCGCTGGACGATCTTCCCAAAGCCCCCGAGTGGCACGGCTTCAACCCCTCCACGTTGCTCCCTCGCATGCAAGCCTTCGGCTACACCATCGAGACGATGCACTTCATGCTGGTCCCGATGATCCAAACCCAAGTCGACCCGATCGGCTCGATGGGGAACGACTCGGCCATCGCGTGCCTCAGCGATCAACCCCGACTGATCTACGATTATTTCAAACAGCTCTTCGCACAGGTGACCAACCCGGCCATCGACTCGATCCGCGAAGAAGTCATCATGTCGCTCGAATGCTACGTCGGGCCTGAAAAGAACCTCTTGTCGGTCACTCCCGAGCACTGCCATCGCTTGATGATCCAGCATCCCATCCTCACCACCGAGGAATTGGAAGCGATCAAACACATGTCCGATCTCGGTTGGAAGACCAAGACGATCGACATCACCTTCGATCGCAACCGCGGCAAAGCGGGACTCGTCGAAACCCTCGATCGGATCTGCCAGGAAGCCCTCCGCGCCATCGAAGAGGGATACACGATGATCGTGCTGTCGGATCGCAAGATCTCCGTCAACCGCGTCGCCATCAGCAGCTTGCTGGCATGCGGTGCGGTGCACCAGCATTTGGTCAAAGAAGCCAAACGAACCGCCATCGGCATCGTGGTCGAGACCGGCGAAGCCCGCGAAGTCCACCATCACTGTTTGCACATCGGCTACGGGGCCGATGCGATCAACCCGTACTTGGCGTTCGAAGCTTTGTGGCAAGCCTCGCGCGATCGCATGCTCGAAGAGACCGATGACGAAAAGATCGTCTCGCTCTATCGCAAAGCCGTTGCCAAGGGGATGCTCAAGGTCATGGCCAAGATGGGCATCAGCACGCTGGCCAGCTACAAAGGCGCGCAGATCTTCGAAGCCCTCGGACTCAAAGACGAAGTCATCGAACGCTGCTTCAAAGGAACCAACAGCCGCATCCAAGGGTGTAGCTTTGACATCTTGGCCGAAGAAACGCTGCGACGCCACGCTCTCGGTTTCCCGATCAATCGCGCCGATGCGTGGTCGATGTTGCCCAACGTCGGCGAGTTCCATTGGCGAGCCGAAGGGGAACGCCATGGTTGGGATCCCGCCGCCATCGCCGACATTCAAGTCGCCGCGCGGAAAGGGGACAAGAACGCCTACCGCCGCTTTGCCGATCACATCAACCACGATGCCAAGATGCGGTACGCGCTGCGAGGCCTGTTCGAATTCCAATCGGCCCGCGATCCGATCGCTATCGAGAAGGTGCAACCGGCTGCCGAAATCGTCAAGCGATTTTGCACCGGGGCCATGAGCCTCGGCTCGATCAGCTCCGAAGCCCACGAAACACTGGCCATCGCCATGAACCGATTGGGTGGCAAGAGCAACACGGGCGAAGGGGGCGAAGACCCCGTCCGCTTCAAGCCGCTCCCCAACGGTGACAGCAAACGCTCCGCCATCAAGCAAGTGGCCTCCGGTCGATTCGGCGTGACCATTGAATACTTGGCCAACGCCGATGAACTGCAGATCAAGATCTCGCAGGGTGCCAAGCCCGGTGAAGGAGGCGAATTGCCTGGCCGCAAGGTCGATAACTACATCGCCCGCATTCGCTACAGCACCCCCGGCGTCGGATTGATCAGCCCACCACCTCACCACGAGATCTATTCGATCGAGGATCTGGCGCAGCTCATCCACGATCTCAAGAACAGCAACCCCTCCGCTCGCGTCAGCGTCAAGCTCGTCAGTGAAGTCGGCGTTGGCGTGGTGGCCTCGGGTGTGGCCAAAGCCCACGCCGATCACATCTTGATCAGCGGCGATACCGGTGGCACCGGTGCCAGCCCGCTGACCAGCATCAAGCACGCGGGACTGCCATGGGAATTGGGGATTGCCGAAGCCCACCAAACGCTCGTGCTCAACAACCTGCGCAGCCGCGTCACGCTGCAAACCGACGGTGGCCTCAAGACCGGTCGCGATGTCGTCATCGCCGCCATGCTCGGAGCCGAAGAGTTCGGGTTTGCGACCGCACCGCTCATCACCCTCGGGTGCATCATGATGCGCAAGTGCCATTTGAACACTTGCCCGGTCGGTATCGCGACCCAAGACCCTGAGCTGCGAGCCAAATTCGCGGGCAAGCCCGAGCATGTCGTGAACTATCTGTTCATGGTCGCCGAGGATGCGCGCCAGATCATGGCATCGTTGGGCTTTAGCACCATCGATGAAATGGTCGGACGCACCGACTGCCTCAAGGTCGACAAAGCTATCTCGCACTGGAAAGCCGATGGATTGGACCTGACTCCGATCTTGCGGCCCGCCAAAGGCCCAACGCCCGACACGGTCATGCACTGCGCGATTCCGCAGGACCACGAACTCGAACTCTCGCTCGACATGCAAAAGATCTTGCCTCGATGCCTAGAGACCATCGAGACAGGCAAAAAGATCGCGTTCGAGTTGCCGATCATCAACACCAATCGTACGGTCGGCACCATCCTCAGCCATCACATCGCGAAGAAGCATGGGCAATCGGGATTGCCGACCGACACCATCCATATCCGATTCCAAGGCTCGGCCGGCCAGAGCTTTGGCGCGTTCCTGGCGCACGGCGTGACCCTCGAATTGGAAGGGGATGCCAACGACTATGTCGGTAAAGGTCTCTCCGGCGGCCGAATCATCATCTATCCCGATCGACGTTCGACCTTCAAAGCCGAAGACAACATTATCATCGGTAACGTCTGCTTGTATGGGTCGACGATGGGCGAGCTGTTCGTGCGAGGACGCGCCGCCGAGCGTTTCGCCGTTCGCAACTCGGGATGCCATGCGGTCATCGAAGGGGTCGGCGATCACGGTTGCGAGTACATGACCGGCGGCCGGGTGGTGATCCTGGGCAAGACCGGCCGGAACTTCGCAGCCGGCATGAGCGGAGGCGTCGCGTATGTGCTCGACGACATCGACGAACTTCGCATTCGCACGAACCTCGGCACCGTTGAACTAGAGCTCCTCAGCGAACCCGACGATATCGAACTGGTGCATCGCATGGTGCGTCAGCATGCCGAGTTGACCGGCTCGACCGTCGCCAAGGGACTGCTGGCGGATTGGTCGCGCAGCGTGAACCAGTTCGTCCGCGTCATGCCGACCGATTACAAGCGCGTGCTGCTTGAGCAAAAGTCAAAACCTGCCACCGCACCGGCGCTGGCCAAATCGTAACGATCTAGCGGATTGATCTTCCCGAGTCCCCCAACGATCGCAAAGGATCGCTGGGGGAGACTCTCCGTGCCATCAAACACTTCCCCAACTCGAACCCTCCATTCGATCGAAGCAATCAGGATTTCCATGGGCAAGCCAACAGGATTCAAAGAGTACGAACGCAAGAAAGTAGAGTGGCGTTTGCCGGTCGTTCGCCTCGAAGACTACCGCGAGATCTACACCGATCCGGCCGACGAGCATTTGCGCACGCAAGCCGCGCGGTGCATGGACTGCGGGGTCCCGTTCTGCCAATCCGCCACCGGTTGCCCGATCCAAAACCTCATCCCCGAGTGGAACGATCTGGTCTACACCGGCCGATGGCGCGAGGCCCTCGATCGGTTGCACAAGACCAACAACTTCCCCGAGTTCACCGGTCGAGTCTGCCCGGCCCCGTGCGAGGGTTCGTGCGTCCTGGGGATCACCAACCCACCGGTCACCATCAAGAACATCGAATGCGAAATCATCGATCGCGGGTTCAAAGAAGGATGGGTTCGAGCCGAACCACCCGCCACCCGCTCGGGCAAACGCGTGGCCATCATCGGTAGCGGACCAGCCGGATTATCGGCCGCCGATCAACTCAACAAAGTCGGCCACCACGTGACCGTGTACGAACGCGCCGATCGCATCGGTGGGTTGCTTACCTACGGCATCCCCAACATGAAGCTCGACAAGGGGGTCGTTCAACGACGCCTCGATCTGATGGCGGCAGAAGGGGTCAAGTTCATCACCAAGGCCGATGTGGGCCGCAACGTTGATCCCCGCAAACTCCGCTCGGACAACGACGCGATCTTGCTCGCCACTGGCGCGACCAAGCCTCGCGATCTTCCGATCCCAGGTCGGCAACTCAAGGGGATCCATTTTGCGATGGAGTTCTTGACTGCCAACACCGCGAGCTTGCTCAACAGCCAATTGCAAGATGGCAAGTTCATCTCGGCCAAGGGCAAGCGCGTCGTGGTCATCGGCGGTGGCGATACCGGCTGCGACTGCATCGGTACGAGCTTGCGACATGGCTGCTCGAAGTTGGTCAACTTTGAACTGCTCGACCGCCCACCAGAGGACCGCGCCTCGGACAATCCTTGGCCGCAATGGCCTCGCATCTTCCGGACCGACTACGGTCACGAAGAAGCCGAAACGAAGTTCGGTTCCGATCCTCGCACCTACAACATCCTCAGCAAAGAGTTCATCGACGATGGCCACGGAAACGTGACCGGAATCAAAACCGTCCGCGTGGCGTGGAAGTTCGAGAACGGCAAGATGAACATGACCGAGGTCCCAGGGAGCGAAGAGATCGTCGGAGCCGACCTGGTGCTATTGGCCATGGGTTTCCTCGGGCCCGAGCACTATGTTTCGGAACTACTGGGCATCGAAAACGATCCGCGTTCGAACTACAAAGCCGAGCATGGCAAGTTCGAGACGAGCTTGCCCGGCGTCTTTGCAGCCGGCGACTGCAGGCGAGGTCAATCGCTGGTCGTATGGGCGATCAACGAAGGGCGCGGCGCAGCCCGAGCCATCGACTGCTACTTGCGCGGCCACAGTTCGCTGCCAGCACCGGGCACCACGCTCGGTTCGTCGTTGGCGACTTCGACCGTCGGTTGATCCCTACGCAGCAGCACGCAACAGGTCGATTCCGCAACAATCGCTAGAACTCGCAGCCTATGGTCCGGATCGCAATCGTCGGTGCAGGCATCAGTGGGCTGTCGTGTGCGTGGTATGCGCGCCGGGAGTTTCCCGATGCCCACCTCGATGTGTACGAAGCGAGCGACCGCGTTGGCGGAGTGATCCAGACGTTGGACACGCCGCATCCAATCGAGTGCGGCGCGGACAACTTTGCAACGCTGATGCCCGATGCTTGGCAGTTGGTCCGCGAAATGGGCCTCGAATCGGAGTTCATCACCCCCAATCGCGATTACAGGATCGCTCGGGTGGTGCGCAATGGCCGGTTGCATGCTATCCCGAACGGTTTCTCGCTGATGCAGCCGACGCGGATGGGCGCGATCTTGGCGACACCGATCTTGAGTTGGTCGGGGCGATTGCGCGTGCTTCGAGAGTACTGGATCCCACCCCGTCGCGATACCGGCGATGAAAGCGTGGAGTCGTTCGCGGTGCGACGGTTGGGCCGCGAGTGCTTTGAGCGGTTGGTGGAACCGATCGTCGGCGGGATCTTTACCGCCAAAGCAGAAACGCTGAGCATGCAAGCCGCCATGCCGCAGTTCATCAAGATGGAGCAAGAGCACGGCGGGCTGATCCGAGCCGCGTGGGCCAAACGGAGCCAGCCATCGTCCGATCAACAGTCGGCTCGGCAAGCCAGCGGCGCGCGTTACGATCAATTTGTTGCACCGAAGCTCGGTATGACATGGTGGCTGAACAAGCTTGCGGAACCGCTTGGCCATCGATTGCACTTAAACACGGCCGTAACGCAACTGCGGCGCATTGAGGCATTGCACTCCGATCAACGCGAAGATGCGAGCAGCGCCGGTCGATGGCGATTGACGCTGCGCGATGCCCAAGGACAGTCGCGTGTTCCCGAGGACTACGATGTGGTGATCTTGGCATTGCCTGCTTATGCGTCGGCAGAGTTGTTGCCAGCAGAGCAAACGGCGTTGGCATCGGAACTGCGATCCATTCCGTATGCATCGTCGGCCATCGCCGTCCTCGACGTGAAGCGCAGCGAGATTCGGCCCGATGCTTTTTGCTTTGGATCGATCGCACCGACGATTGAGCGTCGCGATTGTTTGGCCATCAGCCTGTCGAGTGAAAAGTATTCCGGGCGCTGCCCGCCGGACCGAGTATTGATGCGCGTGTTTATGGGTGGTGCGGTGCGACCGGAGTTGCTTGAGCGAAGCGATGCGGAGTTGATGGGGATGGCGAGGCGTGAAGTGCAAGCGCTGTTTGGACCGGCAACTTCACCGGCCTATGAGCACATGGTGCATTGGGAACGGGCCATGCCGCAGTATTTGGTGGGTCATGTAGATCGTGTTCGCACGATTCGAGGGTTGGCGAGTGCAGTCCCGGGATTGGAACTCATCGGCAACGCATACGATGGAGTGGGCATCCCGCAGTGCGTGCGCGGGGCGAAGCAAGCGGTGTTGCGACAAGCGGCGCAGTACCTGAAGTCCTAGCGGTAGGCCGTAAGGCCTCCGGTCTCGCGGTAAGGG
>JBKCUI010000103.1:0-4268 GCA_046318495.1 Pirellula sp. | reverse complement strand
GAGATGTTCCGACACATCGAACTGGAACTCTTCGTCCAACGCCATCAATTGCCACCAGCGATGGCTTATCTGAGAAAGGCACTGGAAGCCGCCGGAGACTCGAAAACGGAACGAAGTGACGACGCCCCATCGCCACCATCGGCAACCCTCCCCTTTCAAGATGGCGATGGGAAGTCGATTCGCTATTGCCACCATTATCCGATTTGCATTCGAAAAGTACTCCCAGACGACACGCTGATCTCCATGTCCAGCAATGCCCAAGGCAACGCTGGGGAGGCGAGCCATCCGTCGTACAATGGTTCGACCATGTGTGACGATGCTTGGTATGCGATCACGTTGACCAACTACGATCGAGGCGAGCGTCGCCGTCGATTTGAAGCGTTCGCAAGTTGTTTGGCAAAGGCCATGATGCAACAGTTCGGCGCCCGACCGCATTGGGGAAAGCTCTGCCCGCTGTCAGCAGAGGAGTTGCAAGGTGCTTATCCAGCCTTCGACCGATTCAGGCAAGTGTGCGATGGAGTGGACCCAACCGGCGCGTTCCGCAACCCATGGACGGCGCAGTTGCTTCAAACAAAGCCGTGACGCCATACGCCGGATGGGTGACTCTCCGCCGTTGGGTCGGTACTTGGTGCTACGTGCAATGGCAAATGCAAATCAGAGCGGCCGATCGGGAATAACTTAGGTGCATTGTGCTGTTCGGATTGCTGAATCGGAGGTAAGGAAGCGACGATTATCTGGAAGTGGGTGGGCTGTTTTGACAGTGGTGAACGCAGGATCTACCCATCACCCCCAGCCCCTCTCCCCGAAGCGGGGCCAGGGGAGCGATGCTCGTGTGAGGAAGAGGGCCGCTGACGCTGGAGCAGGCGGGGCGAGGGGAGCGATGAGTGTGTGAGGGAGGGGAGCGATGAGCGCGAGATTACGCATCCAAGCGATGCACGAAGACGCGGTCGGAGGCTAAAGTCTTCACCGCCAAGTCCGCTAGATGCTGATGGTGAGTGAAGAAGATGACTTGCGTCGTGTCGGAAATCGCTGCCAACTGTTCCAAGGTCGCGATCGAGCGCGCATCATCGAAATGGACCAAGATGTCGTCGAGCACCAACGGGATCGGTTCGTGCCTGCTGTTCCAATCGCGGATCGCGGCTAACCGCAGTGCCAAGTAAAGCTGATCGCGCGTCCCATCGCTCATATGCTCGACCTTGACCAACTCCTCGGTGTCGCGAACGCCCACGAGGATCTGCTGATCGTCCTCGCTGTCGAGCTTGAGCCGCGTAAAGCCCCCGCCGGTCATGTGGGCAAAGCTGCGGCTGGCTTCCACCAAGATCGGGTTCTGATTGCGTTCACGAAAGCGATCGATGCCATGCTTGAGCGCGATCGAACACAACCGCAACACCGCGTATTCGCGCCATTGCTCTTCGAATTCCGAAGCGATCCCCGACGCTTGGCTGGCGATCGCCGCCGCAACTCCATTCCTATCCAACGCCGCGACCTCCCGTTCGCAGTCCTTCTTCATCTGCGAAGCTTCCAGCAACTGGCTTTGCAACTCAGTGGCTTCGTGTTCGAGCCTTCCCAATTGGGTCTGGAGATCGTCCTCACTCCGCTCCAGAACCGTCTCAAGAAACGCCTCTAAAGAAACTCCGTCGGAGTGAGCGACCAATTGCGACTCCAAGTCTGCGATCTGCGCCTCGCATTGGTGCCGTTGTCGTGAACGCTCCGAGGCTGCATACAACTCCGAAGCTTCGCCGCAACCGACGCGCTGGATCATGGCTTGCAGTTCTGCCTCGATTTTTTCTAGGGCCCCGGTTCGCTCCCCGAATTCGCGCTCTCGATTCTCGATTTGTTCTCGCAGCGAACTTCGTTGCTGCTGTTCGAGCACTGCGCTGCGGTACCGCTGGTCGATGCGCTGGATCAAGTTCTCCAACGGCTCCCCTTCGCGATCGAGTCCAAGCTCGCGGGCCAATCCATGGGCTTGTTCACGCAATGCCGCCGCGTCCTGCTGGATGCCTGCGACGCGCCGTCCCAACGCGCCGGCTTCGCGCAGTGCAATCGCCAGATCGCCAGCGTTCTTCAAGCGAAGCTTCACCTGTTCGATCTCGGCATCGCTGGGCAACCCGATCGAGGCCATCGCCGCCGACCACTGGTCTCGCCAATCCTCAAGTTCGTGCTGTGCATCGGCCAGTTCTTCGCGGACGTTCAAAAGCGATTGCTGTTGCTTTTGCCGTTCGCGAGCCGCCGCCTCGCGCGCGTGCCGCCGCTGATCATCCGCCTCGAGTGCTTTCTGAGCGGCGTCGATCAAGACATCCAGCGCGCTGGAAGCTGCGGAGTGCATCCCAGATGCATCCAGCGCTTCGACCAGTGATCGCCGATGGGATTCGATGGCCGATTCCTCGCTATGGAGGTCTCGCCGTTCCTGAACCAATTGGATGGCTTTCGCGCGGCATTGCTCGAGGGTGCTCAGCCAAGCTCGCATGTCGGGAACCGATTGCGGCGCGTCGGTCAGACCCTTCCAATGCTCTGCCCAATCCCGATGCCAACGATCGCGAGCCAGCTCGAGCTCCGCGCGCTGGCGAGCATGGACGGCGCGTTGCGACTCCAACAACCGTAGCTGGCTGCGCAGCTCTTGTGCCCGGGCGACCCGATCCGAAAAATCGATCAATCGCGTTGCAATCGCATCGGCTTCTTGGAGGGATTGTTCAAACTCCGATTCCAAAGCGTCTTTCGACCCCTCAGGCATCTCCGTCGAGGACTCGCTCTGGCGCCACTGCTGCCACAACGCATCGCGCCTCGCGATAGCCTGTTGCCATTGCTCCCGCGTCGGAATATCGGCCTGAGCAGCCAGCGATTCGAGCTGGGCTTGCATCTGCCCCACTTCGTGATCGTGCGTGGATTGCTTTTCCCGAAGGCTGTTGTCGCGCTGCTCCAACTCCGACCAGCGCTGTTCGAACGCGACCAATCCATCCGCAGAAGGCAATGGCCGAACACACCATGCATCGATCTCGATGGCTGGCATGGAGGCGCGCTGCATGCTTTCCTGCCAAGCGGCGCAGTCCGTTTCGAATCGCGTTCGTTTGTTGCGACACGCGGCTTCCAAGGTCGCGCCGTTCTGAGCCGCGTGCAATGCCCGTTGCAATCGCGCGCGACTCCCGTCGTCCAGCAACGTCAACTCCGGTGCATCCTTTTGTTCCGCGCTCGATTCCGATTTTCGAAGCTGGTGGCTGCGGTCTTTGACCCGTTGTTCCAAACCACCGAACTTCAACGCTAAGGCTTGAATATGAGAGACTTGTTCGTCTGGGATGCGCCAGCGTTGCAGTTCCGATTCTTCCAACTCTTCGGGGCGGCCCATGGCTCGCAAGATTTCGCGGGCTCTGTCTTCGGAACGCTTCTGGTCCGAGAGCAGTTTGGGCAAATCGGTTTGTCCCTTTTCGTACTCCCCGAGTTTCTTGAGCAAGCCTTCGATGGCCTTGGCACGTTCGAGGATCGGATCATCGGCACCGAGTTGGGACTGTTGTTCGCGCCATGCATCCAACTGCTTTTGATCTTGAAGCAATTGCTGACGCAGGTTGCGTTCTTGGCTTTGCAGTTCGATCGCCTTTTGGCCGAAATCTTCTTCGACCAAGGCGGCCGAGGCGAGGGATTTCCAACGGTCTCGCTGAAGTTGCAATCGCCTGGCGATTCCCAAGGCAGATTGGATGCGTTGCCATCGCTTGATATTGCGCTGCGTGGCGTCCCATTGCTGCTGAGCGTGCTCGAAGTCATGTCGCTTTTGCTTGAGTTCTTCTTGCTTGCGATTCCACTGCTCGACGCTGACCGTTTCGCTCTTTTGTTGCTCCCGAAGCTCTTTGTAGCGATCGGAGGAATCTCTTAGTTTGCATCTGCCCCGCGCGCGATACAGGTCTTCGATCCGCGTATCGAGTTCCGTTTGCTTGTCTCGCAAGCCGACCAATCCCGAGGCGCTGCTGAACAGTGTTTCGCCGAGTTTGCCGCCCCCCTTGGCGATTTCCTCGCCGCCGTTGCGAAGGGATTCGTGTGTCAGTCCGAACATCGACTCGAACTGCTCGCGCGTGATTTCAGGCATCATCGCGCGCCATTTCGCGTCGGGAATCTCCGATTCATCGTGTCCATCGCGGAGGGTCTTGGAATTGCCTTTGCGCCGAATGCACTGCAGCGTTTCCCCGGCAGCGTTCTCCAACCATCCACCGACGCGCAGAGCGCTGTAGTTGTGCACGAAATCGTCGGGGGTCGATTTGGGAAACCCGAACAGCAAACAAGTC
>JBKCUI010000102.1:0-57722 GCA_046318495.1 Pirellula sp. | reverse complement strand
GGCGATGGTGAAACGCAGCGAAGTGATTCCGATCATGGAACGGTTGGAGCAGTTGGGCGCGCTGGCGATCCTTGAGTTCTCGATCAACAATTGCCGGCTCAATCACGTGCGCTTGTGATCGAGTCTCTTAACGCGAGACCGGAGGCCTTACGGCCTTCCGCTAGGACGATCGGACGAACGGACGGGAGCGCGGGCGTCTCGCCCGCATTGCGAGCTCAATCCTAGCGGAACGGCGTAAGCCGTCCGGTGTTGCGAGGCAGCACGCACACACTGATGGTGGACGTGCTTAAGGGGGGCGACGCCTGACCGGTTTCCTCTCGGCCTACCGCTAAAGCAAACTCGCTACTTGATCGAGCGCTTCCACCAACGCATGCCATTCGCGAAACGCTTCCAACGTATCGATTTGCATCGCATCGGCTTGGTCGAACCCAACTTCGCTCAGCGCAATGCTCGGTCCTAACGCCACCAGCGTTGCTGCACGCGTGGGAGTGTGGACTTCGAGCCGGCGATGGTTGGGCACCATGTCGCGCCCTCCGCTGGACATCGCATGCATCGACGTTTCCACCACGCACTCGTCATCGCCGGGCAACACCGCATCCATCGCTCGTTGGATGGCCCACATGGCAGCACGCCGTGGGTCGGTGCTGTGAATGACCGCTTGCAAGGTTCCGCTTTGCAGATAGTATTTTGGCATGATCGGCGCTCCTTCGTGAAAACCATTCTGTTCCTGAATCACTGCACAAGTACTATCGCCACTGCCCGGGACACGTTTGGTCATGCGTCCAAGAAAAAAGGCTGCGTGAGGTTTTCACGCAGCCTTTGGATGGGAACATCGATCGCCCGAGGGCGAGCATGAATTCAGCTCTAGAGGAACTTGGCAATCCGCGCGCACAGGTCGGCGGTTCGGAAGCTATAGCCCCACTCGTTGTCGTACCACGAAACGATCTTGACGAGCTTGCCCTTGTCGCCGAGGACTTGGGTGAAGTCCGCTGCGAAAATGCTGCTATGCGAATCGTCGATAATGTCGCTTGAGACAATCGGGTCTTCGGTGTAGCACAGGATGCCCTTGAGCGGGCCTTCGGCAGCCGCTTTGACGGCTGCGTTGATGTCGGCGACGGTGGCTTCTTTCTTGAGGTTTGCGGTCAAGTCCACGACCGAACCGGTTGCTACGGGAACACGCAGTGCAATCCCGGTGAGCTTGCCCTTGAGTTCAGGGATCACCAAACCGACGGCCGAAGCAGCACCCGTCGTGGTCGGGATGATGTTCACGGCTGCGGCACGAGCGCGATACGGATCGGCGTGAGGCATATCTTGCACGCGTTGGTCGTTGGTGTAAGCGTGGACCGTGGTCATCAAACCGCTTTCGATGCCAAACGTTTCATGCAGTACCTTGGCGACCGGAGCCAAGCAGTTGGTCGTGCACGATGCGTTGGAAACGCAAAGCAGATCCTTAGTCAATTTATCATCGTTGACGCCGAGGACGCATGTCAAATCCGCGCCGTCCTTAGCCGGTGCGCTCAAGATCACGCGCTTGGCACCAGCAGCCAAGTGCGAATCGTATCCGGGCTTGCCATCCTTGGAACGGGCGGTGAAGAAGCCGGTGCTTTCGATGACGATGTCGACTTTGTGCTCGGCCCAAGGCAACTTCGCTGGATCCTTTTCCGCCAGCGCGGCGATCTTCTTGCCGTTGACGATCAAGTGCTTGTCGTCGTACCCGACGGTGCCATCGTAACGGCCGTGGATGCTGTCGTACTTTAGCAGCGTCGCCAACATTTCGTTGTCGGTCAAGTCATTGACGGCAACGACCTCGAACTCGCTGGAACGCGCCATCAAATTTCGGAAAGTCAACCGACCAATACGTCCAAAACCATTGATCGCGATGCGAATAGTCACAGAAATCGTCTCCGCCAAAAACAAAAATGAAACCCATTCATGTTGCCTACTCCATATGTCCGGCAACTTCAATTTGGCTCGTGAATATACCGGCGATCCGATGCCTGTTCAATGACCAGCAGCACTGCAAAGAACCGTAGAAACGCATGCAAAGGACGTGCAATCAACGGAGCTAATCCTGGTCTCGCGACGGTTGGCTCGGTTGCAGCGCAGCGACGGAGAAGCGGGCGTTATTGGCCACGTTAGCGGCGATCGAGCACCCTTCGTGATTTGCCTTCACTGGTCGGCAGCGTCCCTGAGGGAACATCGACGACCTCCACTCGCAACTGCAACATCCGCAGCAGCCGTTCCGCGATGCGTTCAGGCAAGTGTTCGCGATCTTCTACCTCAAGTCGCAGTTCGTCCAAGGCTCCATTTTTTTGGAGGGTGAGCCGGTACTCGCCAACGCTTGGGAATTCCCGGACGATGGCATCGATGCTGCTCGGAAAGACATTCACGCCGCGGACCACGAGCATGTCATCGACCCGCCCGACGACGCCCCCGCGCAATCGCACAAAATTGCATGGGCGGGTGGCTCGCCCGCGCGATTGGCCCTGCGATGGCACCGGCGCGTGCTGCCACTCGGGTCGCACCAAGTCTCCGGTCCGATAGCGCAATACCGGGGCGCCCGTGCGTCCCAGGCTGGTGAGTACCAACTCCATCAGCGGAGCGGCATCGGACGGAGTTCCATCGATCGGGGCTGCACGGGTCGCATCACCCGTTGCCGGTAGCAACGTCGCGGCAGAGGGGGCGGCACCTACCGGCAAATACTCTGCGATGAATTCGCTCTCGATGACATGCAGCGATTCGCCCGTCGGATCGCTGAAGCCCCATGGCCCGATCTCGGTCGCTCCCGCATGGTCCATGACGCGCGCTCCATACAACGATTCCAAAGTGGCGCGAACACTGGGTACGCTGCCGCCGGGTTCTCCTGCTACAAAGACGCAACGCACGGAGCTGTCTCGCAACGATTGGCCGCGGCGTTCGGCTTCTTGGCCGAGATGGATCGCATAGCTGGGAGTGCTAAACAGAACGGTCGGCTGCGAAGCGTGGATCAAATCGATTCGCGCCGCCGTCGACATGCCACCCGACGGAATGACCATGCATCGTCGGTGCAAACACGCATCGTGCGCACTCCAGAATCCGATGAACGGACCGAACGAAAACGCCATCAGCACGCGATCTGCGGATGTGATGTCGCATGCATCGAGCACGTATTGCCACGTTGCAATCCACCACTCCCAGTCTTGCTCGGTGTCCAATAGGACCATGGGCCGACCCCGCGTGCCGCTCGTGCGATGGTATCGACGATAGGCAGCTGGCGGATACGTGTGGTGGGCGGCGATTCCGGAAGGCTCGGCACCAATCCAATCGGACTTGCTCATGCACGGCAGTTCGCTCAACGCCTCCAGGCTATTGAGCACGATGCGCTCTCGTCCGTATCGCGAGCGATAGAACGCGTTCTCCGGCAGGACGCGAGCAAGCAACGCGTTGAGTCGCTGAAGTTGATACGCTTGCAGTTCTGAGCGGTCCCAGGATTGAGCGGCTTGCCGCCATTGCATGGCTTTCGCATCGTCGTAGATTCGGGCCGCTGGCAAGCCCAAGGGCGCATCGTCGGGCATCGTAGTTGTCAGGAATGCGTTCGAGGGGGATCGGCCACACAAGACGTCGAATGCAACACAACGATGCAGTCGCTCCAAGAATGGTGCCGTGCATTCTACTGGGATCGCCGCTTTGCGTGCTACTGGCGACGGATGCGCTGCGAAAAGTCCGTGCGATCGGCATTGGCCAATGCGAGTTCATTGATCCGAGCATTTTGCCGAGCGACTTCGAAGGGGCCTTGGATGTCCAACAATCCCAGTTCGTAGGCCAGTCGGTCGCTATGGCCGGGCAACAAGACCCGCACATCGAACGGAATGCGGCCGGCGCGCAGTTTGTTGACGTGGTTGACGAGGTTGGTGGTGCAATTGTTGGTCAGCGAATCGTAGTACTCGGGTTCTTCTTGCAGTTGGTTCACCCTCGCCAGCATGTCGACCAGCAGATCTTGAACCTGTGCCGGTTCCGCGCGACCTCGATAGAGATAGACCTCTACATCGCGAATCGCCGTTCGCAGCAAGATCAAATCCCGCTCGTCGCCGACGACGTACATCAGCGGAAAGCGACGGGCCGCACCGGCCGCGGCGGAGTAGCTTTCGCCGACCCCGAGTCGAGCTTCGACGGAGATCACGAAGTGCCGTCCATCCGCCAATCCAAAGCTGAGCATCGTGTGCGCCAGCAGTCGCGTTTCTTTGAACGGCACGATGATGAAGTCGACAGTCTTGACATCCGACAAGCGAAATTGCAGATCGTAATGTCGGACGTCGTAGTCGGATTCGCTGCGGTAGCGACAATCGCGAACGTGATGGATGGTGATGTCGTCTCCGCGAAAGTCGATAAAGGGCATCACCGATAGATCTGGACGCCAGACGCGATGCTTGAGCTCTTCTTCAAGGCCTTCCACGCGTCCGGTCTTTAGCCATGCGGCCACTTCGCCTTCGTTCAGATTCCGAACGACTTTGGTCGAACAGCCTGCGCAGAGGACCACGATGAGCATCCACCCATATCGCGTCCATCCTGGTTTGATCGCATCGCCCATCTCGCTCGGTCCTCGCAGCAGCGAGTATTCCTACCACGATCCAAAGTTCCGAGTCCACCCCGATTCCCCAGGATGCCAATCGCAATGGCTGGCAACGTGGTGCGGGGTCAAGGCTGCGGTGTTTTCAATGCCACTGTGTTTTCCGAGAGGTGGAGAGGACTTCTCAATGGTGCGCTGGATTCGCGGGTTGCGAATCCAGCTTGGTGGCGTGCGTTTCGGTCAGAAAGGCTTCGAGCAACCGCTGTCGGCGGACTTTTCGAACGAGCACGCGAATGCCTTCGTGCATCAAGCTGTCGCCGCCAGAAGGAGGGTGCCCGAGCTGTTCGATGACCCATGCGTTCAAGTTCTGGTGTTTTTCTCCGACGGGCAATCGCAATCCAGTCACGTCGCGAATGCGTTGCAAGGGAGCGCCTCCGCCAACCACCCAGCCATTCCCGGAACGGACCATGTGGACCGGCAGCATATCGTACTCGTCTTGGATATCCCCGAGGAGTTCTTCCACGATGTCTTCCAAGGTGATCATGCCGGTGATGATGCGCTCTTCGTTGGTGACCAATGCGATGTGGGTATGTTCCCGCAGCAAGCGTTCCAACGCTGCCGAGATCTGCAGCGATTCATTCAGTTCCGGAATGGAACGCAATATACCCGCGAGCGTCGGTTCATTCGGATTGATGCGCATCACGGAGACGATGTCTTTGAAGGTGACGTACCCCACGATCGATTGGGGATCGCCTGCATGCTGAGCGACAGGAAATCGCGTATGCATGTCCATGTGGGCTGCGATCAAGCACTGGCCAAGGGTGCTTTGCAAGGACAGCATGTGGATCTGCTCGGCCGGTAAGGCGATTTCTTTGAGCGTGCGGCTAGCCAGCCTCGCTGCCCCGAGGATGATGTTCTCTTCGCGGGAGCCGATCAAGCTCGAGGTTCGAGCCAAGCTGGCGATGGCCCGTAGTTCTTGGAGTTCGATGGCTTCGGTCCGCGAGTCGGCGTGCGGTTTGGGGCTCCAGAGCTTCTCCGTCAGATTCATCAGTTGCGATGCGGAGGCTTCGAGGATCCAAACCAGTGGCCAAGCAGCGATGGAAAACCACCGCATCCAGGGCGATAGCGTCAAACAGACCCATTCTTTGTTTCGCAGCGCGAAGAGCTTGGGGACCAACTCGCCGATGACGATAGTGACAATCGTGAGCGGAATCACCATCAAGGCGATGGCGACGACATCGGCCCAGCGTTCGTGAATGCCGATCTCTCGCAGAAACGGAGCAATATCATCGCTCGCGCTGGCTCCCCCCGTGGCACCCGCGATGAGGCCGACCAACGTGATCCCCAACTGCACCACTGCCAAACTCTTCTCGATGCCGTCCTTCATCGTCAACGCGGCCGAGGCTCCCCATCGGCCTTGCGTGGCGAGAACTTGCAAACGGGATACCGTAATGGAAGCCAAGGCGATTTCGTACGCGGCAAAAAGCCCGTTGACGAAAACCATGATCCCGACGACCAGCAGTTCGATACTTGCCACAGTTCCTCATGGGGCGATGGAATAGGATGAGGAGGCGCGATACATCGACGCCTTAAGGAGTTTGCGCTCAGCATGCGTTGAATGCTTGAGCCGGTTGCAATTGTACAAAGGGGATCGCGCGATTGCGAATATGGGCTATGTGCAAGCTCGCTTTTCGAATGCGATGCCAATGCGACACCGCGTCGTAGTCGTGGGCGTCATGCTGCATCGTCGTGAAAGAAGTCTGCAACGTAGTGAAAGAATTCCGCGGGAGCGTTAGACGATTCCCCAGGCGAACGGATCGTGCTCGTCGATGAGGACCGTCACATCCGCATTGACAAAGGCTCGCGATTTGATGCTCGGGAGGATCGTTTTGGCGGCTGCGTCGTGCCATGCGTAGGTCGCTTCAAAAACGCTGCCGATGATGCTTTCTTGACGCCAGGTCACGCCCGGCTGGAGTTTACCGTCGGCTGCCAAGCAAGCCAGTTTCGCGCTTGTTCCCGTCCCGCACGGCGAGCGATCGTAGGCCCCTCCAGGGCACAATACAAACGACCTTGAATCGTTGCGGGGATCGCGCGGCGGTGCAAAAAGCTCGACGTGATCGACTTCGGGATAGGTTTGTCGGACGACGGCCAGGATGCGCTGCGTGAGCGCAACCAACTCCCCTGGGCTGCGATCGAGCCAATTTGGTTGCGGGCATTCGATCAAGCAGAACCAGTTGCCGCCGTAGGCGATGTCTGCGTGCAGCGGTTCCAATCCATCGACTTGAACGGCCAGTTTTGCGTGGCGTCGATAGCTGGAAACATTGGCCACGGTGACGCGATGGTCCGGATGCAGTTCGACTTGGACCTCTCCAACGCAGGTTTCCAATGTCTGGACTCCGGGCTGCATCCATCCCAAGTAACGCAGGGTTTCGACGACACCGATCGTCCCGTGCCCGCACATTCCCAAGTACCCCACGTTGTTAAAGAAAATCACGCCGGCCAGATTTTCGGCGCGGTGCGGGGGGACCAAGAGCGCACCAACCATCACGTCCGAACCTCGCGGTTCGTTGACGATGGCGCGGCGAAAGCCATCGTGGTCGCGCTGCAAGTTGCGCAGGCGCTCTTGCACGGTGGCGGAAGACAGATGGCGTTCCGAAGGGATCGCGCTGGAGGGGGAAAGGAACGCGGATGCGTCCTCATAGCCAGCAGGCGAATCATCGAGCCGAGGGCCGCCCGCGACGATCGTGCGAGTCGGTTCCCCTCCGGTGTGCGAATCGAGAACGCGAAAGGATGGGCGATGCGAAGTCATGGTTTCGAACCGGTGTTCTAGGTGGAAGGGATAATGTTCTGTATTCCGCACGCCGGAGGTGAAAGTCCCCGCCTGCTGCGGGGCGGCATCGTACGAGCTACTGCGGCGGCAGCCAAGGTGAGAAGCGACCGGAAGCGTACTCGCTCAAGAAATCGGGCATGCTGCCGAGCAAGTCGCTGCGAGACACCATGTCCTCGGCCGACAACCAAAGATACTCGGCGACTTCGGCAGGATTGGGTTGGGGGGATTGAGCGTCGCGGCGGGAACAACGCACCCATTCCAGCCGAGTTCCCCAGCGCGTCTCGCTCGTCCAGAGATGCTCGTGCACGTCGACCGCCAGCGACAGTTCCTCCATCAGTTCCCGGCGAACGGCTGTGGCGACATCCTCTCCCGCTTCGATGCCACCGCCTGGAAAGCAAATCAAGCCCGGGGCTTTGACCCATTCGGAGCGACGGATGACCAAGAATCGTTGCTGCTCATGGATGATGCCGACGACGGCATGGCGACCCCGATCGCGGTCGGCGGAGGTTGGGTTGTGTTGCATGAAACGGCGTGAGAATCGATGCGAAGGGCAAGAAAGCGACTCGAGAATTCCTTCAGAGCCGCAAAACAGCACTCATCGTAACATCTCGCATTGCAACGCGTGTTGGAGTCGAACCCGATTGCGTTACATTATGTCTCATGCTGGATCGTTGCCGAACATCGGTTTGGCAACGGCCGCTTCGCCATCGCAACGTCGCAATCTACACATGACCGCAGGCAGGGGAATCGCTTGTACCGCGCACAATCGATCGAATTTCAATTCGCTCGCGGGTTGGTAGAGCGACTCGCCCAGGCGGGGTATGTCGCGTTGTTTGCCGGTGGGTGTGTGCGCGATGCGATTCTCAAGCTCGAACCGCATGACTTCGATATCGCCACGTCCGCGACGCTCGATCAAGTCCGCGACGTGTTCGGAGAGAAGAACACGCAAGCGGTCGGCGAAGCCTTTGGCGTCGTCATCGTTCACGGCCGACAGCACGGTTGCAAATGCAAGGTGGAGGTGGCTACCTTTCGCTCCGATGGGGCGTACTCCGACGGACGTCGACCGGATTGGGTCGTGTACTCCAGTCCCGAGCAAGACGCGCAGCGCCGCGACTTTACGATCAATGGATTGTTCTACGATCCGATTGCGGGTCGCGTCATCGATTACGTCGAAGGACAACGCGATCTCGCGAGCAAGACCTTAAGGGCCATCGGTTGCGCCGAAGCCCGTTTCCGCGAAGATAAGCTGCGCATGCTGCGCGGCATTCGCTTTGCAGCTCGGTTCGATCTGGAAATCGACACCGCGACTTGGGATGCGATCGTGGCGCAATCATCCACCATCAGCGTGGTCAGCGGGGAACGCATCGGGATCGAACTGTCCAAGATCCTCGAGCATCCGCGGCGGGCTTGGGCGTGGCAACAACTTCTCGAAACCTCATTGCTCGAGCATGTGTTGCCCGAAGCGAGTTGCGTTGAGAATCGCCCGACGGTCGATGCCGAAGACGCGCAGAAGCTTTATTTCCGATCGGAGGATTGGGCTTCGGGAATTCGTATGCTGGAGATGCTGCCGCCGGTCGCATTGCCTGCCGAGACTGCCTTGGCGACCGTTCTTTCGCCTTGGTACGATCAGCAAGTCGCCGCCGAAGCAAGTACGTCGCCGCATCGTCTGGCCAGTCTGCTGCAGGCCATCAAACACCGATGGAAACTGCCCAATCAATCGATTGAATCGGTTCGCTTTGCGATCATGAATGCAGACGTGCTGCTCGACGCTGACCGATTGGCTTGGTCGCGCGTTCAACCCTTATTGGTAGCTCCGTATGCAGAGTCAGCCTTGGCGGTTGCAGCAGCCAAGTCGCAGAGTCTGCAACTCCATCCGCGCGGAATCGAGTATTGCCGGGCTCGCATTTCGGAACCGATGGAACGTTGGAATCCCAAGCCGTGGTTGGATGGAGCCGATCTGATTCGGGCTGGTCTAACGCCGGGGCCGGAGTTCTCCAAACTCTTGGCGATGGCGCGCAACAAGCAGTTAGACGGGACTCTCACCACGCGGGCTGCTGCTCTGGATTGGTTGGCACAAAGCGTTGCCGATGCGCGACCCTGATAGGGCCAATTCTTGAGCCTGGCTAACTTTGCGTTCTATTGCGGCGTAGTAGCACACGCACCTCGCGAGCGGGCTGCAAGGACGCGAAGAGGGAATTCAGCAACGGGGTGATTCGTTGGGCGGCTCGTCGTTGAAGCGTGGACGAGCAACGGCCGCTAGCGTGTCGCGGAAACGTTGGATGGCTCGGAAGTCTCGTTGGCACCCACCGAGTCGGTTGGTGCAGCTTCGAGCGTTTCCTCCACAGAAGGTGGCACCACAATCGGGTCGGGGCGAAGGGGATAATCCAGTTGGCCGAGAAGCGACGATGGCACTTTTTCAGCGATGCCATACTGAGCGGGGAACTCTTTGGGAGGCAAATAGAACGTGCCGAAGATCCAGTCGACCCAAGGGAGGGTCGAGGAATAGTTGCGATTGATGGGCGTCAGGGTGTGATGCCAATGATGGAAGGCAGGGGTTGAGACCAGCCACTCCAAGGGGCCGAATCTCCACTTGAGGTTGGCATGGATAAAGAAGCCCCACAGCATCCCGATCATCGTGACCACGATCGTGACCAAGCTTCCTTGAGGTCCAATCGGCCCACCCAATCCGAGAACGTAGATGGGGACCAATCCGCACAAACGGCCAAAGACCATATCGACCGGATGAGCTCTCGTGCTCACGAGGAAATCCACATGCTCGGCGCTGTGGTGGATGGCATGAAACCGCCAGAGGAACGGCAATTCATGGCTCCATCGATGCCCCCAATAATAGCCGATCTCACCCGCGATCATGGTGGCGATAGCCCGTGCCCATAACGGCAATGCGGCCGTCGCGGCAAAGACGCTCTCAGGCATCGCAGATCGCGATAACCACGCCAGGGCTCCGACGGGGATGCTCATCACCAACGCAGTCAAAACGCTATTGAGAAAAAAGTAGGCAAGATCGATGCCTATGTCTTTCCGCAACAGTTGACTGGGCTGGACGGCAAAGAGGCGTTCAAGCGGCACAAAGAGAATGCAAAGAACTGCCAGCCAAAGGCTAGCAGAGCCCATGGCTGCGAGGGTATCTACAAACAGATTTCCGAGAACAGGATGCATGGCTCCGGACCTAGCATGCCATCCGCAAATCTTCTGGATGCCATGAGATGATGGACCGTTTTGACCTTCTATACATCCTGCGCACTAACGCAGGAGGGCGGAGGAAATTCTAGGCACTCCAAGTCTCCCGACATCGAATCGCAGTTGGATTTGCCTCGGGGCAAAACGCATGCATCAATGACCGAGTTGCCGACAATGCCGCTGGCGATCGCCAAACGATGCGTTCTGGATACCACCACTCCAGATGCAACCGCTCCCTAGGCTGAAACCTTAGGACGGCGGTAGCGGCGGACAATGCCCATGGTTGCAATTCCGATGCCAAAGATCGCAATGGACGCAGGTTCGGGAGCGTGAGGACCGACTACCGATGCACCATCCAGCAATGCAAAGGGGGGAACGGGGACATTCCCCCATCCTGCGAACTTCAAAAGAGATGTGCCCGACTTCGCGGTGAAGGTATGGGTGTATTTCTGCCAACCTGTGAAGGTGTGTTCAGGAACCAAAATCGTTGGGGTGCTCCAAGTCTCGTCGCCAAGCGAAACATCCCAGCGCTGGAGCGTGTCACCGTAGTACAAATACTGTTGTGCGAAGCCCGCGTAGAAGGAAACTTCGTACTTGGCACCCGGTACCAAGTGCGTCAGCAATTGTTGGATCGGAGACATGAGGCCAGGCAAATTTCCGTCCATGGTGATGAAGTTACCACCGACAGGACTAGCCGTGATCTCCAGGCCTCCCGTGCTGCCGTTGGTCCTCGAATCCCACATTCTCAGTGTCCCCGCATGGCCTAGGACGCCGGTTGAGATGTTGCTGCTGTTGGCAGCAAACGTGTACGAAGTGTATTGGGTGCCTGGAACGGTCCAACCCGGCACCTTGGTGCCGTTGTAGTTGACTTGGCCATACGTGCCCCCCTCGAATCCACCATTGGTGACGTGCTCGATGAAACCGACGTTTAGGGCAGCCTGCGAAGGCGTAACTGCGGTGAACAGGGCTACGATTGCAAGCGTGGCAGTCGCAAAACGAACAAGGTGACGCATCCGATGTCTCTTCTCAAGGCAGGGCGAAAGGAACGGTCTGATCCAAAGGTGCTCCATCCAAACCGGGCGAATCGGACACCGTATCGCGGTAGGGCGATAGGGGGATCACGGGTTGGCGGGACGAAGCCGACGAACTCATCCGATTGTACCGCCGTGCGGCTTTCGGACAACGTGAACTCATCGGCATAAAACCAAATAATTTCCTGCAAATTTGAGCGTTATGCCCGCAGTTGCACGAGCGTGCTGGGGTCCGCATGGACTCGCAGTTTTTGCAAGACAGGGAAAGGGTGGCAAGGAGCTTCTGCGGGGGGATTGCAGGCGGGATTTTATGCCGCTTGGTGCGTGTCAGCTCTGATTGTTGCGTCGTGATGCGCGATTGCGCAACGCGGCGCGGCGTTGCTGCGATGGATAGGCCACGAATGCCGAGCTCTGCCCTTTCGGCTCGCTTACTTGCGAAGTTGCTCGAGAGCGGCTTGATCCATAGGCGAAAGAAAGGTGGCCGAAAGGGCCTGCGTGTCGATTTCCCTACGGACTTGATTCGCTTCTTGTTTCTTGCCGGCTCCTTGCAAGGCCATGAACCAGTGGAGTTTGAATCGCGGATCAAACCCGTTGTTCGCGGCTTGTTGCAGGATGGGGACCGCTTCGTCGAAACGCTTGGCTTGAACCAAGATGCATCCTTTGGAATCGAGCAAATTGGGGTGTGGCCCCGCGACTTCGATGGCGCGATCGATCACTTCGAGGGCTTCGTTGGATCGTTCGGGGGTTTCGGCAAGAAGGTTGGCCAAGTTGTTCAATGCTGTCACGTTTTTCGGTGCCCGCTCGAGCGCTTGCTGCAACAGTCCGATGGCGTGGGGCAGGTCTTGAACTCGGATCCAGTGGTCTGCGAAGCGGATACAAAAATCCGCATCGTCGGGATGGTCGACGGCAAACTGATCTAGCACCGCTACGGCTCGTTGCATCCGATCGCCTTGAAGCGCGCCGGTCGCAAGCAGTTGGAGCAGTCGATTGGCGGCTAAGCGACTGGGATTCGGTTGGCATGCCTCGAGAAGTCGATCGAATGCCAAGTCTCGGACGACGGGATCGTTGGATTGGGCAAGGGAAAACAGCAAGGCTTCCGCAAGTGCGGGGTTCTTTTGGGAGACATATTGAACGATCGGCGTCGCCTCCGGCATGGCGTGCAGGGTGAAGAATGCACGCGCAGCATTGGCGAGAACTTCGCTTTCGCGGGCCTCGTCTCCATTGCTAGGTAAACTCCGTTGCTGAGCAATCAGCCAGTCTTTCACGAATTGGACGCCTGCGGTTTGTTTATTCAATGCGTGGAAGACTCGAGCTCGCAAGAGCATGGCATCTGCAGAAGCGGGATACGCAGCGGAAAGCCGTTGTGAAATCTCATTCGCCTTCTCGGGCCGATTGCGCGTTAGGAGAAAATCTCCGTACGCCAAAAGGTACTCGGGTTTGGCAGCCGAATCGGTGACGATTTGATTGAGTTGGTACTCTGCCAATCGATTGAGTTCGGTCGTTTGTTCCTCTTCGCCAGGCGTGTTCTCGAGTCGGTTCGCAAGCGTCGTGTAAACGGTGGCCAGGACAAAGGCATCCTCCGCGGCGCGTCGTTTGGGATCAAAAGTTGCAACTTCGAGCATCGAGCGAGCTTGCATCAAATCGCTCGGCAGCCCTCTTTGCATCAAGAGCTTGGCAAGCGTTCTGCGGTCCTCCAAGGTGTTCGCACCCTGTGGTGAGAGCAATACCGATTGCAGTTGGTCCCAATCGCTTTTGGAGCCGCGCAATGCCAATGCGACCGCGAGCGCTTCACGGACTTCAACGTCTTTCGGCAACGATTCGTGCAACGCTTCGATCACCTGGATGGCTTCGTTGAGTTCGCCTCGTTGCAACAGCAGACTTCCAAACGCCAACGTGTTTTCGCGACGCGTTGGGCCCGAGCGGAGGGCAACTCGGTAGTGCGACTCTGCCAGTTCGAGATTTCCTCGCGATTGCGCGGCGATGGCCAGGATCAGCGACCGGAGGTCCGCTGAAACGGCGTTATCGCTTTCAATGCGTTTAAGCCAACCATCGATCTTTTCGAGTTGCCCCGTTGCGGCATAGAACTCAAACGCGGCTTTGTGTACGCGGGTGTCCTGTTCCTTGGAGAGCTTGGCCGCCCTCAGGAACGCATTATCGATAAGCAACCAGTCCGCGGATCGCTCCTGGACGCTTAACGATCGCGCACGCATCGCTAGGGCTTGCGCGTACCACACCCAGGAGATGGGATCCAGCGGCCGGCCGTCCGCTCGGGCTTTTGCCAAACGCACCAAGCTCATATCGTCCTGAGATGCGAGTTCCATCGCCATGGTCGCGATCCGATTGGATCGCATCGCTTGCGCACCGAGGCGGCGAATCATCTCCTTGGCTTGATCCTGCATCCCATCGTTCCAAAGCGCATCGATCAATCGCTCGTACACCATAGGATTGTCCTCGCCGAGCGATAAGGCCTTCTCGTAGGCGAGGATAGCAGACCGCAGATCCGATCGTTTTTCCGCAAGCATGCCCTCCAGCACGTAGGTGTAACTCCATTGCGGTCGATCGGACTTCAAAAACCGAGCGATCTCCGTGACTGGTTCGAGCTTGATGCGATCGTCCAAGTCGCTTTGGGCCAACAGCCGTCGCGCCATCAACCATCGCCATTCGGACCCACGCTCCCCTTCGATGGCTCGCATGCGTTTTTCGATCGCTTCGATCGGCGCGGCCCAAGCCTCCAATCGCGTTTTCCGAAGTTCTGGGGTGACGTCGTCGCCATCTTCGCTGGTCAAGACGGGTTGCCGCACCAGCCAATCCCCCAATCGCTTGAGTCGCATTCCATCCTTGCCGCTCCACTTGGAGAGGCGTTCGACCAATGCGCTTCGGGCTTCTTGCGATCGCGGTATTCGGAAGAGTTCTCGTAGCAAATCTTCATCATCGGGCGTCTTTTCCAACTGAGCCGCGAGAAGCTCGGTGGCGACTTCGATTTGATTTTGAGCTGCGGCGATACGCGCACGTTGCACGATCGCTAGCGTGCTTTCTGGGTTGTTCTTGACGAACTGTTCCATCAACCGAACGGCGTCCTCGGAACGATTCCAAGATTGCAGCAAGAGCGACGATTGGATCCAAGCCTCTTGGTTGTTCGGGATGCTTTCACACAATTCCGAGACGCGGTTGCAGATCGTCGGCAACTGTGCTTCGGTTGCTGCTTCGGGCATTCTCGCAACGCGAGACTTCAGTTCCAGCAATTCGACTTGCCATGGTTCAACGCTGGTTGAGTCGCTTGGATCGGGGTGATGCAGCACCTGCGCGATCGCTTGATCGAACACCTCCCACCGGACTGGCTCCGGCACCGATCGCATCTGCAACTCCAACGCTACGGTCGCAATCTGAAACCAATCTTGACGCGATTTATTGGAGATCGCTTGCCAGTGTTTCAACGCATCGCGGAGACGATTGGCTCGATACCATGCTTGGGCGGCACCGCGTCGGTAGTCTGAATTGTCAGGTGCTAACTCAATCGCTCGTTCGTATGCGACCCCAGCTCGATCCCATTGGTTATTGAACAAACAAGCCTTCCCCAAGGCTGCCAGTATCTCGATTTGGCCAACGGCTCGATTTTCCGAACCTTGGGCTGCCGCTTCATCGAGCACTTTCGACACCGACACGTAATCCTCTTGCGAGATGTAATACGTTGCCCACAACTGCCTAGCGGTTCTGTTCAAGGTTTCCATCGTGGATACGTTGAACAAAATGGATTCCTTGCGCAGCGACTGATCCATCTTCTCGAGCTCGGCAAGTGCCTCGGAGGGGCTTCCGCGATTGATGAGCAACTTGACCTTGCGGAAGTGCAACAATGTCGTCGGCGGCATCCCCTTATCGATGCCCTCGCTCCATATGTCTAACGCCTTCTCCTTACTTCCGCGTTCGAGTTGGATATCTCCCAGAACCGCGAACACCGATGCGTCCATAGCTTGACGCGGATCGCTGCTGCGTCGAACGCGCTCCAGCAACTCTTCTGCGGTCTTCAATTCTCGCTCGCGCACTTCCGATTGCCCGTTAGCAAGAGCCGCCTGCGCGCGCTCCAGATGAAACTGGCTGGCTGCCTTGAGGATTCGATCGTTCTCCGGAAAACGTTCGATCGATGTCTTCACAGAAACTGCCGCTTGCTCCGGGTCCAACTGTGAGAGGATTGCAAAGTACGTTAGCCATGCCTTGGGATCATCGCCGTGCAACTCCAAGATCGGATCGAGAGTGTCTCGAAGCCGTTGACGCAGTGCGGTGTCGGATTCGCCGGCGATCTGAGATTTCTGCAGCAACTTTGGATCTTCGAGGACCAGCGAAGCGAACGCCAAGGCCAGATCGGGATCGCCGCGCGTATGGCTCAGCGATCGCAACAACAGATCGACCGGATGCATCGCGCCGAGATCCCACAACCACTCCTGGACTTGCGAGATGGCTTGGTTGTCCCATCGATCGACGCGCTGCTCAGAAGCCAGCCGAAACCTGCAAAGGGCCAAAAGGCGCTCGATGCTTGGGTCTTCCTCGGGGCCAGCAAGCTTCGCAATCTGTTGAAGTGCCCCTTCGCAATCTCCCAATTCCAATTGCCGCTGGATCAAGGCACGGCGCAACCCGGGAACCTTTGAGACCAGCGATGGGTTGGACTCGCACAGCCCGACCACCGCCAAGTACTGGGGGACGATCGCCCGGATTCCGAGCAAATCCAAAGGCTGCTGGTTGTAGGACTCCAACAATTCAACCCGCTTGGGCAAATCCCCTTCGTGGAACTTCAAGTACATTTCCAGATACACAAGGGCTTCGCTCCACTCTTGTTTGGACTGAAGCTCCAGCGAACGTTTCAACAACGATGCGGCGAGATTGGCTTTCTGCCAGCGATTGACCAGCAGCACTCCCCCAAAAATCAACAGTGCGAGGAGCAACGTGCCTGCGAGCAGGCGTCGATTCCACTTGCGATTCCTTCGCAGAAATCGAAAGCTAGGCGTCCAAGAGCTGGGAATAAATGACCAATTCCTACGCTGCCGACTCCTCCTTCGTTTCTTGTGGGGAGATTTTTCGCTGTCACGCTTCGTCATGCAAAATCACTCGTCGCCTGAAATGTCCTAATCTGGGATGCACTGAATCTGGGCGGGGCAATTCTAGGGATAGAGCAACCCGCAGATGCTATGCCGCGAATACGAAAACAAAGCCGGCCAGCAGTTCCACCTCGGGCCACAAACCGGTTCCACGCTAGCTGCTGACCGGAGTCCTTTCCATCGATGCAAAGGTGCGCGACGCGGTCTGAGCAGACCCCGATTTGAATACCAGACTCTCCGGTTTCGAGCAAGGATTCCGCAAAATGTCGAAGCAATCTAGGGCCATCCGAACGCGCTTTCCGCAACCTCGAATTCTCTCCAAGGGGCGATTGGGGCGCACGAGACAACTGTCGCACGGTGCCAACGCCGGACTATTGTCCCATCCCGTTCAACCCGCATGCAATCGGTCCCGGCAACCCTACCCGACATGCGATGTTGCCCAAACCGCCCAGATTGCTAGATCGTTACTACCGGAACCCCATCGATTCCGATGGCGGCAGGACGACCGCGCAGCCGAGTCAACCGTTTGTGGTTCGTAAATGGATGTCGAACCAAGGACTTCCGGCCTCTTTTGGACCCCTGCAGACCACGGGAAATGCCATGGATACGACGTCGTCATGCCGTGATCTATCTGATGAATCGACAAGGACTTACGAAGAGGAGTACACCTCGATTCGAATCGATAACGCAAATGACATCGACCAGTTGCTAATGCGCCACGAAGCCGTGTTGACGCAACTGGACGCACTGTCTCAGCGCATCGAAGGCTTGCTAGCTGAAGTTGCCTCCAAACCCGCTGGACTCTTGGTAACCTAGTTGACTTGTCCCCATCCCGCGACGCACAATTAACAAGGTCGATCGCCCGGGAAACCCTTATGGCTTTCTCGCGGCACTGCGGTCTCGCAAGACGGCAGGCGATCGGAAGAAAGCCGAGGGGCTCCGGAAAAACGCTTCGTGGCTGAAGCATGTCGAGCCCGCAACCCCCAAGCCGCGCCTTGCGATCGGCTCCCCACCTCAACTCCCGCCTCCACCTTCCTCTCCCTGCTCCTGATGCATGCCGAGACCCTCGGGCTGCATGCCTTTTAGGTACGGGGGCCCCCACCCTACCCTTAGCCC
This sequence comes from Pirellula sp., assembly GCA_046318495.1. GTDB lineage: Bacteria > Planctomycetota > Planctomycetia > Pirellulales > Pirellulaceae > JBKCUI01. Next base: position 39,914 of record JBKCUI010000102.1, on the reverse strand, counting down.
ACCGATCTCATGGCACCGAGCCTAGCTACGTTCGAACGTCTGCGCTGGTATCTGTACCGCTTGTTGCAAAGGTGCGGGCTTACCACATGCGCAATCCATCCACGGCAGCCCCGCGACAGAGGGTTATTTTGTAACTTGTTGTTGGCGCTGCTTGTTTTGCAAGCACCGGCTCGCGGCCAAGAATCATCGCTTTCCGAACGGATCGATCGGCATGCGGCGACGGCCCCCGATTGGCTAACGGCTGACCCATTGCCCGATAGCCAAAGCCTTCGCCGGCTCTCTTTGGATCTGCGGAATGTCGCTCCCTCGGCGGCAGAACTAGATGCGTTTGCAGCCGAGCCCCCCGAAGGCAGATGGGAGCGCTGGGTCGATCGATTCCTCGCCGACCCGATGCATCGTGAGCGGATTGTCGATTGGCTCGATAAGAGTCTGATGCAACGTCGCCCCTACCAGCATGTGGATCGGGCGACTTGGCTAGCCTACTTGCGCCGCTCCGTCGATGCTCGTACCCCGCTCGATCAATGGATGCGTGAATGGATCACCAGCGCCTGGTGGAATCGCAGCCAACGGGCGGAGCAACGGTTCTTCTTGGATCGCGGCGGAGATCCCCACGCAATCGCGCGCGATTTGGGTCGGGTCCTTTTTGGCAAGGACATGCAATGCGCCCAGTGCCACGACCATCCGCAAATCGAAGACTACTTGCAAATCGATTACCACGGACTGCTCGCCTTTGTGTCCCCCGGCGCGCTTGCCGAGGGCAAGACGACGGATGACAAAGGGGCCGAACAAAAACCGCAGATGTACATCGAGAAGCCGGCCGGCGACGCTCCGTTCGAATCGGTGTTCAACAAAGGAGTGGCCTTTCGAACCGCCACCCGCTTGCCCGGTGGCTTCGAAAAGCTCGAACCCTATCTCGCGCCCGACGCACGGTTGCAACCTCAACCGATGCCCGATGCCTTTGGCGGTATGCCTGCCGCCCCTGTCGCTAGCCGCCGAGCGTTGCTCGCTTCGCAACTCACCAGCGAGCAGCGCGCGTTCGCTGAAAACTGGGCCAATCGCATCTGGGCGATGATGTTCGGCAGAGGATTGGTCCATCCCTTGGACATGCAGCAGTTCGACAACCCAGCTTCCAATCCCGAACTGATGGCGGAACTAACCGATGCGCTGGTGGCCTCGAAGTTCGATGTCGATGCCATCGTGCGTGAAATCGCGCGCAGCCGATTGTATCGCCGCGGCAGGAGCATTCCTTTGGATCGGTTCGCCGATGCCAGCGGCGTCCTCCGGGTCACCGGGACACCCGTCGCAGAGTGGGGAGTTCAGGTCGCGGCCTGGATTGAGCGAGAAACCGCTGCGGAAGCCACAGCCGAGCAATCGGTCTCGGCTGCCCATACGAACATGGAGTCGGCCGCGGACGCTTGGCGGGCTGTCCAAAAAGAACGCGTCGCCGTTCGAGCGGAACTCGATGCCCAGGAAAATGCGTTTGCCGACACCCACAAAAAGTTCAACGAAGCCGCGGCCGCCGCCAACACCGCGCTAGCCAATCGCAATGCTCTGCAACAAAAGATCGGTTTGTTGGGTGAAGCTGCCGCCAAGTTGGAACAAGCCAAGGCTCTCGGAGACGATGCAGAGATCGCTTCCGCTATGGCCGCAATGCGAGCCAAAGCCGATGCGATCAAGCCGCAGTTGGAACCGCTCGAGCAAGCCTTGAAAGCGGCCGAAATGGCTCGCGACACCGCGCACCAAGCCCGTGAAGGGGAACGCGGCAAATGGCAAGCCATCGTCGAGCGATTGACGCCGATCGAACAACGCTTGTCGCAAGCAGACGCTGCGTTCGTTGCCGCGAGGACTGCGCATCAACGAGCCCGCCGCCAATCGGCTTGGCATCGCCAGCGCATCGAGCAATACCGACGTTTGAAGAATTGGATCGAATCCTCGCGCAGCGTCGAACCGCTGGAGGAATCGCGGGCATCCCTCGCAGCACAAAAGCAAGCGATGGAACCCAAGCTGACCGCGCTGACGACCGAGTTGGCAACCGCCAATGCGCAGCTTGCTATCCACCAGTCCGAAGCCAAAGCCGCCGACGAGAAACGAGCGCAGATCGAAGCACAACGCACGGCTCTGGTCGCTCAGCTAGACCGATTGAAACTCGCCAAGCAAGGGCTGGTCGATTCTACGGAACTCCTCTCAGAAGGCGCGACCGTCAGCGCGATACAAGCCATCGATCAATCGCTTGCAATGCGTGCAACCCAGATGGAAGCGATGCAAACGGAACTGCAAGCTGTCGTGGCGCAGCAATCGGCCATCGCGACCCGATTGGAAGGTGCAAAGCAATCGCAACGTTCGATGGAGGACGCGATGGCTGGGGTTCGCAATGAGATGGGCAGCTACGAGACCCGGCGTGCGGAGTTGGCCGATCAAGCCAACAAAGTCCGCGAGGAATGCGGGTTGCTGCGCGAAGAGGTTTTGCGCGATCTGGAATCGCAATCGACGATCGCTGCCGAGCGCGCCTTGAGCCCCGAGCAGTTCGCTTGGTCGCTGCTCATGGTCACCGGTCAGTTCCCATACTACGTCAAGATCTCCGGCGACGAATTGGACAAGCAATCGCCATTGGCCGCCGATGCTTCCGCCGATGCCTTGGCCGCACGCGCGTTGCAATCGACCCGTTTGGCGATGGATAAACTGCAGGGCAACGTCGATGGGATCGTGGCCCTGTACTCGTCAGGAATCGGACAAACCGCCGACGAGTTCTTTGCCTCGCCCGATCAAGCCCTTTACGTTGCAAATGGCGGTGCCGTGTATTCTTGGTCGGCACCCAACGGCAGCAACGTCGCAAGCAAATTGGTACAAGTGGCCGACGGGGCCGATCGATCGAGAACCCTATGCTGGGATTTGCTTGCTCGCGAGCCGACTCCCAGTGAGCGGGAGTGGATTGCGCAAGAGTTTTCCAAAGCGGCTCCCGAAGCCAAACCTGCCATCGCGCACGAATTGGTTTGGGGAGTGTTGGCAGGAGTCGAGTTTCGATTGTATCCGTGATGCTCATTGCGTCCGGAGGATGATCCGTTTCGCTAGGCGATCGGGCAGGATCCATTTATCAGGAGAACGCGTATGAATTCGAAGAGTGCTCGTTATGCGTGTGGGTCCGCCGACCACACCCTCCATCGCCGCCGGTTTCTGCAAAGCCTTTCGAGCAGCATGGCCGCGGGTGGTGCACTGTGCGCGGGGTGGGCAAGCTTGGCCACCGGAGCCGCATCGCAAGCGATGGCCAAGCAAGGGATGCGCATCGCCGTCTTCAACATGCATGGCGGATTGAGCCAACTGGAAAGCTGGGACCCGAAGCCAGGCGCGAAGACGGGCGGACCATTCCGCGCGATCCCGACGTCGGTCCCCGGCATCCACATCAGCGAGTTGATGCCTCAGACCGCCAAGCAGATGCATCACTTGTGCTTGCTTCGCGGCGTGAACACCGCCGAAGACGATCACGGCAAAGGGGCATACATGATGCTCACCGGCCGGCGTCAAACCCCATCGGCCGAGTATCCGCAGATCGGATCGGTCGCCGCCAAAATGCTGCACGATGAACAGTCGGGATTGCCGGGGCACATCGTGGTCACGCCTGGAGGTGGCGGTGCTCGCGGTAACGAAGCTGCTTACTTGGGTCCCAAGTACTCCAGCATCCATCTGGGTGGCGACAAGCCACCGTTGCATTCCAACCGCCCCGATGGCATCAGCGACGACGCCGAGAAGCGGCGGCATGAGTTCCGCCGCAAGATCAACGAGCAGTTCCTCACGCAGCGTCGCTCTGCAGTCACCGACGCGTACACGCATTCCTACGAGCAAGCACTGCGATTGATGGAACGCCGCGAGGTCTTCGACGTTTCCAAGGAATCGCAGGAAGCTCAGGATCGATACGGCAAAGGGGATTTGGGCCGCCAGTGTTTGATGGCCCGTCGTTTGCTCGAACAAGGTGTCTCGTTCGTTCAAGTCACCCACTCCAATTACGACACCCACAACGACAACTTCAATTTCCACATCGAACAAGTCGGTGAGTTCGATCAAGCCTATGCTGCGTTCATCGAAGATCTCGCGCAGCGCGGGATGCTGGAGACCACGTTGGTCGTGGTCCTCAGCGAGTTTGGACGCACGCCTCACATCAATCTCTATTACGGTCGCGACCACTGGTCCAAGGCGTGGTCGATCTCCATGGCAGGGGCCGGTGTTGCGCGCGGGGCTGCGTTTGGCCAGACCAATGCAGACGGTACGGAAGTGACCGACGGTCAAGTCGACCACGGGGATATCTTCCACACCATTCTGAGAGCCGTAGGAGTCGATTCATCCGCATCGCTATTAGTCGATGGCCGCGAGATGCCGATCGCCGATCCGGCTGCGGAACCGATTTGGAAGGTGCTCTCGTAATGGATTTGGATATCACCAAGTCGCACGTACTACACCAATGGAAGTGCGATTCGCCTCTGATTGCGTGCCGCATTTCGCCTGCAGGGAATTACAGCGTGAGTTCCGCACAGGACTTCACACTGCAGCGATGGAATCACGCCAACGGCGAGAAAGTGATCTTGCCCGGGCATGAAAGCTGGGTCCATGCAATGGTCTTCAGCAACGATGGCGGCGTACTTGTTTCCGGGGGCTGCGAGGGGCGATTGATTTGGTGGTCGATCGCCGATGCGGAGCCCAAGATCATTCGCAGCGTCGAAGCCCATCAAGGTTGGATCCGCGCGGTCGAGCGCTCGATCGATGGCAAGCTGTTGGTGTCGGTTGGAAACGATCGTGTGATCCGTCTGTGGCAAACCGACAGCGGTGAAAAGCTTCACGAATGGCCTGCGCACGAACGGCATATCTACAGCGCGGCCTTCCATCCCGACGGGGAGCATCTGCTTACCGGCGATTTGCTGGGCAAGATCCATGTTTGGAAGCTCTCGGATCGCTCGTTGGTCAAAACGCTTGAGGGAGGATCGCTTTACACCGAGAACAAAGGGCAGAATGCCGAGTTCGGTGGGATTCGTTCGCTCGCGATCAGTCCCAATGGAAGCGAGGTCTTCGCGGCGGGAACGCACAAGGCGACCAATCCCTTTGGTGCGGTGCATGAGCCGCTGTTGTTGCGGTTTCAATGGTCGGATGGGGCGCTGGTCAAATCCCACCTCTGCGATGGCATCCCGGGGGGATTGTTGTACCGCACCCAAGCCATCAACGACCCGGTGGTGGTTGCCGTATCGGGTGGGTCGACCGGCGGAATCCTTTTGTTTTTCAACGCCACGCAGGATAAAGAGATCCATCGCGCGATGTTGCCGAGCTTGGCTCGCGACATGGATTTTCACGCCGGATTGGGTTGGGTGGCGACCGCGCATTATGACCAACATCTACGGATCAGCGCCCTTTTTGCGTGAAAGAACGCGAATAGCAATTCGATCTCCGGTCTGCCTAACTACCATAAAACTTGTCCCAGTGCGTCTGGCAAATGGGGGGAATCACGTGATTACCTTCCGCGCAAGGGACGAGATTCTTTGATTGATTGGGAGAGCATCCGATGGTCCGAAGGTTGTTCTTGGTTGGCTGCATGATGGGCATGAGTTGGATCGGCATGAGTCCTTTGTGCTCGGCGCAGATCGGGGGCGGCGGGATCAAGACCACGGCAGCAGACGATATTCGCAATACGTCTGCAACGTCAGGCAAAGTGAATGCGTGGATCTCTCGCAACGGTCCCAGTGCGGTTGTTCTCAAGATAGAAAATCCGGTCGCTGGAGCGACGACGATCCCTGGCAAACTAACTCAGTATGTCCCAGCTACTACTGGGATCGATGACTACATTTTGCAACCGACGACGCTGACCCTTTCCACCGGTTCGGTGACCAGCGATCGCGTCGATGTTGACTTGCAGTTGATCGGCGACAACCGAGGATACAAAACGTTCAGCATTCTGGCTCGCGGTCGTGCCAGCGAAGGACCGATTGGATGGTTGTCGTTCCGTTCTGGAAATGGTGATCGGTCGCGATCTCGTGTGTTGGTTCGCATGAAGCGAGACAAGATCAAGGATGCCGCAGCACCGACGACCTCGTCGACGAATCCGTGCGATGCGCCACCAACCGATGACGTCGGCGAAGAAGAACTCTTCGACGTCGATCCGGATGCTACCAGCCAACCGAGCAAGGTCCTTCCGAAGGTACCTGCGAGTGCGTCGACTGCGAACTAAAGGAGTTTGCCGTTTCTACGGGTTCCTTTTCCTGACTGTTTTCTGAAGCATAGTGGTATCGCCCTGGGCGTTTTCAAGATCGAATCCAGGGCTTGCTACGAGGTGCGTTGACCTTTTCCTTTTGGGGAGTGAACACATGCGAAAACGACTTTTAGGGCTGCTAACTGGTTTTGCGATTGCGACTTCAAACATCGCCTATTGCGACGACGGGCCAACGCCAACGCCAGCTCCGGAGTTGCCCGGAACGATCCTAAATGGAGATGGAGACCCAGCTACTGGCAAAATCAAGTGTTGGATATCGCGGCACGGTGATACAGCGACGGCACTCACCATTTTTTCAGTCCCTGGTGCCCCAACGATGTATGGGACACTGCGTAGATTTAAGTTGTTCACTTCGGATGAAGGTGTTGAATCCATGAATTCTACGCCAACCGAAATAGACCACGACAACAATGGCACGACGAACCCAATAACCGCCGACATTATCCCTGTGAAGTTGGTGGAAAGATCAGAAACCGGATTGCCTTACAAGGCTTACTACATGGTCTATGACGCGAACCGTGCAGGATTGGAAATCCCTAACGCTGTGGCTGATTTTCCCGTTGGAAGTGTAGGGTTCAAGCCAGGTAGGAGCGATCGTAGCGGTTCCGGAGTGGTCGTTCGAATCAAGCCCAGGAACCCATGCGATGATCCTCCACCAGACGATGTTGGCGAAGAAGAGTTGATCACCGCTAGTACTAAATACAAGACCATTCCGCCTTCGCCATTGCCCTCGTATTCGCCACAAACTACGGATCCAACGCCGTAGCGTGGATTGCTCAAGGTTTAGTTCTTGAGCACCGTTTGAGCTACTCGAAACCCGGTCGTTGCCGTTTGGTAATCGGCCGGGTCGACGACCTTCGAATCGGAAATGGCGGACTTGGGTACGAAGCGGAAGCGACCGCCGCATAGAATGAACTTTGATTTATCGAACTGCAGGTTGGGATCATTGCCTGAATCGACAATGTAGAAGCGTTGCCCGCGTTTCGCACCTCGATACTGCGAATCGGTCCATTCGGCGAGATTGCCCCCCATGTCGAACAGCCCGAACGCGTTGGGCCGCAATCGCCCTACCGGGTGCGCCATGTCATTGGAGTGCGGCAACGTCCACTCGAACAATCCGATGCGCTGTGCATCGCTCCCAAAGTGAAATTGCTCTTCGCTACCCGCCCTGCAGGCCCATATCCATTCAGCGAACGTAGGCAGTCGATATCCGCTGCGTTCGAGATAGTTGGGGGCTGGATGGCAATCGTCTGGATCGTCGGTCCAAACGTCTTCGTAGCACCATTGGTCTGAAGGGACGGAGTCCTGGACGTTGAGCCATTGGCAAAAGCGGATCGCTACGTGCCACGAGACTTTGGCTTGAGGTAGATTTTTTGCCGACGCCGAAATCTCCTCCTGATAGTTCTTTCTTATCCAATCCTTGACCGTTGTGTCGTCGAGAAACTGCTGAAACTGCGCCCCGGTGACTTCGGTCGAAGAGATGCGGTAGCTTCGATCGAGTTTGCACCATACGCGGCGCATCAGTCGATTGGTGTCGATGTGCGTTTCGCGATCAGCGCGTTGTTGTTGAATCAAGTCAAGCTTCTCGAGGACAAACTCTGGACCATCGATACGTATCATTTCTTGCTGGATCGCGTTGGTGATCCGCTGCGGTGGGCTCAATTTACTCGAACGCGATTTGGTCGCCTCGACAGGATCGCTTTCAAGAGGGAGCTGCCATCGGCGGCAAGCCCATTGGGCCATCGACGCGAGGTATTGATTCTCTGCGGAATGAGCGATGGTGGGGATGCGTGATTGCAGGTAATTCTGAGTGGATGGGTCGAGTTCGGACCAGGGTATTTCTGCCAAGGCAGAGATCAGACTGCATTGCAACGCGTTGGATTGGGTTGTTTGCAGGATTTTGACCAGTTCTTTAGCGGGTATGATCTTCGTCGCTGCAGCGATGACTGCCGTTTGAACGCCGCGTCCATAGTCATCTTCGAATGCCTGCGAGAGGGCATCGGTTTGGCCGATGGCCGCCAAGGCTAGAGCGAGAGATGCAATGGAGTTTGCCTGTCTAGCCAATTGGACGGCTGGACGTGGCGTGCGATGCCACACCGACGAGAGGCGTTCCAATTTCGTCGGTCGATCGAGCGCCAAAGCCTTGTCGGACGCTTCATTTTGGAAACCCGCGTGCCATTCCATGGCGCGCGGGTGGAACCCTTCAGCCATCAATGCCAAAGCCGCTCGGCGATGTTCCGCAGGGCTCATTTGGAACAGCAGTCGGCTTTCCACGCTTGGATCGATGTTGTAGACCGTGGTGATGCGATGGGACAACTGATGCTCTTCTAGAAACGCCCGCCATGGCAAGGATTCGCGGATGCGGTCGAAATCGCAATCGAGCAAATAGTCCGGATCAGCTTCGCTGCGGCTGAGATATTCGGTCGCGGTGCGAATCAGGCGATCCCAAGCGCCTCGTGCAACGTCTGGCGGAAGATTCGTATCGGACCCAGCCAGAAGAGCAAGTGCGCGGATTTGGTTTTCGGCTAATCGGATTGCATTCTTGGAGGACTCGGGGGCGAGTGCTTCGATTGCTTGCACGGTCAACAGGATGTCTTCTTGCTTGCCGGCCAAAATCGCGCGACGCACTCGCAGCAACGCTTTGTCTTCGTCTGCAAGGATGCTCTCTTCGATCGAGGGAAAGATCGCTTCGAGCTCTTCGGCCCGACCGAGGCGTGCGAGCATGATTGCGCGCACTCGCAAGACAGGACTCGCAGAAACGTTGATTCCTAGCTCTTGGTTTTCTTCAAGGAACTTATCCATCGCTAGGAGTGCTTGCTCTGACTGCCCGCCGTTGGTGCGTCGCAACAACATGTTGAGGAAAGCAAGAGTCAAATCCTTGCGCAGTTGAGCCGCATTGTTTCCCGTTGGTGCGGCAGAACCATCGCGCCCTTTCAATGCAGTGCGATTCTCCTCGATGCTGTCCAAGTAGTATCGGTAGTCATTCCAGATCCCGCCCCGATCTGCAAGCGCCACGGTCGTCAGATCACGGATATCGTGGATGGGATAGCCTGGGTAGCGATCTCCTCCGCCGCTTTCGAGCAAACTGTCCAAGATCCATGGGGCGCTGCTACCGGCCCATTCCAGTCCGTCGCCCTGCGAGGCTGCTTCATCGTCGTCTACGCCGACTTCTTCGGGTTGCGAGATGATTTCATCTGCTTCGACGAACAACACATCGTGGAGTGTGTCTCCGGACGGATCTAAGGTAGTGATGCAGCGACGCAGATCCCAGGAGTTTCGCTTTTCGTCCCATTCCGGAGATTGCAGCACGGCCAAAGGTACTTCTAGATGCAGGGACTGTTTGCGAGGTAACGCTCGCGACTCCGTCTTCTCGAACTTCTCGAAGAGAATGATCCATCGAGAGGTCGCGTCATTCGCCTCACCGTCGCAGCGGCTGAAATCGACGGCTTGCCAGCCAGCTTCGCTGAGCTGCTCAAACTGCGACAGCAGCGAATCGCGATCCAGGGAGAAGAGGACTTGGGTCTCTTGCGCAGATCGTTTCCAGGCAACGAGACATTTCGGTTCGGCGGTCGACTTCGCATTGCGCGAGGTCGAGGGAACGGGGCGGATCGAGGTGGGTGCATAGCCCGCTTGGCGCATCGCCTGCAGGGTGTCGATGAGCTTCGATTGCGGCAACGCTTCCGTCCAGCCTCCGTGTCTCGTAATCACGCTTCCCCAGCCGTTCAATTGTGACTTCAACGCATCCGGAATCGCCATGGGTGGGACCGATGCCTCGGATTGCCGCTGGAGTTCGCTACGGATGGCATTGGCTCCTTCCTGGCTGTTTGCAATGGAACGCAGGATGGGCTGGATGCGATCTGGTGGGGACAATGCAATCGCGCTGGCCATCGCTTGAACATCGTCGGATGCCAGAGGCGCCACGAGCGTGATCATCGATTCGGACATGCTATCTCCGGATTCCGCTCTCCGTTTAGCCTCCGCTAACAGAGCCGCCGCGAAGTGCGACTTCGCAGGTCGCATCAGCCGAGCCCAGGGCAAGAGTCGGGTCAGCGGTTCGCGAATCAATATTGGCAGCGCCCGCTTTGCAATGCTGGACCACTGGTCATGATCCGAGGAGCGGGCCGCGAGCAACGCTACCAATGGCAATGCGTTCTCGGAACGTTCCTCGATAGCGTTATCGATTCCAGTGGCTAGTTCCTGGTTGTTGAACGCTTTGGATTTGGCGAGATGTTGGATGACTCCTTGGAGGTCTGAAACCTCGAGTTCACTCAAATGGTTGATCGCATATGTTGCTGCATCTTTCGAATGATGGGAATTGGCCAGCGCGGTATGGAGATCGATGCGAAGCTGGCGCTGCGGGTCCTCCGAGGGGGGCGTGAGCGGCATTCCAACGAGTGGGTGAAGCACGGACTGGCGATGCTTTTCGATCTCGCCTAAGAGCCCAGGGAGTTCTGCCGTATCGATGTTCGAGAGGCTGCGAGCGAGATACTGGCCTCGCACGGTGTGACTGACCCAGCCCGTGATGGTCGCAATTGTGAATAGCGCGAGGCACGCAATCGTCGCCATGGACAGCCACCGCCGGTTGGCGGATTGCATGAGCTGGGACTCGTTCAAGCTCCATTCAGTCCTGCGAGTGAACCAATGGATCGATAGCCATTCGAATAATGTCGGCAAGCGTTTGGTGGTGGGTTTTGCCTTCCATGCAGCCGTGATCTCGCGGAGTTGCTCGCGGACGCGTCCGCGTCGCGTCCCTGTTTGGTAAATGCTCAACCATTTGCGCGTGGTGGCCACCAAGTAGTCGTGAGCGAGCTGAATGGCCGGCTCCGCGCTGGTCGATCCGGCGGAGTTGCTTTGATCGACCGAGCGATTGTTGCTCGTCGGCGTGGTCAGCCTCAGTTCGGCATCGAGCGTTTGGAGAAGTTTTCGGACCGTTTCGTCCGTAGCGCAGTCCCGCATCCGTTCGATCAGTTCGCTCTCCAAGATCGCAGGCGGTTTGATTGTGGCATCATCGCTGGGGAGGAGCTCCGCGAGCAACCGGCGCACACTCAGCTCGTTGGCCCGGAGAAATGGGTTGGCGGATGGACCGGTCAATCGCTCCTCCAAAAACGCCACCCCGAGACCGTCGATCCCACCCATCTGCTTGAGGGTGGATGGTATCCATGGCTTGCCTTTCGTCATTTCCGCAAGCAATGCAATCTGAAGCGGATCGACGCGACCGTTGGCGTGCAAGCCTCGTATCGCCTCATCGACAAAGGCGGTCTGGGCCGCAGTCGGTGGATGGCCTACGGCGCCATAGGCTCGGCCGAACGCCGTTAGGACTTGCTTGGCGTGCGCATCGCTGAAGGGCTCGACCGTCACAAAGTTGCGATGCTGTTGCAGCGGCACTTCGAGTTCATCCATGAACGACGAGACCCCGAGCACGAAGTCGTCGCGGACGATGAGGATGGCTTGGACATTGACCCCATCGCACTGTCGCAATGCCTCCTCCAGAAGCGAGTTGGAGGATTGCCGGTGGTAATTGAGCCACTGCTCGAATTGGTCGATGACCAAGAGCAATTTCTTTCGGGAGGCAACGCCTTTGGATTCGCGGACCGCGATGAGCATCTCAGGAAGTGAGCCCTCGATCGTCCGCGAGCCGACCGCTTGCCGGATCTGCCGCGCGAGCATCGATTCGAGCATCTCCGGCTTGGCATCGACGTAAACCACGGCAACCTGTGTATCGACCAGCGGGAGGACACCCGCCCTGATCAACGATGATTTTCCGCTGCCGCTCGGGCCGAAAAGCACGCCGATGCGGAAGGCGATGTCTTCGGAGCGGCTGAGGATGCGGTTGGTCCAAAAGCTGATCGATTCCGGGATCCCGTCGCGGTCGCGCACTCCGGCAACGAGGAAACGAAAAAAGTCCGAGTCCTTCGAATCGAACGAGCGCAGGCCATGTGGGACGACTGCAATGGTATCTAGATCGAGCGAGCGGTCGGTGGTGAGGGTGTCCGGAACGGCGACCGGAGCGAGACGCGAGCCGGCCACGCTGCCTGCGCTAAAGTCCCCATTGCGCCAGCGTTCGAGCTCTTCGGCCATGTCCGCTGCGGTCGGATAGCGGTCCGAGATTTTCTTGGATAAGGCCTTCATGCAGATGCGCTCGAGCTCGCGCGGAATGGCTTGGTTCATTTGCCGCGGAGGTCGTACTTCGACGTTGCGAATGCAATCGAGCAATTCCTCGCGGTCGGCAGCTTGAAACGGGCGTTTGCCCGTGAGCAACTCATAAAACACCACCCCCAAGCTATAGATATCGCTGCGTCCATCGACGCGATGCCCTTCGTGGCGGGCTTGCTCTGGGCTCATGTAGGCAGGGGTGCCGACAAAACGACTGCCTCGTCCGAAGCCCGATTCGGGAAGCGCGAGGCCAAAGTCAGCGAGAATCGCGTCCCCTTCTTTGGTGAGCAAGATGTTGGAGGGTTTGATGTCTCGGTGGATCGTACCCCGACGATGGAGGTAGTCGAGGGCGTGGGCCAGTTGGGTCACGACGCGCAAACTATCTTGAATGCTCCACGATTCCTGCGCGGCGCGCTGGTTGAGCGATCCCCCTTCGATCAGCTTGGAAACGATGAACGGTTGTCCTCGATCCGATTTGCCAACGTCGAACACCGGGACGATGGCAGTGTGATCGAGGCTGGCCAGTACCCGGGCTTCATCGAGCCAAGCGGCGACTTCGTTGGCGTTCTGAAAACGGGTGAGTAGCTTTAACGCCACGTGCCGCTTGAGCATTTGGTCATCGGCGCGGTGGACGACCCCGAACGTGCCTCGGCCGATCCTTTCCAACAACCGGTATCGGCCGATGACGATGTCTTGGTCGCCTTCATACGAAAGGGATGCGGACTCGTCGTAGCCCAAATTGGGATCCGAGGTCGGTTGGTGCGTCGGGCGGCTGTCCGAGGCATGGACGGTTGGATCCTCACCGCTGGGGGGGCGGCGGGAAGGCTCGGAAGAAGGAAAGATGAAACTCCCTTCGTCCGACTGGCCGGAAAAATCGGCCGGCTGCGATTTGGAATCGTCCTCAAGCGGATCTGGATCGGAGGAGGCCATGCTGCGCGCGGAAGGGATGTGGGCCTAGGGCGTTTTGCCTAGAGCTAGGACGGGCGAGAGTCGCCGATGCTCATGGGCAAACAGAAACCATTGCTCGGAGTATACCGAGTGTTGGACAAAACGAGACGTTCGAGGGCTAGAAAAAAGCTATCGCCCCATCGCGACTCCACCATCAAAAAACGCCCCATAAACGACTGCAGGGACGGTCGGTTCCGAAGAACCGACCATCCCTGAGTACTCCCCCTGCCTCTCGTTCACAGCTTTCGCTGTTCGCTTGGTAACTTCGCTTGATTCAAGTTTTCCGCTCGCCGTTTAAGGTCCCCAGTTGAATTTGGGTTTGTCGGTCGAACTAGCCTTTTGCAGCGGTGCTTCGGTTGGTTTGGCGGCCGGATTGGCCGGAGTCGGCATCGGAATCTTGGATTCGTTTGCTGGTGCTGGAGCCACCGTTACCGCTTCGGTGCTTTGCGGCTGTCCGGCAGGCATGCCTTGATGCTGTTCGTACTCGCCTTGGCTGACGACGCGTGGTCGGCTGGCTCCGTTGGTCAGGTAGGTCGCAGCTCCCCGTTCACGCGATCGTTCGTGAGCGTCCCAGTAAGCCTTGTCCGGCCAGAGTCCTTCTTCGAGGGTGATGTTGTTGTATTCGAGCAACGAACCCTTGAGCAGGTGCACGTCGGCGATGGACTTGTTGTATTCGGTCAAGGCCCGAGCGTAGTTGCGTCCGGCGTTGGCTCGGTTTTGTTGGGCTCGCAAGAGCAAGTCCATGATTTGCTCGGAGGATGCATCGCCAACATCGAACTTCTTCTGGAACAGCTTGACCATCCGATCGGCGGCAGCCAGGGCGGCCAGTTGTTCGGTCATCTGCGTGTAGTTGGTGTTCAGTTCGCCGAGGACTTGGCTGATGCGGTGCGATGCAGCGATCTCTTTCTCCTCGAGGATGGCGGAAGCTTTAGCCAATTCGAGTTGCTTGTTGCGGATGTCGTTGCTGGCGCGGCGAGCTCCGACCGGGTTGGGCATGTAGTCGAGGCGGAACGCAGCTTCTTGGTAGTCTCCCGAGAGGAGAACTTCGGCCGCACTCGGAGGAGCTTGACCGGGATTGGGTGGGAAGTTCCCATTGCCACCCTTGTTGTCCAGCAGCGAGCCGCCGACGCCGAGGTAGCGATAGATCACAGACGCATCGAAGCTTGGCAAGATCGAGTTCTTGGCCGACATCAGTTCCAGTTCTCGTTGCTTGATCAACCAGCGTTGGCGACGCAGGTCCAAACTTCGGTGCAACGTTTCGTTCAACGAGTCGTAGTAATCGAATTGAGCCAAGCTGATCGAGGGCTTGTCGGCAGGTCGGATCAACCGTCCGTCGGTGGCTGCCCAGCCGATGAGCAAACGCAGATTGCGTTCGCGACCGAAGAGCCCGGGATCGGCACCGGAGACCGTGCCGCCACCCATCGCTGCATCGAGCTGTGCTTGGAAGTCATGGAACGTGTACTTGGCTTGTGCCTCAGCAGCCCCTGCCGAACCCTTTTGAAGTTTTTCGTAGGCGAAGTGGTAGGCTTGAGCGGCGCTGTCGCGGGCGATGCGGGCGTTCTCAACGTTCCAGTAGGCGAGGTAGAGATCCCAGTATGCGTACTCGACGTCGCGGACCAAGTTGCGGATGCGTTCTTCGAAGTCGACTTGGGACAAGTCTTCGTTGATTCGGGCCAGAACAACCGGGATGCGGTTGATGGCCGTACCGCGTCCTCGCATCAACGGATGCTGGACTTGGAACTCGATGACTTGGGTGTAGTCGGATGGAACGGCGCGGCCGAAGTTGTTGGGATTGGTGATCGACTGCGTTGGGATGTTGTTGTAACTGTAGATCGTTTGCGATCTTGCAGTCACGACACCACCGGTCGCGATCCGCTTGGACAGCGCCATCTGACCGGTGCTGTCTTTGGCTTGGAAGTTCTGCGGATTGAAGATGTTGCCGGCGCCGACGTTGCGTGGGCGGTCGGTGTTGTTGTACGACCAGAACGCAGAGAATTGTGCATCGAACTCGCTCAGAGCATCCTCGACCCCGCCGACTTGATTGGCGCGGTGGGTGCCTCGCGGTAGCAGGCGGTTGCCGTTTTGGTCGACGGCCAGTTGTTGCGGGCTGGTGGAAGTCGCCACCAACGCAGGGTCGTACACGCTCGCCAATTGCTGCGAAGGAGTCGCAAGGATGGCGGCGGCCATGTCGATGTTTTGGCGTTGCAAGCCTGGGATGGTTCGGATGAGCTTGCTATTGACCAGGGCGTAGGAGACGCATTGTTCGAGGGTCAAATCCAGGAATTCGAACTTTTGATTATCGAGCGTCAACGGCTCGAACGTATGCGTGGCCTCGGGAAGAGGATTGATTTCCAAGTCGGGAATCTCGATCCGCTGGGCTTGATCGAGGTATTGGGCAAGCTCCGCCCGCTCACGAATGAAATACGGTTGCGTGGGATGGCAACCAGCCAGCGTGACCCAGCCGATCTGCAATCCGACAAACCATTTTTGGAAGAAGCGTTTCATGGCCGGGAGATCCCATCCAACGTGTCTCGACCGATGCCACCCATAACGGGCTGGATGAGCCAGGAAACGCCACAAGGCGATCTGGACTCTCTCCGGAACGGTTCGAAATTGGTGTTAGGCCCCCCCTAACGTGCTTCGGTGACACCTCCAATTCCTCGCGGAAACAGGGTGCACACCTCGGCATAGCCAGTTCATCGGCATTCGACTTGGTAAACTTTGACGATTGCGGGAAATTTTCCGATCGAGTTGGAATTGCTGAAGTACCCCACTAGCCAATCGACCGATGCGACAAGAAAACCGGTCGATTCTTGGGGCATCGCCGGCCGTGATGCTAGCAATCCAGCGAGCGCAGAGTGTATCTTGCTAGCCTGCGAATTGCGGGATTCGCAGTTTCTCATTGCGGGGGTTGGGGAGTCGATTTCGACCGTCCGCTCGGCATATGGCGTCCGCGAAACCGCTGACGCTGGGCCGGGTGCGGCGAGCCTGCCCTCGCGTTGTGTTCGATCCCAGGACTGGCAAGGATACCAAATGATTCTGTCAGGCGATGAAATCAGGGCGCGGTTGGGTGCGGATATCCAAATCACCCCATTTTGCGAGGACGCGCTCAACCCCAACAGCTACAACCTCACGCTGCACGATGAGCTGCTGGTGTACGAAGAAGTCGTGCTGGATGTGAAAGAACCCAATCGCTATCGCAAGCTGCGCATTCCCGAGGAAGGCTTGATCCTCAGCCCAGGGCAGCTCTATCTAGCGCGAACCGTCGAGTACACCGAAACGCACAACCTCGTCCCCATGATCGAAGGACGATCCTCCCTGGCCCGGCTGGGGTTATTCATTCATGGTGCTTCCGGTTTCGGGGATGTGGGTTTTTGCGGGCATTGGACGATTGAGATGTTTGCCGTCCAACCGATCCGCATCTATCCGAAAATCCGTATTTGCCAGATCGCCTACCATCAAGTGGTCGGCTCGCTCCGCGAGTATTGCAGCGACAAATACCAGAACAGCCTCGACATCCAACCCAGCATGATGTTCAAGGAGTTCAGCTATCGCCGCGAGTACGAACAGCTACAACTCGATTTCGAAACGCTGGCGGCTACCTATCGCGATGGCTCGCCCAGCCCCGCTCGACGCATGCCGCCGGACACGACTTCGGCAACGGGGTGATCGCGACTTACCATCGCTAGCCGTGATTGACGGAACTATCCGCGCAGCTATCCTCCTGCAGACCACCGCGGATCGATCGCACCTCGAACTCCCTTCCCTATGAACGCAGCTTCCCTCGAACACATCCAGTCGCTCATCCCGCATCGCAAGCCCATGTTGCTCGTCGACGAAGTCGTGCAGCAAAGCGATCGCAAGATCCATTGCCGCAAGACATTTCAGTCCGACGAGTTCTTCTTGCAAGGTCACTTCCCGAACTTCCCGTTGGTTCCCGGCGTGATCCTCTGCGAATGCTGCCTGCAAAGCGGCGCGATCTTGCTCGCCAGCGTCACCCCCTCCGAAGGGGTGGTGCCTGTCGCCACGCGCATCGACGGTGCCAAGTTCAAACGCATGGTGCGCCCCGGCGAAACCATCGACATCGAAGTCACTCTCAACGAAGTCGTGTCGACCGCGTACTTCATGACTGGACGCGTTACCGTCGAAGGCCAACTGGCGGCCCGTTTGGATTTTGCTTGCAGCGTTGCCAAACCGGAGGCATAAGCATGGCTCATGGCGTGCGAGTGATCGCTCTTGGCCGCACCGAGCCCATCGCAATGGAAATGCCAGAGCGATTCCGTTTGGATGTGGTTTACTTCATGACCCCGTGCGATCGCCCCGGCGCTCCTCAACTGGGTCCCAACGAGTATTGGATCGAACCGGACAACGTTGAAAAATGGCTCGATGATGGAGGATTCTCCGTCGTTTCGCCCCTCGATGCGGAATCGGTGGCTGAGATCGAGTTGACGGAAGACCAAGAACGCTGGCTGGAATGGATGAAGAAACATGCCATCGATCGCATTCGCGTCGAACGCATCGCTCCATGACCCAGGCATCGCTTCCTCCCGACTCATGTTCTCGACCCCGTACAACCCACCCCGTCCAACGCAGCGTATTCGGCCATGAGTGATCACGCGTCGACCAACGGGCTCCCTAAGTGCGATCGCTTGGAGATGATCGTGGCTCGGGCTCGCAATGGCACCATCGGAGACCGCGATGCGCTGCCGTGGAAGCTGCATGCAGACTTGCAACGCTTCAAACGCCTGACGATGGGGCATGCCATCCTCATGGGTCGCAAGACCTACGAATCGATCGGACGCTTGCTCCCCGGCCGCCAAACGATCATTCTCTCGCGCCGCGGCGATTGGCAAGTACCTGGCGCATGCGTCGTACCAAGCCTCGAAGCGGCGCTCGCCATCGTTCCCCCACCGAGCATCCCCTTCGTGGTCGGTGGTGCGGAAATCTATCGCTTGGCGTGGCCCTCTATGAGGGCTGTGCACATCACGCATGTGCTGGCGGATGTGCCTGGCGATACAGTGCTACCGCCTCTGTCGATGGAGGGCTTTCGTTGCGTCGAATCGGAATGCGTCGGCGCCGACGAACGCAACGACTGGCCAACGCGTTACGAACGTTGGATGCGTGTTGATCCTACTGGCAATGTGTCTACCTAGGTTGCCTCGATCGGGCTGCGCTCGTCGTGTCGAATCATCGTGTCGAATCCTCGCGACCATCCGGTCATTGCGGGAATCAAGCGCCTACTGCCGAGGGACATGCGGCGAATCCATCGCAGAAGGGATTGCGCACTGCCCCTCTGGCGTGTGAACGCGACGCGATTTGACAGCGATGAACGCTCCAAAAAACACAAAGCCAACGAAAACCAACACGCATCCTCGGTGGCTCGACAACTCCAAACAGGTTTTCCACGCGACCCTCCAGATATCAACATCCCGCGCGCTGAAATACCCCTGACCATTCCATGCGTTCTTTACCGCATCTTCACACGTTCGCGCGAAAAACTTTCCACCTAACCGCCCGTTCTTGTTTGACTCGAAAGCTAGCAATTTTAAAATCCTGACCCGCTCACCGCATGGTGCTGCGAGCCTTGCTCACCGGGCATGCGATTCGATCGCTCGATTCGCCTGTCCACCTTTGCTCG
This sequence comes from Pirellula sp., assembly GCA_046318495.1. GTDB lineage: Bacteria > Planctomycetota > Planctomycetia > Pirellulales > Pirellulaceae > JBKCUI01. The sequence continues at coordinate 20,931 of JBKCUI010000102.1, read as the reverse complement.
GCTCTCGCATCGGTCGGTGAGCGAACGGCGGGAAGGTTCCCGCCGGTATTGGAATCCATCGGGATCCCAGAGCCGCTTGTCGACTTCTCCACAGGCTCATGGGAACTCCCGGCGGAAGAATCGCAAGGCCTAGGAGTTCGCGATGCGGATAGCGCAAGAAGTTGCTGTGCGTCATGATCAATTGCTGCGGGCGGTGGAAGCCACCCTGCGGCAAAGGCTGGGAAAGCAGCGTTGGGAATTCTGGTTCGGCACCCATTCTGTTTGGTCGGTACCGGTGCCCGGGACGATTCGCGTCGAAGTCGAAACGGCCTTTCATGCCGATTTCATCAAACAAATGCTGCGTAAGGACTTGCAGTGCTCGGTAACCCAGGCTGCGGGTACCGATTGGGGGTTTGAGGTGGTGTCCGCCGCCGACAAAACCGCTTCGATTCCGGCTGCGGGCCATGCCGCGTCCTCGCAAATAACGTACGATGAAGGGGATCTCGGAACCTCAGGCGGAAGCACCGCTTTGCCAGCTTCCGGGCCTGCTGCCCTCCTCTCCAAATCGACGCCGACTGTGACTCCTGCGACCGCCCGAACCAGCTCCCAATCGCTTGCGACCGCCGATAGCGGTTTGCGAGAAAGTGTTGCGGCTGAGCTGGGTTTGGAACAAGTCGACTCCAGCGTTGCTGGCGACATGTTGCTGGGGAACGCTGGCCATCCCGATACGGCGCTGAATCGCGAACAAGTCGCCGCCGAGCGAGAAGCGTTTCTTGCGGAACTCCGTGACGCAGAAATGGCTCCTGCCCCCAGCGTCGGATTGCGAGTCGTGCGGCCTGAAGCGCTGGCCGCCTCCGATGCGGTTGCTTCCCGATCGTCTTCCCCTTCCAGAATGGACGCGTCCGCGCCGACCATCGATCCCGCCGACCTGGAGATGGAGCGGTTGGTCGCCATCCGACGCCAAAACGAACGCCGTTGGGAAGACTTCATCGTCGGGGACCACAATCGCTTTGCCTACACCGGCGCTCAGATGGTGATCGAGCAGCCCGGGCAAATCAGCCCCTTCCTGATCCATGGTCCGCACGGCGTCGGTAAATCGCATTTGGCCGCCGCGATCGTTCAACGCTTGCGTCAACTCTATCGCTACAAGCGAGTCCTGAGTTTGACCGGTGAGCAGTTCACGATCGAATACACCGAAAGCGCCAAAGGTGGTGGCTTTGCAAACTTTCGACGCAAGTACCGCGACGTCGAAGCCCTCGTGATCGACGATATCCAATTCTGCTTGGGCAAAGCCGGCACGCTGGTGGAGCTTCGCAACACCATCGACATGTTGCTGCGGGATCGTCGGCAAGTCATCTTGGTCGCCGATCGCGGAATCCATGAATTGGCCGGACTCGGTGGCGATCTGTACGCTCGCCTGTCCGGAGGCATGAGCTGCGGCGTGGAGCCCATGGATGCGGCGACGCGTTGCCAATTGTTGCACAAACTCTGCCTCAAACACGAAGTTCCCCTATCCACCGACGCCGCCGAACAGATCGCGCGGCAATGCGGCGGCGATGCTCGGGTGTTGCAAGGTATCGTCCATCGATTGGTCGCCCAACAACGTATCCTCGGCGCACGGTTGACCAGCGACGATGCGGTCCGTTGCACCTCGGATCTGGTGCGAGCCAGCCAACCGATCGTGCGTCTATCCGACATCGAGAAAGCCGTTTGCACGGCGTTTGGCCTCGGAGATGAAATGCTGCGGGCCAAAACCAAATGCCAAAACATCAGCCAGCCTCGCATGCTCGCCATGTTCTTGGCTCGCAAGTACACGCGCTCGGCCCTCTCGGAAATCGGCGAGCACTTTGGGCATCGCCAACACTCCACGGTCATCTCCGCACAAAAGAAAGTGGAGTCGTGGCTGACGACCGACGATGCCATTCAAGTCGGATTGAGCCGCGTACCCGTCCGCGAAATCGTGCGCGGATTGGAATCGGCATTGCAAGTCAGTTGATCTCGTGAGCCCACTGCTTCGCTCCTGGCAATCGATCGATCCGATCGGTCGCTTCGCGATCTACCTGATGCTCGCCTCGGGGGTGCTGCATGTGCCCGCCGCCTTGTGGTTCAATACGCTTTCGTCCACCGTCCCTTGGGACTCTCCGGTGTCGTTTCGCAAGCCGATTCTGTTCGGACTCTCCACCGGACTGACGCTGGCGTCCATGCTGATTGCGATGCGGCAGATGCGCCCGTGGCCCATCGATCGCGCCTTGGCTCGCATCGCCAGCGTGAGTTTAACCCTCGAGGTGGCGCTCATCACACTTCAAGCATGGCTCGGGCGCGCCAGCCACTTCCATCGCGAGACTGCTTGGGATCGATGGGTGGAAACCGGCATGCATGCGATGATCATCATCGCCACGTTTGTCGTCTTCTTGCTCACCATCCGAGCTTGGATGAGTTCCTCATGGATCGCCGTCCCCCCAGCCATGGTGGAAGCACAGCGCTGGGGGCTGATCTTCCTCTCGATCTCATGCATCCTCGGTTTTGCGATTGCCAACTTGGGGCTATGGAACCTCGACCATCATCGTTCGCCTGAGGTTTGGCCGCCGCGGGGCGTGCTGAAGTTTCCCCACGGAGCGGTCTTGCACGCGATTCAAACCTTGGTGGTCCTCGCATGGCTCGCACAGTGGCGGCGTTCCTCCCGCGCGCGACTCGCCGTCGATCTGGCCGTCGTCGCTCATGCTCTGTGGCTGGCCTATGCCATTTGGCAAACCGTCCGAGGTCGCGGGCGTTGGGATTGGGATGCCTGGAGCGGTGGCCTATTCGCATTGATGGCCGTGGCGTCGGTCGGCTCTCTGGCGTTGGCGTGCTTTTGCCCGCATCCCCCCGGAAACAATCTTGCGCCGAGCCAAGAAGGCGATCTCTAGGATCGCCTGAACACGTGGCTGCACCCGAGTGCAGGCACTCGAGTGAAAAAGGAGGATTTAGTGTTCGCGGCCCGAGCTAGGCTCCGAACTTGCCCATGCGGCCAGCGTTGGAAAGGGCCAGCGTCATCAAGTACTGGGCTTCGAAATGGCCCAGTCCCCCCGTGATGCACGTAGATTCGTTGAACATCTTGTGCGGATCGGGGCGACAGCAATCGGACACCAGCAACGTCGGCACGGGATGCCACGAATGGCTCTTGAGATAGCTTGGCGTGCTGTGGTCGCCGGTGACGATCAGCACATCGGGTTGCAATGCGGTGATCTGTGGCAAGATCGCATCGAGCTCTTCGATGCGCGCAACTTTCTCGGCGAAGTTGCCGTCTTCGCCGGTGCTGTCGGTGTACTTGAAGTGAATGAAAAAGAAGTCGTATTCCTCCCAATGCTTCTTCAACACATCGATTTGTTCTTGCAACGTTTGGGCCGATCCGATGATGTCCATGCCGACCAATCGCGCCAGCCCTTTGTACATCGGATAGACCGCGATGGCTGCAGCCCGCAGACCATACACTTCGCGATAGCTTGGCAACGTGGGCTTGTTGGCAAAGCCTCGCATGGTGTGGAAGTTGGCCTTGGGATGCCCGGCGAGAATCTTCTTGGCCTGTGCAAGAAACTCTTTGGCGACTTGCGCCGTGCGCTGGCTATCGGCGGAGTGGGCGACCGGATCCAACGGTGCCACGCCGGTCTTCTGCGGATCGGTGTCCGCGACGTTGCCCCCGAGGCCTTCACCGCGGAACACGACAACAAAACGGTGTTCCTTGACCGGTTCGACAAAGATCTCAATGCCGGGGATCTTGATCTGACGCAGCGAGATGGCCAGCGGGGCGCTTTCTTCGCTGCTGATCCGGCCGGCGCGTCGGTCGGTGATCTTGCCATCCCCATCGATCGTGCAGAAGTTGCAGCGGATCGCGACGTCGCCATCCCGGAGTTCGAAGCCGATGCCGGTTGCTTCCAATGCACCGCGACCGATCTGGTACTTCAGAGGGTCGTATCCAAAGAGCCCCAAGTGTCCAGGGCCGCTTCCTGGAGCGATTCCCGGCTTGACCGGAATGCTGGCTCCTTGGACTCCGATGGCTGCGAGTTTGTCGAGATTTGGCGTGTTGGCCGTTTCCAACTCCGTCAGGCCGCTGGGAGTCATCGGCAGACCGCCCAATCCATCCGCTACCAGCATGACGATCTTGCTGCCGTTATCCAATTGGAGTTCGCGGGTCAACGTATGAATATCCATAGCGATTCCATCTCTGTGCAAAGAAGCGTGTTGGGGCAAAGCCCGAATTGAGGCCTGTATTTAGCAAAAATCATGGCTGCCACAAGCCGAAATGCCCCATGCAAGCCCGCCGCACCAGGCGCGAGCATGCGTTCTCGACGCTGCCATGAACCCTAGCCGTTGGCTGCGATTCAAGTTACCCTGGAGAGGCCTTTTGGAAGCCCTCCACAACCGGCGCAGGCCCTCTCGCGGTCTCCGATGCCGTTCCCAAACACCCATGGATCACCATGCAACTTGAATCGATTGCGAAGCCGATAGGAACACCTCGACGCTGGAAACCGGATGCCGACGTGCTTGGCGCTGAATCTTTCCGTCATCGAAGCGCTCGTTCATGGCGATCCCTCTGCTTGGCCATGGCTTCCCTCGCGGCATGCGCAGGGACTGCAACGGCGGATGACTCTGCCAAACCGCAGGCGGTCGGGATCAGCACCAGCAAACCCGAGTCGGGGCCGTTCGTCGATTTGAAGGATGGCACCTTCATGGTGCCGTACACGCAGAAGATTGAAAACACGGACGTGATCTTTGACATGATCCCGATTCCTGGCGGAGAGTTCGTCATGGGGTCGCCGGAGAGCGAACCTGGACGAGCTGCCGACGAAGGACCGCAGTTCACCGTGGTGGTTCCTCCGTTCTGGATGGCCAAGACCGAATTGACGTGGGCCGAGTATAAGACCTTCATGAAGACCTACGACATCTTCAAGCGGCTCTCGCGCCAAGGCATCCGCAAAGTCACCACGCTGGACGATACTGATGCCATCACCGTTCCGACTCCCCTCTACGAACCCAGCCATACGTTTGAATATGGCGACGACAAACAGCAACCCGCCGTCACCATGACGCAGTACGCGGCCAAGCAATACACGAAATGGCTCAGCGGCTTGACTGCGATCGACTATCGATTGCCAACCGAAGCAGAGTGGGAGTACGCGGCCCGCGCCGGTGCCTCGACCCCGTACTCGTTTGGTGCGGACGCATCGCAGCTCGGCGATTACGCCGCTTACAGCGAGAATTCTTCGGAAGGGGCTCCTAAAGTCGGCAGCAAAAAGCCAAACGCCTTCGGTCTTCACGACATGCACGGCAGCGTCTGGGAATGGACCATCGATCAGTATTCGACCGACGGATACGGCGATCGTGCCGGCAAGAAGCTGGCTTGGTTCGAAGCCATCGGCACGCCTCAAAACAAAGAGATGCGCTGCGTCCGCGGAGGGGGATGGCAAGATCCTCCCGAGCGTTTGCGAAGCGCGGCCCGCATGGGCTCTGCCGACGAAGAGTGGAAGGATTACGATCCCAACGTTCCACTGAGTCCATGGTGGTATACATCGGATCCAGCAAGAATGGTCGGTATGCGATTGGTCCGATCTGTTGCCCCTCTGAATCCCGAACAACGCAGATTGTTCTGGGACGTGGATAACCCTGAGATCAAGGAGGACGTGGACTTCCGAATCAAAGAAGGCCGCGGCGTGCTCGGCAAGTCCGTCCCCGAGTTGTCGGAAGAGTACAAACGCAAGCGTTAGCCGACGGTTCTTCCTAGCGGCACGGTGGTTCATCCTAGCGGCACGGCGTAAGCCGTCCGGGTTCGCGAGGCACGTCGTCCTTCTCGATGTTGTGCCGCCTTGAGACCTGCGCGTCCTACCGCAGGCCTCACGGCCTACCGCTTGCACTGGCGGCAAGATGACGGGAGCGCGGGCGTCCCGCCCGCATTGCATTCGAAAACCGCCCTCGAAACCCAACGCCATTTTTCCTCTTTACCCAAACCGCGCGGTTTCGTTATTCTCTCACGCGCGATGGCAAACCGCCGCCGTCGAGATTCCGTTCCCAGGCTAACCAAGGATGCGTTGCCATGATGATCACTCGTCTTGTGTCCAAGCTCTCGATGCTTCTCGCAATGGTCGGTGCCGGACTCGGAATCGGGATGTCCACAACCTCGGCACTCGCCGATCAACGCCCCGAAGAAACCATCGCTGCCGCTAGCTTGCTGCTCAGCGAAACGATGGCCAAACCGATGGCTAGAGTGCCGCAATCCATGATTGAGAACGCGCACGGCGTCGCGATCATTCCCAACGTCGTCAAAGGTAGCTTCATCGTCGGCGCTCGACACGGCAAAGGGGTCTTGCTGGTGAAAGAACCCAACGGCACTTGGCACGCGCCGGTCTTCGTGTCGTTGACGGGTGGCAACATCGGTTGGCAAGTCGGTGTGCAATCCTCGGACATCATCCTGGTCTTCAAGACCCAACGCAGCATCCAGAACATTCTCAACGGCAAGCTCACCTTGGGCGCCGACGTCGCTGCCGCAGCAGGTCCCGTTGGCCGCGAAGGAGCCGTCGGCACCGATGGACAACTGCAAGCCGAAATCTATACCTACTCGCGCAGCCGCGGGCTCTTTGCCGGCGTTTCGATCGATGGCTCGGTCTTGCAAGTCGACCGCATCGGCACGGGCGCCTACTACCAAATCACCACGGTCAATCAAACACCTGTCGTCCCACCCGCAGCACAGCAACTCACCGAAACCGTCGCACGTTATGCCGCGACCCTCGCTGCCGGCGCCGCGCCGGGTACGTCCGCCATGCAAGTCGGCGCGAGCGAATCGGAAGTCGTCCGCGGGCAATTGGTCCAGATCGCTCCTAAGCTCTTCGATCTGCTCGACAACTCATGGAAAGAATTCCTTGGGCTGCCCGCATGGATGTTCCTGGGAGGTGCGCCTCCGAATCCAGCCGAAATCAACGCGATCGTGGCCAAGTACGATTCGGTGGCTCGCGATCCTCAGTACGCATCGCTCGCTTCACGCCCCGAGTTCCAATCGGTCTACGGCCTGTTGAAGCACTATCAAGCATCGCTGTCGCCCGCCAACTCAGCCATTCAGCTTCCGCCTCCACCCGGCGATGCCTCTCCGATCTTGTCGCGATAGTCGATCGATCGCAACCGTTCGGACGTAGCGACATCCCAGAAGGTCGCATCCTGGCCGGATCACCCTTCGAAGAAGATCCGCTGTGCCGTCCCGCGCAGCATGGCGATCCGCTCGGCCTCGCTCAAGAAATCGATCCGATCGCGAATCAGCGCAATCGATACGGCATAGTGGTGCGGCGCTTGCACTTGATACGGACAGTCCGACGCCCACATCAATCGGTCTGCACCGTACGCATCGCGCAACCGCCGAATCATCGGGATCAAATCGTCGTAGGGAGGTTGTTTGGCTCCCAACGCATAAAATGCCGACGTCTTGATGGACAGATTCTTGCGACGAGCCATTTCGCACAGTCGGTCCAACGCTGCCGTGTCGGCGTTGCCCCGCATTGAGATCCTCGAAAAGTGATCGATCACCACCGTGGTCTCGGGGTGCTTCTCCGCCCAAGCGTCAATCGTGGGCAAGGCTTCAGGATCCGATAGCATGCACATGGCTTGACCGTGCTTGGCCCCTGCTTCAAACAACCGGCGCATGCCATCGGAACGTTCCCACTTGGCGACGTTCTCTGCATTGGCATACAGGCGATAGCCTCGCACTCCGAGCGAACGCAATCGTTTCATCTCGGCTTCCAAGTCCGCACGTTCATGATCGATAACCGCGACCCCGGAGAAGACTCCCGGGTGCGCTGCGATGCAATCGAGCATGTAGCGATTGTCGAAGCCAAAGAAGTTCATTTGGATCAAGACCACGCGCGTCACGTTGGCGGGCCGACAATGCGCAAACAACTCGATCGGGGTGAAGGACAATGGCTTCACATCGGACTCCGCGAATCCCTCTGCCAGCGGATAGCCCCGGCCATACGACGGCCAAACATGCACGTGCGCGTCGATCCACTCCGGTTCTGCGGCGACGGGACTGGGCTGGCTGCCGCTGGCAACGGGCTGCGCTGAGGCATGGCTGCTAAACCACGGTGACATGGCGGCGGCACCCGTGAGCGCCAACCATTGGCGTCGGCTGCAATCGACTGGCGAAGACGGCTCGCTCATGGATCAAACTCCTTCAACATGGAATGGTAGAACTCGCAAGCCGTTTGGACTTGCTCAACCTCAACATACTCCACCGCAGTGTGGGCGCGATCGATGCTGCCAGGGCCAAACACGATGGATGGAATGCCCGCCTGATGCAGTTTGCTCGCGTCGCTTCCAAATGCAACCCCGACCGGTTGCGGATCCAATCGCATCTGCTGCAGGATGCGCATGGCATGCGAGACGATGGGGGTATCGATATCGGTTTCCAGCCCTGGATCGACCAACATGGGTGGTTCCATCTCGAGCGAAACGTCTGGCAATTTCGGAGCCAGTGCGTCGAGCCACTGCTGGTACGCGGCGTAGACTCGCTCGCTCGATTCGGAGGGCAAGAGGCGACGATCGATCTGGATGACGCAGGCATCGGGAACGAAATTGATTTGCACTCCTCCTTGAATCGTGCCGATGTTGGCAGTCGCTTGCCCGAGCAATGGGTGTTCCATGGGCGACAATGTTGGACGATCGGCTTCCCATTGAACGATCAGTTTGGCCATGCCGTGAATGGCGCTAGCCCCTAAGTGAGGTTTCGAGCTATGCGCGGATCTCCCGCGCACGCGGATGCGCCAACGGAGCACTCCTTTGCAAGCCACCACCGCTTTTAGTTCGGTCGGTTCCGCCACGATGGCGGCAGAGGCTTGCAAGCCATCCACCAATCGCAAAATCCCGTGGCAGGAATGTTCTTCGTCGACCACGGCTGCCATCCACACATCGCAACGGGGGAGGCTTCCTTCGCGTCGGGCTCGGACCATCGCGCACATCATGCCGGCAAGTCCAGCTTTGGTATCGCACGCACCGCGACCGTAGAGTTTGCCATCCTCGATGCGAGGATCGAACGGATCGATGGTCATCCCTTGCGTAGAGACGGTATCCATGTGCGCTTCCAGGATCCAACGCCGCGATGAATCCTTGCCAGGCAATCGCGCGATCACGTTGGATCTGCCGGGAAGAACGGCTTGCGCCCAATGCTCGATGCCGTGCCGATTCCAAAAGTCAGCCACATAGCGAGCGCAGTGCGCTTCGCCAGGGCCGCCTTCGTAGAAGGCATTGACGCTATTGATGCGGACCAGATCGCGGAGAGTTTCGAGGGGATCCATAGTCCTCGTAGTATAGCGAGGACCGGTCCGCTGGCGGGCGAGCTAGATCGGCTCCCGATGCAGCAAAATCGCTTCCATGTGCAGCCCCGGTCCAAAACCGAGCATGACACACCAAGGATGCTCGATGTTCTCTAGAGAAATCGATTCCAAGATGAACATGACGGTTGGAGAAGACATATTCCCATAGCGTGCGAGAACATCGCGCGACGGTTGCAGTTGCGACTCGGTTAGGCCGAGGGCATGTCCCACAGCATCGAGAATGCGCGGGCCACCCGGATGGATTGCCCAATGTTGGATGTCGTCGGTAGTCAAACCCAGGGGCGTCAGCCAACCGTTGATCGCGGCTTCGAGTTCCGCTTCGATGACTGCAGGAACCTTTGGAGAAAGAGTCATCTGGAAGCCATGGTTGCCAATCCGCCAACTCATCAACTGGTCTGTGTTCGGAATGCGTTGCGAAAATGTCGAGACGATTCGCCAAGTCGAACTTGGTAGTGGCTCGATGGCGTCGCTATGGGCATCGCTTGATTCGGCGGTCGATGCAGGGGAGCCGAGGATGGCGGCGGCGGCGCCGTCGGCAAACAGCGCGTTGGCCACCAACTGCTCGCTGTCTTCGCAGTACTGTTGATGCAGGCTGCATAATTCCACGGCGCCGACCAAGACGCGAGCGCTCGCATCGGCGCGGGCGATCGCGTCGGCCATTCGCAGCCCGTTGAGCAGCCCATGGCATCCCATGAATCCGATGTGCGTGCGTTGCAGTTGCTCCGAGAGGCCAAATCGGTCCATCAAGAAGTGATCGATGCCGGGCGAACAGAAGCCAGTGCACGAGACGGTGATCAAGTGGCTGATCTGGTTGGCCTCGATGTGGCTGTCGTGCAGCGCTGCTTCCACGGCGCGCGCTAGCAGCGGTCCCGCAAACGTTTCGTATGCCTGCATCCGCTGCGCGGTGGATGGCCCGCTCGGATCCTTTTCGGTTGCTGTGATGTAAAAGGACTGACGTTGGTGAAGATCGTCATGCGGCGGACCCAGCAGTACGCTGGCGCGGCGTTCGACTCCAGACTTGCGATACAGACCAGGCAGTAAGCGATGAAAACGTTGAGTGATGCCGAGGGCTTGGACCATCAGCGCCGAGTCCGACTGCGCAATGGTCCCTTCGGGAATGGCCGTCGCAGCGCCGAGGATGCGCGCGGAAGGCAATGATTCGCTTGCCCCCTTCGATATGTGAGGTGCCGAAGGTTCGGTGGAGCGATGGGAATGCAACACGATTATTGAGTCGCCTTTCGAAGCAGATAGTGACGCATCGGTGGCAGCCAATCGCACATGCGCAGGGCCCATTGCGCGCGGCGTTTGTGCCGTGCTTGTTTTGCCACCCAGCGGCATACGGTTTGCGATCCACGACGGTGGCGCGCAACCCAGGAGTTCCAACTCAGCGCCGCAGCCGGCCAACGCGCATCGCGAAGCCCGCCATCCAAAATCGGCGCCAGGGCGAATGCACCGGCCAGCGCCCACGACATGCCTTCGCCTGTGAAGGGCTCGACGTACCCGAGCGTATCCCCGACCAAATAGACGCGGTCCCGGGCTGCAATGGCCGTCGTACGCGTCAGCCGGGGTGTCGATTGCCAATTCGCATTTGGGAAATCAGGTAGATCCGTCCATCCGCATGAGCGGATCAGCGCATTGATGCGTTCTTTCAACCCTTGTTTCCCTTCCAAGTTCTCCGGATCGATGGCTGCGGCCACGTCGATCCAGTCCTCATCCGTTCGGCAGATCCCGACATAACCGGTGTCGCCTACGAGCATGTGTAGCACTTCGGGACGCCCCACACAATCGCGTTGCCAAACGTCATTCCTGCCTTGCAAGCTCTCCAGGGGCACAATGCACTGCACTCCGATCCTCGCATCAGGAGACACATTGCTGGGCCAATCGCTCCAATGCGCGATGGCGGATCGGCTCAGTCCACAGGCGACGACCACGCATCGAGCTAGCGCTGTTGCGGACTGGCCTCGAAGCGATTCCGCTGCGGTATTGGAAGCCTTCAAAAAGACCTCCAGCGTATCCGAATTGGAGTTCGCATCCTGAGATACGGTAGCCGAGGTTTCCTGCAAGAAACTCACTCCCGCATCGATCGCGCGTTGCACCAAAAGCGTATCCAACGTCGATCGTCGAACACTCAACAACCCGGGGATCGGCCACCAGCACCCCAGCCCACCATGCTGCACATGGAACTCCGTCAGTTGGATCGCTCCGGCCCGAAGCAATGCGTCGTACACACCCAATTGCTGAAGCATGCCGACAGCGCGTCCGTTCAAGCAACCGCCGCACACTTTTTCGCGCGGAAATCGCTTCGATTCGATGAGCAGCACACGCCAGCCCTTCTTTGCCAGAAGCAGCGCGTTGGTCGTGCCTGCGACGCCCGCGCCGATGACCATTGCATCCCACTCCTTCGCCGCCGCATCGGAGAACGTCAGAGTGGATTCAACCCTGCCAGCAGCGGTTGCGCACGAAGAAGTCGGAGCCGTCATGATTGGGGACGCTCCCATCGCATGGCGAATCGCTGCGGCCAATGTGTTCGCAAGGATACGTTGTGCATGCCCGCGAGAGCCGCCATGCGCCGTGATTCGTCGAGATTGAATGCGGCTCGGACCGATTGCGGACCATCGAAATGCACCACCTGAGAGCGCGAGAGCAAGTGGCATCCGAGCGTTGCTAGCCACCAACCGAAATGCGTTCTGCGCAAATCATCCACCAATACGGCGATCCGGGCCAATCGGCGCATCGCATCCAGGACTCGCACTGCATCCGTATCTTCGAAGTGATGCAGAAACAACGTGCAAAAGACGATGTCGAACGGCGCGTTTTCATTTGCTGCCTGAGAATCGCTGCGAAGTTCTTCCGCGAGGGCGCGATCTTCGGCAGCGAATGCAAAAACATCTTGCACTTCAAAAGACACCGGAGCGCCGGATGAAAACTGTGGATTCTGCTCGGCCCATTGCGGGATCCCTTTGCGAGCTTGCTCGATGGCATACTCGCTGCGATCCCATCCGGTGATGTGAAATGGGATCCGATCGATCAACAGTGGAATGAGCTTGTAAACCAATTCGCCATTGGCACAACCTAAATCCAAGATCCGGTATTGGTTTCGCGGATGCCGCGATGCGATCTCGAGGATTTCACGCGTGATCTGCCATGGCGTGCCAGAAAAATGGTTGATGCGGCGCAGACCTGCCAACGCCCTGGCATGCTCTTGAGGATCGAGCCCCGGATCGTCCATCCGTTCAGGCACTAGCACTCGCGACTTCACGAATCCCCCACGCACTCGAGCTAGGATGGGCCAACAAAGCGTTGGGGCCCAACCAAATTGGATGAGCGCCTAGTAATGCGCTCCATGCTCTCTAGCATCGCATAAAAGGTAGGTGCGGGCCAGGGGCGACCGGTTGTGGCAATCACCAATGAGCGGGTTGCAACCATCCTTTCGATGTCCGCAGGACGGTCTTTCTTTCCGGTTTGCAACATGCATCCATGCGAATCATGGAGCGGAGCGTACCCTCGCCTTGGGATCTCCAGTAGGAGGCGGCGCGAGATCCACTTCGCTGCGAGGTCCGAGACTCTTGGTCAAAATGGGTTCCAAAGCATTGGCCCATCGGTCGTATGCAGGCAAATTGAGATGAAGCCCATCGCTGGACATGGTCTCCAGCAGCACACCCTGGCCATCGACCAAGTGCGCATTGAAGTTGATCCATTCGACATCGTGGGTCTTGGCCCATTGCGCTAGGACGGCATTGATGCCTTCGATCGCATTTGCCAGTTCCTGATTCTGTCGTCGCGGAAACATCGCGGTCAGGACGATGGTCGCATCGGGGGACTGTTTGCGACAACGCTCGACGATGGCTTGTATGCCCTGCACCGTATCTTCGATATCGCGTTCAGTCGCAGCGCCGGAGCGTGGAAGATTGTTTGCGCCGGCTTGGATGACGAAGACCTTGGGACGCGTCTGTGCCAACTCGCCATGCTCCAGTCTCCACAAGATATGGTGCGTGGTATCCCCTCCCCATCCGAAGTTCGCTGCGTTCCATCCGTGAAAGCGACGTTTCCAATGCGCGAGGAACTCGGGGTAATCGGTCGCGCCCCAACGCCGAGTGATCGAGTCCCCGACAAAGTACACATCGATACGACCGGTCTGGGCTTTTTGGAGCAGTTCTTGATGCGCGATGTTCGATCCTATGTCTTCGCGAGGCAGCATCGCATGCTGGGCTGCCGACTGAGCATCGCTCGATGGCGAGGGCATGTCGGAAAAGCTCTCCCCTTGGCTGCGGCGCATCATCTTGCTCGCCCATCGAATGAAGTGCGGGATGTTTGGCAAGTCGGTGTGTCCGCCATCGTGCTGTCGCCACGCCAGCGGTGCATCGAGTAGATCGACGTTGACGGCCGGCATCGTTTCTTTCTTCCAGTCGGTCGTCCGTTCGACACCATCTCCTTGCAACCCATCCGCCCCGAGCAGTCGATAGATCGGAAGGGCTGCTATCGCCGCCATGAAGCTCCCTTGTTGGTCGAGCCATAGCGCATCTCCCTTTTCCGGAATACCGTAGCTGATGAAGATCGGTCTGGGAGCACAAAGCGCGATCAAGCCATGCGCATCGACCGGCAGATCGTTGGCAGTTCGAGAGCCAAACGTCGATGCTTCGGTGCCGTACTTCAAAAAGTTTCCCGCCATCCAGTGGTACTCGCCTGAACTGGTCAAGTTCTCCACGGCTTCGCCAAAGTTTCTGCGGTACAGACTGGCTCCACCTTCACCCGAAGATCCGATCAGCCCGAATGCAAAGCGCGCATCCATGGCCATGCAAACCAATGCAGCTTTGCCAAATCGCGACACCCCTTCGATTCCGACGCGCTTCGCATCGACCGCCGTATCGGTTTGAAGATAGTCCAAGCCTCGCGATGCCCCCCACGCCCAGGCACGCAACGCGCCCCAATCTTCAGGCTGTCGCGGCTGACCGCGATTGGTCAGTCCGATGATGCCGCGCGTCAGTCCCTCGCCGTTGTCGGCTTGGATCGTGCCGGGGCTGATGGTGGCCACCCCCCAACCGGCTTCCAGCAATTGCTGCGCAGCCGACGGCGGTGCATTGGCAGGAGGCTGAGCACCGTTTCGGTTCATTCGGGCTCGAAACTCTGCCGCCCAGGGCTCAAAGCCGGTAAAGCCAAACATCATCAATGTCGGTACCGGCCCAGGTGCATGCTGAGGCGTCAACACCACCATCGAGATGTTCACGTCGATTTCCGGGCACGCTGCGTTGTCGACTCGGCCGACCAGTTGCTTTTGGATGGCGTCGATCTCGCCGATCTTTTTCGATTCCGTTTGGATCACTTCCCAAACCACCGCGGGCGTATTGGCGGGAATGCGTCCTACCACTTCGCGTTCGAAATCCTCAAGCAGTTCTGGGCGACGCTGATTCCACCAAGCGTCGGCCGTGGACACCGGACTCCCATCGCGCAGCTTCAAAAGTTCTGGAAGCGACTCAAACGGAGTCGCCAGAGCTTCATCGGTATTCGCTGCATTCGGGCCATTGGGATTGCCATTGCGACCTGGACGCAGCTTGGTGATTCCCAGCTGCTCCATCATTTGACGGTGGTCTTCCGCCGTCGTCATCTTGGCGATGGGTGGATGGCTCGAAGGAGCCTGTTGGTTGGCGTCAGGCTCGCTCTTGGTGTCTTGGGCAACGGAGTACGCAACCGAGAATAAGGACAACGCACTCGCGAGCCCTATCGCGACACCGATGCGAAGCCACGCAGTGCATACACGAACGCGAAATAGATGAGTCGAGAGCATGAAAGGGCAGTCTGGCGCGAAGAGAGACGCAGCAGTGCGGCCACTCAAGCAACGTTCCAGTGGGTCGCACGGCTAACAAAGCACGTGCGTCATCATACCCGTTCACGCTTCCTATATGGGCAGCGATGCGAGTTCGCGGTTTGCCATGCGCGAACGACGCACTCGCTTAAGGCCTTGGGACGCCCACTGGCTGCCCGTAGCCTGGCGGCGGTGCGGCAGCGGAGGGATAGGCTGGATAACCACCGGGGATCGGCTGTGAGTAGACAGGAGGTTGGCCGGTCATTGGGACTGTGCCTGGTGGCATTCCTGCAGGGGCACCTGCGACGGGAGGTGCCGCGGCGGTGGGCATGCCGTAGACCGGTTGCTGTTGGCCCGGGTAAGTCGGATAGCCAGGGTACTGCTGAGGGTACGGCGGGCACGTGTTGGGGGTGGAGCAACCACCGACCATTCCACAAACCAACGTCACACCCAACACGATTCGCGTCGCGATCGAAGGCTTGAGCGAAAACGCGATCATCGGGTTGGGTCCTGGATTGGAACAGGATGCTTGGGGCCGAATCATGGTGTACCTCGCGAAAAAACGTTGAATTCCAACCCGCTTGACGATCCGCACGCTTAGGTTTGTGCACCTAGCCGAATGCATGGATGCTTCCTTGGACCGAGGCGCGTAGGGTTGCGTCCCTACCCCATCGACGGGCGATATTCCAAAATCGCGCACGATGTGTCTACATCAATCCTGCGTCGCCATTGCGAAAGCGGATCGATTTCTGGTAAATCCTCAACATGCCCCGGTGCTGCATACGCCTGCGTGCTGTCCGACCGACACGCCGCTTTGGCAGTTTGGGAAGATTTGGCAGCTTCCTGCCGAATCGGCACCGGCGCAGGACGGACGACGAAAAATTTTTTGTGCTTCCAATCCACGGTGGATGCCGCTCATGCCGTTTCTCGCACGACTCGCCTTTGCGTTCTGGCCAGGATGCTTGCCAGCTTGGCGGCGCGGCGATGCGCGCGGGTTAGCGATTGCCATCCTTTTCGGGGCGATACTGAGTGTCGCTTGGGTCGCAAGCACGGTTTGGCCCCTCTGGATCTCCCAGTCGCGACTGATCGCGCTGTGGGGGACTCTCGGCGCAGCCGCGTGCGTTTCGGCATTCCAGAGCGCCATGCGCGGTCATTTGGCAGGACGTCCCCCCGAATCGCAGTGTCCAGATGAACAGTTTCAAAAGGCGCAACTGCACTATTTAAAAGCCGAATACTTCGAAGCGGAACAAATCCTCGTCCCCTACTGCCAGCCGGGCCACGTCGATGTCGAAGCCGCCCTGCTCTTGGCATCTATATTGAAGCGAACGGAACGCTATCAACTGTCTTACGAATGGCTCGAAGAAATCGCGTTGCTCGATCGCGCTGCACCTTGGCACGAAGAGATCGAACGGGAGAAACGGCTCGTGTTGACGCATAAAATCCGAACGCAATCGGAATCTCTCTCAAAATCCTAGCTACCCCGCCTGTTTGCGATTTGCCCTTTGAACCTATAATTCCGTGGCGCAAGGGTGAGAGCCGTCGCACGGTCGGCCATGGAAGCGGTTATCCGAGGATGACCGCTCCGACGCAGGAGGACTTCCCAGCGATGTCCGCCTGCATTGGGATGATCGATCGCGTTGCACTTGGCTCTCGCATCCTTCGTACAGCGTTTGCGAATGCATCCGTGGTTCCACAACCGTGACTGTTTTTGGCAGTCGCAACTTTGGAACACCCTTTGCACAAACGTTGCGGCAGATGAACTTCTGTGGTTCTGCACCGGTCTTCGAACACGGCTTAAAACGCACGTGAACGAAGCTTGGCAGGATCACCTTGTCGGACTTGGCTCGCTTTGGCGTGTGGGACTTCGGTTAGCCTCACCGCCCGAAAGGAAAAAAACATGTACGAACGTTTCACAGACCGCGCTCGCAAGGTGATGCAACTCGCTAACCAGGAAGCGCAGCGGTTCAACCACGAATACATCGGTACGGAACACATCCTCCTGGGCTTGGTCAAGGAAGGAAGTGGCGTCGCTGCGAACGTTCTTAGAAACCTCGAAGTCGATCTTCGCAAGATCCGCCTCGAAG
The DNA here is from genome assembly GCA_046318495.1 of Pirellula sp. Lineage (GTDB taxonomy): Bacteria > Planctomycetota > Planctomycetia > Pirellulales > Pirellulaceae > JBKCUI01. Next base: position 3,721 of record JBKCUI010000102.1, on the reverse strand, counting down.
TCGAAAAGCTCGTGCAGAGCGGACCCGAGATGGTCACTATCGGCAAGCTGCCTCAAACGCCGCGCGCCAAAAAGGTCATCGAGTACTCGATGGAAGAGGCTCGCAACCTCAACCACAACTACGTCGGTACCGAACATATCTTGCTCGGCCTGCTCCGTGAACAAGAAGGAGTCGCCGCACAAGTCTTGATGAACCTCGGCATGAAGCTGGAAGATGTCCGGGAGGAGGTCCTCAACCTGCTCGGCCACGGAATGGAAAGTTCCGATGGCGAACGAGGTGGTCGCGAACCTTCCACCGCCGGTGGCGAAACCGCACAGTCGTCGAAATCGAGCAAGAGCAAGACTCCCGCGCTCGATAGCTTCGGACGCGATCTGACGGAACTGGCTCGCCAAGGCAAGCTCGATCCGGTCATCGGACGCGAACGCGAAATCGAACGCGCGACGCAAGTTCTTTGCCGACGTACCAAGAACAACCCTGTTCTTCTGGGTGAAGCCGGTGTCGGCAAGACCGCCATCGTCGAAGGCTTTGCACAACGCGTAGTCAATGGCGAAGTCCCCGAGATCCTCGCCGAGAAGCGAATCGTCGTTCTCGATCTGGCGATGATGGTCGCAGGTACCAAGTACCGCGGACAATTCGAAGAGCGGATCAAGGCCGTGATGAACGAAGTTCGCCGCGCTCGCAATACGATCTTGTTCATCGACGAACTCCACACATTGGTCGGAGCCGGCGGTGCCGAAGGCGCCATCGACGCTGCCAACGTGCTTAAGCCGGCTTTAGCTCGCGGTGAAATCCAGTGCATCGGTGCCACCACTCTCGATGAGTACCGCAAGTACATCGAGAAGGACAATGCTCTCGCGCGACGTTTCCAAGAGATCATCGTGGAACCGACGTCCAAAAACGAAACGATCCAGATCCTCAAGGGACTCAAGGAGCGTTACGAAGAGCACCACCGCGTTCAAATCACCGACGATGCGATCGTCGCTGCTGTGGAGATGAGCGAGCGCTACATCACCGCGCGATGCCTGCCAGATAAGGCCATCGACGTGATCGATGAAGCCGGTGCGCGGGTCCGTTTGCGCACCATGACCAAGCCGCCCGATCTCAAGGACATCGACGAAGACGTCGAGCGTCTCAACCGAGAAAAGGAAGACGCAGTCGCCAATCAAGACTTTGAAAAGGCGGCTGCCCTTCGCGATCAAGCTGACAAGCTTCGTCGCAAGAAAGATCAAATCCATCGCGAATGGCGCGAAAAGAGCCGCGAAGCTGATGGAGTCGTCGATGAGGAAGTGATCGCCGAAGTCGTTTCCAAGATGACCGGCATCCCACTCACCCGACTCTCGACCGAAGACTCGCTGCGACTGATGAACATGGAAGCCGATCTGCACAAGCGGGTCGTCAGCCAGGAACAAGCAGTTGCTGCCGTCGCTAAGTCGGTTCGCCGCAGCCGAAGCGGACTCAAGGACCCCAAGCGACCCACCGGTTGCTTCGTCTTTGCAGGCCCCACCGGCGTCGGCAAGACGCTGCTCGCAAAAGCCCTTGCGGAATCGTTGTTCGGTGACCCGGATGCGCTGATCCATATCGACATGAGCGAGTACATGGAAAAGCACAACGTCAGCCGGCTCATCGGTGCCCCTCCTGGCTACGTCGGCTACGAAGAAGGCGGTCAGCTCACCGAAAAAATCCGACGCCGACCCTATGCGGTCGTCTTGTTGGACGAAATCGAAAAGGCTCACCCCGATGTCTTCAACATGCTGCTGCAAGTCATGGAAGAAGGGCGATTGACCGATAGCTTCGGACGCAATGTGGACTTCCGCAACACGATCTTGATCCTCACCACCAACGCAGGTGCGGAAGCGATCAAGAACGAAGCGGCGTTCGGATTCCAAAGGCCCAACGATGATGCTTCCTACGAAAGCATGAAAGCCCGGGTGATGGACCAAATCGAACGCGTCTTCCGACCGGAATTCCTCAACCGACTCGACGACGTCATCATCTTCCGTCACCTGAACAAGGAAGACCTCAAGAAGGTGATCGATTTCGAATTGGCCAAGGTCCGCGATCGCCTCCGCGAGCGAGGATTCGAAGTGGATCTCACCGACGAAGCCAAGGAGTTCATTATCAAGCAAGGTTCCAACCTCGATTACGGTGCTCGTCCGCTTCGCCGGGCTATCGAGCAACGGATCGAAGATCCCTTGGCGGAAGAACTGCTTCGCGGCGCTTTCGAAGGCAAGAACACCATCGTGGTCGATGTCGTCAAGGATGCGGACGGCAAGATCACGCGTTTGGACTTCAAGGGCGAGCAACGCGAGAACAACTCTCCGAGCGAACCCCTTGCCGCCGGTTCTGCCTAACGTCGCAAAGTCACGCGATTTTGCTCTGAATCATGAACGGGCCGCTTCTCGCAAGCGGCCCGTTCTTTTTCGTAAACTCATTACGTGCCACCCACCTATCTGGCATGCGGGGTGCTGGCGTCCCCCCGAAGTTCCACTCTCATTCCATCAACAAAACCTTCACGGCGATGACGGAACATCACTACGCCCGCTGTTCACGAATCGCATGCCGACCGACCATGAGCATGTCAGTATGTTGGTGAGGATCAGTCCTTTCAGCATCAGAAAATCCCCAGTTCATCGCGAATGACAATCGAATTACGATCTTCAAAGCGAGCAAATCTGCGGATAGAGAGCGCATCCCAAGCCTACCGCCCTTGTTTCAGCGACGTGGACGTACTCTTTTATCGATGCCCAAGTAGCAGAGCGGAGTCGTTTCCCACAGACGCGAGCGACTACTTCTTCGCAAACACCTGCCGAACTGCCCGCTGACCGCGATGCCAGCGGTGCTGATGCTCCTGAGCGTGCTGCGATAGCGACTCCGGCGAACCCGCCGCACTTCCTTGAAAGTACATCTTGAACCGCCAAACCAAATCGATCCACATCGAGCCATCGATCCCCAATCGCTTCAAGATCGGCTCGACTTCCGCCGTCATCTTGGGCTTCCCCAAACTCGGGCGATGAATCGCGGTCCACTTAAGCAACGCCACGTAATCCTTCAACGACATCGACAAAAAGCCCTTGTCGCTGGCGCGGACTCGGGAAGTGCTTACTTGCGGACCGGGTTTGCCCCGCTCATCGAGCGTCAGGGGCGCTAACCACGCATCCCGCAAGATCGCAAACCCGCGCTTCGCTCGCTTGGCGTTCGCACGCCTGGCTCGCAGTTGATCCGGAGTCGAAGTCCGACGGATTTCGCCCGCTTCCTCGGTGGACAACACCACCGTCTCAGCAGCCATCGACGAGATCGTTTTCCCTTGCATGGCTTCGATCCGATCAAATGCCGATGTATGCCGGGATTCTTCAGGTTTCGTTGCCATCGCTGCACGGATCGGCTTCAAATCGACATACATGCTGCAAGCCAACAAACCGGCTTCATCGCGTATGGCTTGGGCTTTGAATCGGCCTTCCCAAAAGCGCCCTGTGCATTCATCTTGGCGATTGGCCAACCGTGCGATGGGTTCGGAAAGCGCCCGCATGAACCACGAAGGATTGCTAAGCCGCTCCCGAATGGCTTCCATCTTGGCTCCATCGGCCAACATAGCCTCGATCTGGCTTTCGGTGGGCTGCCCCAGAAATTCATCGACTCGTTGGCCTGGAAACAAGCTCAGCCACCGCTTGGCGACTTCGTGATCGGACCAAGTCGCCACCACATCGGGGCGGGTGCGCAAGAT
>JBKCUI010000101.1:0-3554 GCA_046318495.1 Pirellula sp. | reverse complement strand
TTGGGAGGGAAGAAAGATATGAACTCGGAAGTTCTTACGATCCGCCAAAGGCCTTGACCAGCATGCTCGTCAGACCGGTGGAATAATCGGTCTGTCCTTCCCATGCCCATAGATTGCGGAGGATGTCCGAAGTCAGGATACCGCACAATCCCATCAGGAGCAGCACGAAGGCAAGCATGCCGACTTGAAGACCCGAGTAAGGTGTTTCGGCCATGGCACGGACGGCGGTTGCTGCGGCAGCGGTTTCGCCAAAGCCTGCATCTCCCAGTCCATCGCCGCCGATTCCGGCTTCTTCGACGATTCCATCTCCCAATCCGGCGCCGGGCAAGCCTGCATCTCCGAAGCTGCCGGAGTCTTCTAGTTCGATGACTTGGGAACCGCTATCGTCATCCCCTTCAATGCCCCCCGAAGGAGTCAATTGAAACTCTTCGCCTTGTTGGAAATCGACCAAGGCACCGCTTCCGAGGCTCACGCCGCTTGCCGAGCCCGCTTTAGAATTGGAGGCGGATTCGGCGGCCATCTCCGCTCCGAGATCGAGTCCCGAGATCCCGGTGCCAGCCAAATCGAGCGGTTCGTCTTCGAGCGACAGTCCGCTGTCCGAAGGGCTCATCAAGTTGATGCCGCTTTCCGACCCCAAGCCTACGGCGGAGTCCGAGCCGAGCACCAAGTCATCTTCGTCGTCCTTGGCCAATTCCAAATCACCGCCCAGATCCAAACTGCCGCTGCCTACCGAGGGCGTTCCCGCATTCGATCCACTGCCGGACTTTAGTCCCAAATCGGAACCCAGGACGTTGGAGTCCGGTTGACGGCTAAGCAGATTGACTCCGCTGGCACTTGCATCGTCGGTCAGCTTCAGATCGCTTCCGAGATCGACGTCGCTGCCGTCGGATTCCAACTTCAAGTCCGAGGCGCCAGCGTCGTTGTTGTTCTTTTTGTTAACGAGCTTTACGCCGCTGCCGCTGGATGGATCGGCCACCAACGCCACGTCGCTGCCTTCCGCAACCAGCTTCAAATCTGAACCGATCGCGATCTCGTCATCATCGCCGTCGACGGCGGGCTTGCCGGAGATCAAGATCGAGGATCCGCCCGCGTCCTCATTCAACGCATCGCCACCGAGTTCCGATTGAACGCGTTCGATTTCTTCTTGCTTGAATTTCCAGCTCGCGCCATCGCGATAGCCAAAAATCTCGCCGCGCGAACGCATCTCGATCAGTTCGTCTGTGGACAGACCCAAAATCTTGGCGGCTTCGTCAAGCGATACGTAGTTTGCCATTCCGGACACTAACTCCGACGTGAAAACATAGATGAGGCGACGCGACCCACTCGCATCTACACTAGTCTACGCAACCCCTAGATTCTAGCTATTGTTGCCCGACAAGCGGACCAAAACCGCACTTCTTTTTCGTCCAGCCATCGCCATCGCACCGATCTCATTCGTGCGAAAAGCCCGTAGAAAACCTGGGCGCAGACGCATTCCCTGCATCCTTCCTACACGTGGTGCGAACCCCTTTGCGGGCTGTGCGGAAGTTGTCGATTGTCCGGGTCGTACGCGACAGGTTGCGACGCGAGTACACGTCGCTCCCTCAAGCGACTTGTCCAACGACCATCTTCCCTCGCCCCAACGCGCGGGCTCACACCCCGGGAACGACCGGCGAAGGAATGCCAGATCCATTCATCGTCACGGAATCCAACCGCAAATCGACATTCCCGTGACGGTCGATTTCGAGTGTAGCAACCCACCCAAGCCAAACCTCAGGATCCCCAGCAAAGTAGTCAAAAACGAAATTCCCCAAGCTGTAGACGATGGGACGGCCATGATAAAAATCCACGGTCTGTACGACGTGGGGATGGGCACCGATAATCGCCGTCGCTCCGGCATCGATGCATTCGCGAGCCAACTGACGCTGGTCATCGCGGGGCTGAGATTCCATTTCTTCCCCCCAGTGCAGAAAGGGAATCACGATGTCGCAGGCCAGCGCATCGCGGCATTTGCGAATGTCGTCTAGCAACGCTTCACGCTGCAGCGGGTTGTTGCCCGGGCGATCCTTGAGGGCGGCGTAATCTTCGGCGTAGAATTCGTTGAAGCCAAGCAGTCCGATCCTTCGCCCTTTGCGTTCCATCACCAGCGGCTTGCGAGACCGTTTGGTGTTCTTGCCGGCGCCGAAGTAAGGAATCTCCGCTTTTTTCAATTCCTCGATGGATCCCATCAATCCGTCGGGACCATAGTCCAGCGTATGGTTGTTGGCGAGGCTGACTGCGTCGAACCATCGGCGTAGAAACCGACAGGAATCCCCGGCCCCTCGAAAAACGTAGGGCTTGCTCTGACGCTCGCCTTCGCCCCCGACAACGCACTCCAGATTCCCGATCCGAAGGTCCGCGTTCTCGAACAGCGCCGCGCAAGGCTCAAACGGATCTTTCCCCAAACTCACCCAGTTCCCCGGTCCGCCATCCAGCATGATGTCGCCAAAGAACACCAAACGCAGGTTGCTCTCCGACGACTCCAAGCCCCCTGATGTTTGCTCGGACAATGTTGGTTGGGCACCGAGGCTAGGCCTCATCCAGCCGAGCCCCAACCCCGCCCCTGCCATTGCTAGCCCCAGCCTTTGACCTAAACTCCGACGTGAAATCGACCCATCCGCTGGGGGGATTGCCCTCTGATTGATTGGATTTTCCGCCATGATGGAGCTCCGGCCGGCACTGCCAACCTTGAAAATGGAAAGAACCGAATCGAACCGGCAAATGCGTTATCCCCGACCGACCGTCGAATGACAGAGCCATGACTCGCTCCGAGGCGACGGCGACACCGAATCGCCAGAAGTGCCGCATTTTAGGTCTAGACAAATCTGATTGCGCTCGGCATCATACTAGGCCCGTTGCGACGGGAAACGCGTGTCTCAATCTTAATCAGGAGTTGTTGTCGTGCCAAACATCGAGAGTGCCAAGAAGCGGCTTCGCCAGTCGCTCCAACGCCGCGCTCGCAACCGTGCTGCGAAGTCCACCCTTAAGACTTCCATCAAAAAGTTGCAATCCGCTGTCCAGTCCAAGGAATTCGATTCGGCACGGACCCAATTCACTGCACTTTGCAAGCTGCTGGATCAGACCGCATCCAAGGGCATCATCCACACCAACAAAGCTTCGCGCACCAAGAGCCGCTTGAGCCACTACATCAAGAAGGCTTCGCTCGCCCAAACGGCGTAGTTCGCACGATCTCTTGCTGGCGTTCAGTGCATGGTTGGCTCGCAATGCATCGCAGCCAACCCAACGCCCCAAAAAAGACTCTGAGCACGGTTGATGACCGTGCTTTTTGTTTTAGATAGGTCGGTAACCGCGCGACGCGTGCAATCGCTACGACTGGCTCTCCCGCGGATTTCTTCATTCCGAGCCTCAATGGGATTCGATACTCGACGATGCAGGTTTGTACCGCTCGTTAGGCATGGGATCCATCATGCAACTTGATCACAACCGCTATTTCCTGCTCGGCGTGGTTCTCTTTTTCATGGGCATGCAATTCCGCCTCGTGGATAGCTTTGTGCTCAATGAAAACAGCACGCGAG
>JBKCUI010000100.1:0-23646 GCA_046318495.1 Pirellula sp. | reverse complement strand
CACGCAATCCGCTGCGTTCCCGATCGCGCCGCAATCAAGCCCTCCAACACCTCCGTCACCCGGCCCCGATGACCCAACGACCCGTCCTCCGTCGAAATCGCGAACTCCACTCCCGATGCTTCAAACCGATCCAAACCTGCTAAGTACTCCCGTGTGCGTGCGCCGTAACACAAGGTCACGCGCTGCGCGAAGGACTGAGGGGTGGAGCCGACGCCGTAGGCTTCGCGCCCCAACGCGGAGCGCGCGTGCGTTAACATTGGGGTGATCCCCACGCCACCCGCTACCAAGATCAAATGGTCGACCGGCTCCGTCGAAAAGACATTCCCAAGCGGCCCCCATATCTCGACTTGCTGTCCCGGCTGCTGACGCGATAAGGCTTGCGTGAATTTCCCCTTCACCACATACACCACACTCAGCGATTCCGGAGCACCCGAAGCATCGCGATGCACGTCGTACAACGCCAACGCCCGTCCAATCAACGGATCGTTGCAATCCGCCAATCGAACCATGAAGAATTGACCCGGTCGAGCCGATGCCGCCAATCCCGGTGCTCGCACCGTCAATTGCCATGTGTCGTGCGCGATCACCCGGTGATCGAGGATTTCCGAGCGAACGAACTCGAAGGAGGAAGGCATGAGGGGTAAGGGGTAAGGGGTGAGGGGATAGGCGTCGGACCGGAGGGCTTACGCCCAGCCGCTAGGACGAGCAGGGGTTAGCGGGTGGTTGAGGCGTTGGCCACGCTGTCGCGGGCCAGCCGCAACGCATAGACCGCGCCTCCCAACACAATGATCAGCATCTGACTGCCAACGAAGGCCGAAATGTTGCGGATCGAATCCCCAGGATCGCCACCGTACGCATGCAACCCAATGCCCAGGATGTTGGTTCCAAACATCGACCACGCTGTGACGATGTTCCCAAACACGGCCAACATCGCAAACCCCAACGAATCGACGAGCTTGTCCCACTTGGCATGCAACAACAACGCATTCCACAGCACGATCATCAACGCCCCGTTCTCCTTGGGATCCCAACCCCAGAACCGACCCCAACTGTCATCGCCCCACAGACCTCCCAGCACCGTGCCGACGAAACTGAAGAAGATCCCAAAGCAGACGATGCCATACGAAATCCGATAAAGCGTCTCGATGAGCTGCTTGGTCGACTCTCGCGTCGATTCTTTCGATTGGAACTGATGGGCCAACTGCAACAGCACAATCCCAATCCCCAAAAAGCCCGCCGCAAAGGTCGCGCTATACCCAAGCGACACACTGATCACGTGCGTCGATAACCAGAACTGCGTGTCGAGAACGGCTTGCAATACCGGCATCGAATCGCCGATGTCGAGCCCGTAAGCAACTTGCAAACTCAAGTACCCGGCCACCGATGCTACCAACAGCGAAATCACAATCGGGAACAACCACTCGGCCACCAAGCACCCCAGCACAATCGCCCAGCCGATGAAGACCGCTGCCGAATACAAATTGACGACCGGAGGTCGCTCCGAAATGTAAATCCGACACCCAATCGCCAACGTGTGGACCATGAGCGTCAACAAGCACATCCAAAAGGCGGCTTGCCGCAAGTGCTCCCGGGCCACGATGAAACTGAGCAAACAGGTCAATCCGGTGAAGATGTACAGCATGTATGCCACCCCGATCGGATTGAAGTACTCGTACCAAGCTTCAAAGCGCGCCTTCGAGGAACGGGACAGAATGCTGTACTTGTCAGCGATCATGCCGTCGTACGCGCTGACCGCCGCGTTGATCTCCTGGCTCTTGCTCACGCCCCCGTCGCGAACCAGTTTCGCCAAATCGCGGAACTGCGACGTGGGGTTATCGAGCTTCTTGGCATCGAAGTTCTTCAAGACTTCGTAGAAGGCCGGTGCATAGGCATCCCACCGCGGTGGTGGCAGCTTGGGATCGATCTTCTCGGGAACATCCCGAGGTGGAATGATGGCCGGCGGATTCTTGGACCGCAGCGATTCGATCAGCGGCTCGAGCCCAGCCATGGCGTTACTCAATCGCTCGGGCGAATCGGCTTTCTTGAGGATCTCATCGATCGGCTCGTAGGCGTTCCATACGTTGAAGAAGACGGTCAGCTTCGATTGCAAGTCCATCAGCTTCTGTTCGTCGAACGTCCAGCGATCGCGCGGCTTGTCAAAGATCTCGCGCGTCTTGTCTTCGAGGCCATCGAGCTTCTCGGTGATTTGCTTGATCGAGTAGCAATTGCTCTTGTGCCGTTTAAGCCCAAGCTGATCGAGGAGGGCTTGGGAATCGATGCGCACCAGCGGCGCATCCAGGACCCATGGCGCATGGGCCATGAGGCTCATCATCCACTGGGCAGACGTGACTTTCTTGCCCGTGGTCTGGCCGCCTTCGTAGCTGTGGCCTTCGGTGCTCAGTGCATAAGGTTTGTTCGACAGGGCCTTCAGCATTTGCGCCCCGACGCCAGCCAGAGGCTTGATCCGGCCTTCGTGCTGCACAGGCAACGTCCCGATGCGGTACCAGTCGATCTTGTCGCTGGAAGTTCGTGGTGGAATCGAGATGCTGGCGATGTAAGCCAAAATGCCGACCACCGGCACCAACAGCGACACCAGCAACCAAGGCTTGCGTTCGGGTTTGGTGATGGCGTTGCGATCGTAACGCGATGCGAAGCGGGTTAGGGTGATGCTGAAGTGGGCCAACATGCCGAGCCCGACCAACACGCACGAGACATACGGGATGAGCCAACCGGCGTTGGTGACGACTTGCAAAACCGTCTGCTCCAGCTGCAGCGGCGATTTATCGGCTGACGTGTATTGCGATTGGTAATACGTCTCGCCTCGGAATCGCATCGGGCTATTCATCCAGATGCGGCCTTCTTGCAGTGTCGATCCGTCTTCGCCCAAGATCCGAATATACGACGAGTAATCGCGCGGGATGGCAGTGCCGGTGTACTGCTCGAGCACGACGTCCTTGAGCTCAAACGAATAGGGTTTCAGATTGCGGCGGAAGCGCAGCGCCAAATCGAAATGCCGACCATCCGAGTCGACGTGGTTGAGGATGGCTCGCGGACGAACCGTGGGATCGTTCAAGAACTGGCTGACCGCATAGCGACCCAGTTCCTTGGACGACTTCTTTTCGCGGATGGAAATGTAGGCGGTGGCCAGATTGGTCTCGCTCTTGGCTCCGCCGGTCTTTTCGGTTTCGACGAAGGCGACTTCGGGTGGAACACCGATCAGCTCAGCGGATTCGGTTTGCAGTTTCGGGTCCGAGCGTCGCGACTTCATGCCGGAATTGACCATATAGCGGTCGACGCGGATCTCGAAGGGCAACGACGGATCGGTCAAGGCCGTTCCCTTGGTGGCTGACTTTTCCAGCAATGGATGGTCAAAGGCCACGACGCGGTCTTTGTCGGGCTGAGTGGTATCGATGACCGCCAGTTCGACGATGTCGGTTTGGACGGCGGCCGAAGTGCGTTGGCCTTCGTAGAGGCTGATGCGTTCTTCGGTTTGGCGGTCACCAAAGACAAACTGGCCGACCATCAACAAGCCGATGCCCAAGTGGATCAAGACGTTGCCGCCGCGAGCTCCGAACAGCAGGATCAATCCAGCGAGCATGACCACGCTGACCAAGCCGCTTTTCGCCAATTGCCACACGATGCGCAAGCCCGGATCGGGAATGCGGAAGCGATCGCCGGTCAGCGCGATGATGAGCCCGACCAACAGCAGCAAGCTGAACGCCGACCACAACACCGATTTGAGAATCGTGTGCTTGGGTGGCCATCGCACTCCCCACACGCCCAACGAGCCGATCAACAGCCAGAGCGATCCTAGCGTTCCGGTCCAGATCGAGTCGTAGCTGAACGGCGGTTCGCCTTGCAACCCATCTCCAAGGTGGGCACCGAAGACGATCAACGCCACCAAGATAAAGCCGAGGGTGGTCAACACCATGCCAGCCGCGAAGCGCCCTCCGCGAGCGTTCATTTGAAATCGAGTCATCTTGGCCGCGACCAAATTGATCAGCAGGATCAATCCGATGGTGGCCCCCCCGGGCATGGCGAACGCGCCGCCGATCTTTTCGGCGTGCGGCCAGATGGTGTTGGGGACGAAGACGTCCAACGGCACGACGGCCACCCAACTGTTGAAGTACTGCTTCTTGACATCGACGATGGTCTCTTCGTCTTGGGCCAAGGTCCCAACGAACAGAATGACGATGCCGAGGGCGAACATCACGCAGGTGATCTTCAGCGAGCCCGCGTACTTCAGAACGGTCCAAATCGCCGATTGGAGTTGCGACACCCCAGCGTTGGAATCGGCGGCGGAGTAGGGGAGTGAGGACGTGGCCATGGATAAACCTCTACTTGAGGGAGAGGGTCTGGATGAATTTCAAGAACGTTTCGCGCTGGGATTGCGCGACGCGATTGTCGGCTCGCAACTTGACGAACAAATGGAGTTGTGGATCGTCGGTCGGCAGGGAAGCCACCAGCAACATCGGCGCATCGGGTTGTTCCGATTCGCGGATGGTGTACAAGGTACCTTCGCCTGTGCCCGAGGGGATCTTTTCCGACGTTTGCAGCGACTGATCGACCATCGTCTTCAGTTTGGCTTCGTCGGTTTCGCGCGTGACTTGCTGGTACCACATCATGGCGTTGGTCGATGGGTTGTCGACGGCCATGCTGATGGCGACTTCGCCGGGCCCTTGTTCGGAAGCGATTTGGAAGGTCGCCAAGCGAAAGGGTGTGCCGGCTACGAGCGACCAGCCCGAGGGCGTTTCGTACTGAAGTTCGGGTCGGCCGGATCGGGCATCGCTGCTGTTGCCAGCGGGCGGTACCGATGCATTGGCCGTTGGAGCCGTTGGCGTTGCGGAGGGTGGTGCGCGGTCCGGGGCAGGGCTGGAGTTGCCACCTGCAAAGGGAGCCATGCCACCGGTTCCGGTGCCGACGGCATCGAAGATGTAGCCGGGCAATTGCGAGCCCGGTCGCTCGACGGAAAGAAGCGTATCGGCCAGTCCTGCGGAGTCGACGTCGGAGAGCTTGAGCTGTCCGCGCCAACGGTTGATGTTGCTCAGCAGGTATGCGTTCCAATCGCTGGCCGGTGGCATGCCTAGTACCGTTACGGTGAACTTGATCGAGCCTGCCGATTCGGGCGCCACGAACTCGGCCATGGCCACATCGTTGCGCGGGTTCATGCGCCAGCCTTGGGGGAGATCGAGCTCGGGTTTGCCGGTGTTCGGGTTGATCGTGAACTTGGTCACGATGTCATGGAAGTCGCCCAAAAGCGGATCGAGCTTTTCGGGTGCTTCGGTGGCCTTTAAGAAGTAGCAGCCGGACTCCATCGGGATGACGGCACCGAGGATGCGGCGCGGGCCGGAGGTGGCGGCGGGGCGGGGAGTGCTAGCGGGCAAGTTGGTGGGGGCACCTGCAAGCGGACCAGCGACGAACTGCGTATCGGATTTGGGAGCATCGTAGACGCGGACTTCGACCGGGGGTTCGCAGCCCAGGACGCAGCACCCAGCCATCCAAAGAAGCCAACGGATCGAGGTGCGTGGAGGGTGTTTGGTATCCAAGGAAACTCTTTGGGGGTTGGGTGGACAGCATGCCGCGAGGGATTGCGGGAATGCCGTTGGATGCGGAGGACATCACCTGCGGCATGGATTCGCAGCATGACGAACCGGCAGGTGAGCGGGCGTGCGAGGATGCAGTGCTTACGCATCCGAGATGCAAAAAGCTCACTGCAACCGCCGCCGAACGCCGGTTGGGGGGGTGGGATTACTTTCGAAGGACGTTTTGCGCTCGAAATGTACTCTCGATTTCCCGCCGCTACCCAAACGACTTGGGTCCCGCAGACCTGACGTCTCGGACAACAAAACGCTTGATTCCGCGGCGTCCAGTATACGTCGAAAAGCCGTTTTCGGACAGTTCAAACGGGCCCGGTGAGGCCGGGCGATTTGGGGATGGCTTGATCGCCGGGGTTTTTGCCGTCGTCGATCCGCCGGGGCGGCTAATGAGCACTATGGGAGTGCTGCGTGCATCGCACGCATTACCAGCCCGACGCGCCAGCAAGGGGGAGGGGCGTTCCTGAGAGGATCCACGTAGAAATCCCTCGCTAACGCGTCGGGTTGGGATGGGATGGGGATGCTGCGCGTTCGCGGATAAAGCCAAATCCAGTCAAACACGAAGGCTCGAAGACCACGAAGAGGGGGGCAAACCATCCGTGATTTGAGTTTCCTCGATTCTGGACCCCTTCGTGCTCTTCGTGTCCTTCGTGGTCCAACTCTCGAACCGCCGGCACTACGGATTCGGTTCGACGAGGATCACGTTCGTCGAAAAGTACGCGGGCAGATCCCCGAGATCGAACATCCATTCGCCAAAGGCAGCCATGTACTGATCCTTGGGGATATCGAGGCTGGCTCGATGGTGGTTGGGATCGACGTTGGTGGCCGCAATGCTGGTCCACGTCGCGTCGCGGAAGTCGCGCGTGTTGGACTTGGCAATCCAAATCGAGACGTCGTCGGGGATGATGTCGGTGGCAAGCTCCAGCGTAACACGGCCATCGGCCGCCGCATTGTTCCAACTTAAAACAGGCAGCGCAAAGTCCCCGTTGCGGCTGCGGTGCAAGGCATGGATCGAACCGGCCACCCGCGCGATGTCTTGAATGCCGTGGCCTTGATTGGGGGTGTAGAGCAAGTACTTCTCACCCCGCAGATCGTGCCAATACTGGTTGCATGCATCGAGCGGCCAATAGCGATCGTTGGTGCCGAAGATCAAGAGCTTGGGCTGCATCAAGCGATCGCGATAGCGGTAGGGATCGACGATGCGCACGAGCTTTTCGCCTTGTGCCGATTGCAGGAACTTTTGCAGGCCCAGATTCGTGTAGTCGGCGATCTCATCGGAGTACGTGCCCCACGTGGTCATCTGATGCTTCATCTGTACCGGCATGTTGAGCATGTCGATGACCATGGGGGCCAAGGCATCGACGCGAGGATCGACGGCCGAGGTCAGCCACGTGGTCCATCCTCGCTTGCTCGCGCCGGTGAGGGTGAACTTTTGGATGTCGAGCTTCCAGTTGTCTTTGGTGAATGTCTGCGCCGTATCCATCGCGCGGACGGCGGAGCGGACCATCGGCATGAGGAGGGGCCAATCGTCGCCATCCCCTTGGATGTAACGCTTGAACGTCTCTGCGATGAGTGCATCTTCGTTGAGATCGTTGAACATCGGTTGGAAGGGAACTTGCGAAATCGCCACGGCCGGCGAGCCGGAGGCTTCCGCGATGGCCTTGAGGACTTGCATCTCTCCACGCGGTTCCATCTTGGCAGGGGGCGCTTCGCCCCATTCTTTCCGCCAGTTGCCTCCGGCGATCAACAGCAATGCCGATTGGCTGGCTTTGGCTTCGGGATGATCGATGGCCGCTTGCGGGACGAGGATCCAAACAACGTGTTTCCAATCGGTGTCTTTCCAGCGCTGCGAGACCATATGCAATCGGGCCCAATGGCTGGTGCCGAGGACGCCTTGATCGACCAACTCAAAACGGTAAGCCGCATCTTTGGCCATGGCAAAGTTTCGCAGCGCATCGGTCGCAGGTGCGGGGCCTTCGGCGCGAACGTTCGCGCCCGATAGCCATGCCAAGCACGCGACCAACAGCAACCAGCGCGATGCAGAGACAATATTCCATCGCGCGAAGCGACACACAGCGAAGATCAGCGAAGGCATGAGGAACACTCCGTGAAGAAACCATCCGGGGAAGCAAGCATCCGGGCCGGTGCACGCAACGTGCGACGCGCTCGGAGAGGAACTTGGCAGGCATAACAAGCCTTCAAATCGTACCAACTGCGAAGCGTAAGCGGAGTTTGCTAGCGCGGGAATGAAGGAGGATTTTGATCGCAACGCGTTTTCCACTCCCGAAGGGAAAGGGATGGGTTTATAGTTGCACGTGATCAGCCCACGCGTTTGGATTGCCGTACTGCTCGTCATGGAAAAATCGGATCGAGGGATCCAGATCGAGTCCGAGAGCCAGAGCCGAGAGCCAGAGCCAGATCGAGCACGAGCACGAGCACGATTAGGAGTAGGACGGGGAAGGACGCGGTGGGGTGGCAAATACGGGGAGGGAATTCCTCCATGGTTTCGTTTTCATTTTCTTGTCCCGGGCTCAGACGCGTTCATGGATCCCCTCGATGTGCATTCGATCCTCGGCCCCGGGGGACGCATTGCGAACCGGATCGCACACTACGAGCACCGGCGCGAGCAGATGGAGATGGCGAACGCTGTGGCCGATGCGCTCGCCTCGCAAAAGCACTTGATCGTCGAAGCGGGGACAGGGGTCGGCAAGAGCTTTGGCTATCTGGTCCCCGCGATCTTGTTCGCCACCGAAGTCGAATCGGCCATGGAACGGGAGATGGAGGAGGAAGCCGAAGAGGATGACTCCGACCGCGAGAGCGACGAACCCAAACGGGTGCGGCGAGTGATCATCAGCACGCACACGATCAGCTTGCAAGAACAGCTCATCCAAAAAGATCTCCCGCTGCTCAACGCGGTCATCCCGCGAGAATTCTCTTCCGTGCTGGTCAAAGGGCGCGGCAATTACGTGTCGCGGCGGCGGTTGGAATTGGCGGCTTCGCGAAGCGTGAACTTGCTCGCCAATGAAACCGAGTACGAGCAGATGCGACAGATCCAACAGTGGATCGAAACGACGCGCGATGGGACGCTCAGCAGCTTGACCTTTCGCCCCCCTGGGTCCATCTGGGATGAGATCGCCAGCGACTCGGGCAATTGCATGGGACGCAAGTGTTCCCATTTTGAAACGTGTTTCTATCACGCAGCCCGGCGGCGCGTGCACCGCGCTCAGATCTTGGTGGTCAACCATGCGTTGTTCTTTAGCGATCTGGCGATCCGCGCGCTCGGGGGTGGGATCCTCCCCGAATACGATGCGGTGGTCTTCGATGAATGCCACACGATCGAATCGGTGGCGGGCGAGCATCTGGGTCTATCGATCAGCAATACGCAGATCGATTACACGCTGCGCAAACTGTACAATCCCCGCAACGACAAAGGGATCTTGATCGCATTGGGACTCAAGCAACTGGCGCAGCAATCGTACCGTTGCATGGAAGCCCTCGACGACTTCTTGCTCGATACGCTCGGCTGGATGGACAACTCGGCTCCGGCCAATGGACGCATCCGTTCACCGATCCCCGTGCAAACTCGATTGATGGAACAACTTCAAGCGCTGTCCGAACAGCTCGAACGCTACGGAGCCGATCTGAAGGACACCAATGGCCGCATGGACATGATGTCGGCCAGCAATCGCTTGTCCGCGCTAGCCACAGGGTTGGATCAATGGCTGCAACAGAAACAAGAAGGGGCCGTGTATTGGCTGGAGAAGCGCGAGCCCAAGGGGATGAGTCGCAGCCACGTGCGGTTGACGTTGCGATCGAGTCCGATCGATGTCGGGGCGCATTTGCGCGAGCATCTGTTTCAAAAGGTGAAGAGCGTCATCTTGACCAGCGCAACGTTGTCGACGACGCAAACGCGCACGGCGGATGCGCCGCAACCGGCCAAGCAACCCGCGCGCGATCGGGGCTTTGCTTTCTTTCAGCAGCGGATCGGGGCGGTGGGATTGCCTGCGCTGCAATTGGGCAGTCCGTTTGATTACGAACGGCTGGCGCAGTTGCACATGCTGACCGATGTGCCCGAGCCTTCGGGTGGCGGCTATGCACAAGGAGGCCGCGTCGACTACGAGGCAGCGATCATCCCAGCGTTGCAGCATTACATCCAAAAGTACGACGGTCACGCGTTCGTGTTGTTCACGTCGTACGATTCGCTGCGCCGGTGCGCTGCAGCGCTGCAGCCTTGGCTGGATCGTCATGGTTTGGCGACGTATTCGCAAGCCGACGGCACGCCGCGCACCGAACTGTTGCAAGCCTTTAAGGATCAGCCGCGCGGGGTGCTCTTTGGAGCCGAAAGCTTTTGGCAAGGGGTCGATGTTCCGGGGGATGCATTGCGGTTGGTGGTGATTACCAAGTTGCCCTTCAGCGTGCCCGACCATCCATTGCTCGAAGCCCGATTGGAAGCCATTCGGCAATCTGGGGGCAATCCGTTTCGAGACTTTCAGTTGCCTGAAGCGGTGATCAAGTTCCGGCAAGGGTTTGGTCGGTTGATCCGAACGGCGACCGATTCGGGAGTGGTGTTGATCACCGATCCCAGAGCCATCACCAAACCGTATGGCAAGGAGTTTCTGCATTCGGTACCTCGATGCCGACAGGTGATCGTTTCGGCGAAGCAGTTTGCGCGCGGTAGTTGATGGCGGAGCTGCGACGCTCCGAAGCGGCGAATGGGAACCTTTGGAGTATTTCGCGCATGGCACGCATTACCAGCCCGACGCGCCAGCAAGGGGGAGGGGCGTCCAGGCGAGGATCCACGTTGAATTCCGTCGCTCGCGCGTTTTGAAGTTGCGCACTGTGGGTTCCCGTCCTACTCGTACTCAATGAAATGGTACTCGTACTCGTACTCGTACGCGTTGCCTTATCATCGAGTACGAGTACGAGTACTGCTGACGCGGAGTACGAGTACGAAAAGCCAAGGGGAATCACGAGGCGAAATGCGAAACTTCAAGAGGAGCGAGCCAGGGTTCGGCGCTGCGAAGGGGATAGGCGTGGAAGTCCCTCGCTAACGCTTCGGGTTGGGATGGGATGGGGATGCTGCGCGTTCGCGGATAAAGACCAAATCGAATCAAACACGAAGGTACGAAGACCACGAAGAATGCGCAATCCGTCCGAGATTTGAAGTACTTCGATTCTGGAGTCCTTCGTGCTCTTCGTGTCCTTCGTGGTGCAATACTCGAACCGCGGCAAACGCCGATGCGGTGGATTTGAAAGCGTGAATCCGTCGCGATCAGCGGGCTTCGATCAACGAAAACCCCAACGGCAACGCATCGCCCACGATCTCATCGACGTTGTCCGCATCGAGCGATCCACCTTCGGCCACCAACCGCGCGTGCATCTCGGGAGCCTGGATCCGCTGCAGGCAAGCCACCACGCGGTCCCGTAAGGCCGACGGCAAATCGCGATAACGGTCTCCCGTTTTGCGCGCGATCAACATCAGAGCCAGCGCATACGACGAAGCGGCACCGCCTGCGAATCGGCCTTCGAGATCCAACAACTTTTCGATCCAGCTCGATGCCAATTCGAGTGGCAAGGTTTGCTGGATCGTCGCGTAGACCGGAACGCGGGCTCCCATGCGACCGATCATCCAGAGCAACGCGCCATGAAGCGGCTCCAACTTCTTTTTTTGCAACCCCGACAACGCCAGCTCACCGGCGAGCGCTTTGTCTTTCGAACGAATGCGTTCCAGCGAACCGAGCAATCGAATCAATTCAATGGCCACGTTGGTATTGAGCGCATCGCGGCCCACCGAAGTGCCACCGAGCATCGGCTTGACCCGAGCCCAGGTGTCTTGAAACAGAGCGTTCTGCTGTCCGGTCGTGAATCCCCCTGCAATGCGTCGCCAGAGCACCACCGCTTCAGAGACGCTGGTCGCACTTCGGTGCATCAATTTGTTATGAATCAAACGCCACGTCGTTTGCACGCGCCAATCGTCGGCCGGAAACCCATAGCCGGGGCGCAGCGTCCAGCCGGCTAGGTTCAGCCAACGCGCTTCGTGTTCGGGGGAACGGCGGCGGGCATCGGCGTGATCGGCTAGGTACCGCCACAGTTCGCGAAGGAGCGGTGCAGGCCAATCGCGGCGCGGGACACCGAGCGATTCGGTCAATCGCGGAAAACAATCCTTGGGCTTCCCGGAGCCTTCTGGGCCGAAGATCGACTCCAGGACCCCAAGCGCCGATTGTGTTTGGCCTGCATCGACCCATGGGCTGATGGCGTTGGAGCGCTCGCCCACGGATTGGCTACCGCGCACATCGAACTCAAGGTTCCAGCGGGTCTCAGCCATGGAGGAGGCATCCGCATCGCTGGCGGCTAGGGCCGTGACCAAACTCACCGTCAGCGTCCCGATCTCGCTGAGTTGGCTTTCAACAAGAATGGGGATGCGACCAGGGCGGTCCTTGCGACCGAGATTGAGGACGGTCTGCAGCGGTGCTAGAGGAGTCATGCTGGTGGGATCGACATCGACGATTTGGCCGAAGGCATGCGTGAGTTGGCTGCTGCTGGAGTAGAGAGGGAAGCGCACCGGCTCTCCCAGGGTCAGCTCTAGCGGTCGCTCTTCGCAACGAAAGCGATCGAGCGGCATGGCGCTGGCCGGCATGATGCAGAGGGCTTGTGGGGGTTGCTCGTTGACGAGCAAGTAATACGAGCGAGCGAGTCTCGCATCGATGCGGATGCCTTCGCCGCGACGAACCAATCCGAAGTATGCGGCACCTTGTGCGACGGCCAAGTCCAGGCGATTGCCTTCGAGCACGCGCGGCTTCCAATCCGGATCGTTGGAGGTTGCAAACCAGGCTGCGATCTGATCGAGGATGGCGCTGCGGATGGCGGACGATTCGAGAACCCCGCCGTTGAACAACACCCAATCGGGACGGGCTGCGAGCGCATCGCTGAATCGCTCGCGATCGGACTCGGGTCGGCCGGCCCAACGATGATCCCATAGGAAGGCAGCGAGATGCTTGTGAACGTTCGGTTCGTGTTCGTAGGGCAGCCCGAATTCATGGAAGCCTTCATCGCCCGATTCGGGTCGGCTCTCGAGCGGTACGCGACCAAAGAAACCATCGACGAGCAAGCGGCGCGCCCAGTCTCTTTCGACGAGAACTTGTTTGGAGCTGGCAATCAGTTTGGAACCAGAGGCCGGCAGCGAGATGGAGTAGCTTTCGGGCGGGTTGTCTGAGAGCAACGTTTCTTTAGCGCGGCGCGCGTGGGCTTTGAGCGCATCCCATTGGCGAGGGCTGAGCCGTTCGACGCCGGGCATGTCGGCGAGCAAGCGTGATTCCAGATGTTTGGCCAGCGCCAGGTCGAGGTTATCGCCTCCGAGCATCAAATGCTGCCCGACCGCGACCCGATGCAGACCGTACGCCGACTCCAATCGCTGCGCGACCAGTTGGCTTTGATCGCAAGCATCTGCGGCAGACGATTGCGGTTGGGCCATCACGGCCGAGTCGATCACGCGGATGAGCGTAAAGTCGGTGGTGCCGCCACCGATATCGCACACGAGGATGGTCTCGCCGGGCGTGAGGACATCCATCCACGCGTCGGCGTGCGCATGAAGCCATGCGTAGAAGGCGGCTTGCGGTTCCTCGATGAGCACGACGTTGGGAAGTCCGGCTTTGCGTGCCGCTTCGAGGGTTAATTGCCGGGCGACTTCATCGAAGGACGCAGGGAGCGTGACGACCACATCGGTGTCGCTCAAGGGATCTTGCGGGTGTTCGCGATCCCATTGGCGGCGCAGAAACTCCAAGTAGCGGCGGCTGACTTCGACGGGAGAGAGTCGCGGAACATCTTCGTCGCCGTGCCATGGCAGCATGTCGCTGGTGCGATCGACTTGGGTGTGGCACAGCCAACTTTTCGCTGAGCCGATACCGCGACCGGGGACTTGCAAGGATCGTTCGCGGGCCAGGATGCCGACGACTCCGCGCTGGGTGGTGTCATCGCCGAATCGAAATCGCGCGTCGATCGCTGCAGTCTCTGACTCGGTCAATTCGTAATGGAACGACGGCAACGTTTCGGAACGCATCGTTGAACCGAAGTCGGCCAGTTGTTCCACGCGGACGATTTGGACAGCCCGCTTCGGATCGCGCGAATCGACCATGGCCATGGCGCAGTTGGTCGTCCCCAGATCGATGCCTACGATGAAGCGACTGCGCTGGGGTTCAAAGGCGGCATCCAGCTCGGATGTTTGCGGCGCGACGGGATCAGGCATGGACGGGCTGTTTAGGTTTCGGGATCAGGAGAGGTGGGATGGGGCAGGGGAGTGGCCTGCAAGGTCATGCCCATGGGTAGCAAGTCGCTGAGCCGGATCGGACCGAGGATCGTATCGCCGCTCAGATCGCTCAGATAGACCTGCAACTCCGGGCAGAACTCGTACAGAAATTGGCGGCAGGTGCCGCAGGGGGAGACTCCGGTCGGAGAGACGATGTAGATCGCTTCCCACTGGCGTTTCCCAAGAGCAACGGCGTGGCCCGCCGCGACCCGTTCCGCGCATAGGGTCACCGAATAGGAAGCCGATTCGACGTTGCAGCCGAAGTGCTCGTGGCCATCGGTATCGACCAGAACGCAGCCGACCGAGAACTGGCTGTAGGGCTGGTATGCCCGGGTGGCGACGGTGCGCGCCAGCGCGATGTAATCGCTGGTGCTGCGCCGAGTGCTCTTCGAGATGGTTGACGGAGAATCGTGCGGATCGCTGGGCATAGAGACCTCTTATCCAACGGATCGCTTAGACGAACAGCGATGCCACGCATGCGGTCATGTAGCAAGCCAGCAAACCGCCGATCATGGCCCGCAGACCGAGCTTGACCAAGGCATCGCGGCGATCGGGAGCGAGGGGGCCTAGGCCACCGATTTGAATACCGATCGAGCCGATGTTGGCAAAGCCGCACAAGGCGTAGGTCAGGATCGTTTTGGTTCGCTCCGACACCCCGGCAAAGGCGGGATTGGTTTTGGGGTCCATGCTGGAGTAGGCGATGAATTCGTTGCCGACGATGCGCGTGCCGAGGATTTCTCCAGCGACGAAGCAGTCTTTCGATTCAATGCCCATCAGCCATGCAAAAGGAGCCGAAACGTAACCCATGATTTGCGTGAAGGTCACTCGCTGGCCGACTCCCGTGATGCGGAATGAGATGAACTCGGTGAGATAACCGAGCAAGCTATCGAGCATGAAGATCAACCCGAGGAAGGCGATCAGCATGGCCCCGACGTTGAGGGCCAAGTGGAGTCCGTCGCTGGCCCCGCGTGCGGCCGCATCGATGATGTTGGTAGCTTCCATGGGCGGGGTGACTTCGACCTTGCCCAGCGTCAGAGGCTTGTCGACTTCGGGCTGCATGATCTTGGCGATGACCAGCGCGGCGGGCGCGCTCATGAGGCTGGCCGAGAGCAAGTGCACCGCCGAGATCCCCATGCCGATATAGGCCGCCATGACACCGCCGGCGATGGTGGCGAATCCTCCGACCATGACCGCCATGATTTCCGAGTTGGTCATGGTGTTGAGGTACGGTCGCACGAGCAGCGGGGCTTCGGTTTGACCGACGAAGATATTGCCGGCGGTGGAGAGGGTTTCGGCTCCCGACGTGCCGAGTGTCTTTTGCATGAACCAAGAGATCCCGCCGACGACGGCTTGCATGATCCCGCAGTAATACAAGATCGACATCAGCGAAGAGAAAAAGATGATGGTCGGCAAGACCTTGAAGGCGACGAAGTGGACTTTGAAGGCGGGCGTAGGACCATTGGCGGTATCGACATTGCCGCTGCCGAAGACAAAGGCTGCCCCTTGATCGACGCAATCGAGCAGGACGGTAAAGATGTTACCGATCCACTCGAAGAAGGCTTTGCCTTGGGGGACTTTGAGTACCAACAGGGCGAACACGAATTGCATCGCGAGCCCCAAAAGGACGATTCGCCATGGGAAGCGCTGTCGATGGGCGCTGAGGGCCCAAGCCAATCCCATCATCACCAACAAACCCAAGATCGGGATCCAACGATCCATAGCAATCGACTCTTTTGATAGTTCCCAGAAATGGGTCGCCGACCCGTTTACACCATGCGTGATGGTCCCTCGCGCTGCCGCCCGCAGCGGTGTTGGAGTCTATCACGACAGACGGGCTTGAGAAGCATTTGCCGCGGTTTTTTGGGTTAGAAACCGCGCCATCGGCTTTCGGAGCTGGGAGCTCGAGATCAGACCAAGCGCCGCAGCACTTCGATGCCTCGATCGAGCGTTTCATCGCTGGCCGCAAACGAGATGCGGAAGTGCGTATCGCGGCGCGAGAAGATGTTGCCGGGGATGACGAGCAGTTCGTTGGCGATGGCTCGGGCGACGAAATCGGTGGCGTTTCCGGAGGGGACTTTCGGGAAGATGTAGAACGCGCCACCGGGCTCGACGAATTCGTAGTAGCCCTTCAATCCGTTTACGATGCGGTTTCGTTTCTCTTCGTAGTTGCGATAGTACTGCGTCATGTCGTAGTCGAGGGCGGCCAAGGCAGCATGCTGCAGCGGGGTCGGTGCGCATACGAACGTGTACTGCTGAAGTTTGATCATCGTTTGGATGATCTCATTGGGGCCGTGGACATAACCCAATCGCCAGCCGGTCATGGCAAAGCTTTTCGAGAAGCCATCGATGACAACGGTTTGTGGATTAAACTCAGCGGGG
The DNA here is from genome assembly GCA_046318495.1 of Pirellula sp. Taxonomy (GTDB): domain Bacteria; phylum Planctomycetota; class Planctomycetia; order Pirellulales; family Pirellulaceae; genus JBKCUI01. The sequence goes on along the minus strand of JBKCUI010000100.1, from coordinate 7,371 downwards.
GAGCGCATCGGTCCGCCGAAGTGGAACGGGCTGTAGATCTCATCGGAGAGCAAGACGACCCCTTTCTCTTGGCAGAGCTCCGCAATGCCGCGGACTTCTTCGAGCGATGCGGTGACGCCGGTCGGATTGCCCGGGCTGTTGAAGAGCACGAGTTTGGTTTTGGGGGTAATAGCGGCTCGGACGCGATCGAGATCGATGCGGAAATCGGGATAGGTATCGATCAGCACGGGGACACCGCCGACCAATTGGATGAGGGGCACATACATCACGAAGTACGGATCGAAGACGATGACTTCATCGCCGGGGTCGACCAAGCTGAGCATGGACAGGACGAGCCCGCCGCTGGTTCCCGAGCTGATGAAAGCGCTGCGATCGGCGTGGTCGTAGCGGGCCTTCACGTCGGCTGAAACGCGCTCGAGCAACGGCGCGATGCCTTGCGTGGGGGAGTAAGCGTTCTTAGACGATTGGATGGCCGTGCAAGCGGCATCGCGCAGGGGTCCGGGAACGTCGAAGTCCGGCTGGCCGATCGAGAGGTTGATCGGGTTCTTCATCGTTGCGGCGAGTGCAAAGACTTTGCGAATGCCGCTCGAATCGAAAGCGAGGGTGCGTTTGGCGAGCCAGGACTGGACGTTGGTGGATGCCATGATACGAATGCCGATAAGGATCTAGAAAGTGGTTCGAGCGGAGAGTGTGAATCGATTCGTTCGCAACGAGGCTGAGTTGGGGCCGTCATGCATCCTGCGGGCTGACGCGATTGGTGGAGCGCAGGTTCTTTTCGGTGATGATGCGGTTGATGGCGTTGAGCATAGCCAGGATGGTCGATTCGACCGAGTCGGTCGATGCGCCGGTACCGCGGTAGGATTGTCCTTCGTGATCGACTTCGACAGTGACTTCGCCGATGGCATCGCGACCGAGGGAAGCGCTGCGCACGCGGAAGTCCTTGCACACGGTTTTGATGCCGGTGATTTTTTCGACGGCCCAGAACGCTGCATCGATGGGTCCGTCCCCTTGTTCGACCCGTTCGGTGAAGGTTTTGTTTTCGAACTGCAGGGTCAGTTCGACGGAGGGATGGCGGCTGGTACCGCTTTGGACTTCGTATTTCACCAGCGACCAACCGATCGATGCAGCGCCGCTGATCTGCTGCTGGATGAGGGCGACGATATCGCCATCGAAGATGTTCTTCTTTTTATCGGCCAGGACTTTGAATTGTTCGAAGACGATCTGCAGTTGTTCGCCGTTGAGGCGATAGCCCAGTTCGCGAGCGCGATCGGCGAGGGCGGCGCGGCCTGAATGTTTGCCGAGGACCAGATCGGTCTTTGCCAATCCCACATCTTCGGGGCGCATGATTTCGTAGGTGCTGCGCTCTTTGAGCATGCCGTCTTGATGGATGCCCGCTTCGTGCGCGAAGGCGTTGCGGCCGACGATGGCTTTATTGCGTTGGACATCGAGGCCGGTGACTTTGGAAAGCAAGCGGCTGGTGGGAACGAGGCGTTCGGTCTTGATATTGGTGATCGTGTTGTAGATGTCGTTGCGGGTCTTCATCGCCATCACGACTTCTTCGAGCGAGCAGTTGCCGGCGCGTTCGCCGATGCCGTTGATCGTGCATTCGATTTGACCGGCGCCGGCCATGACAGCTGCCAGCGAGTTGGCGACGGCCAATCCCAAGTCATCGTGGCAATGGCAACTGAGGACGCAGCGATCGATGTTGGGGACGCGGTTGAGGAGGGCTTCGATGCGGGCATACATCTCGGCGGGCGTCGTGTAGCCGACGGTATCGGGGACATTGATGGTGGTGGCCCCGGCATCGATGGCGGCTTCGACGACGCGGCACAGAAAATCGATTTCGGTGCGTGCAGCGTCTTCTGCGGAGAACTCGACATCATCGCAGTAGGAGAGAGCCCGCTGCACGCCTTTGACGGCGCGGGCGATGATTTCTTCTTGGGTCATGCGGAGTTTGAACTCGCGATGGATGGCGCTGGTGGCCAAGAAGACGTGGATGCGGGCGTGTTCGGCTTTTTGGAGGGCTTCCCAAGCCCGATCGATATCGCCGTCGTTGCATCGAGCCAGTCCGCAGATGATGGGACCGCGGATGCTGGCAGCGATTTCGCGGACGGCTTCAAAGTCCCCTGGCGAGGCGATTGGGAATCCGGCTTCCATGACGTCGACGCCCAGTGCAGCGAGGGCTTGGGCGACCTCGAGCTTTTCGCTGAGGTTCATGCTGGCCCCGGGCGATTGCTCGCCATCGCGGAGGGTCGTGTCAAAAATGCGGACGGGACGCGGGGAGGTTTGGGAAGCGTTCACGGAGTGTTTTTAGGGGTTCGTAAGTGCGAAGGGAAAATGGGTCAGCGACGGAGCGCGGCCAGCAGAGCGACCCTGCAGTATCGCCCGTCCAGCAAAGCATCTCGCCATGCAAGAGGTTGGGGTTGCGCGGGAGGTTCAGTCTGCTGAAAAATAGGCCGAGTGCTGACGAAACGGGCACTCGCCCCTGCTGCATTCCATCGCTCGCTTCATGGTAGCGAAAAAATCCAAACTCGAAACCATGCAAAATCTCGGCGAAACGATGCGATGCGAAACGATCGCGTCCGCTTGGCACATCGATTGCTTTAAAGGATTTCTTCGGTGGCTTGCCGCTTTGTTGGGCAAGCTGTCCGTTCTACCCAAACGTCGAAAGCCACTGTGGGGGTCTTGTGGATCCACGAGACCCCCACACTTTCGATGTCTCCGATCGATCGACAACCGCTTTTGCGACGGTCAGCCGTGCGCAGAGGTACCCCAACGGCCTGGTCGTGGTGTCCGCCTCACCGCGCCGGCCGGGGTATTCCTCTGCTTTTTTTATCTCTGCGAGCGACATCGCTGTCGCGGCCTTGCGACTCGGTTCCTTCGCGTTCGATTCTGTGATCTAGCCATGCGATGATGGGAAATCATCCACCTGGTTTCACGGTGTCGATTTTTGGGTGTCGATCAATTCCAGTTCGGGCAGCGTAATGCGCGTGCCGGTGCGGCTGAAGACCACTGGGATGACTTCTTTGGATACGGCTGCGTCGTACACCAACCCGAGGTATTTGTGGGCTGGCGTCGACATGCGCAGAATCCATCCAAAGGTCACCACGCCGATCCGCTTCAAGGGACCCAAGCTCTTGTCCGCGATGATGTCTTCTTCGCCGACCTCGATGATCCAGCGTTCTGCCGCGACTGGAAGTTTGCCCATGCGTCGCAACTCATTGAGGTCTTTGCGAATGTCGGGTTGTTCCATGTAGCCGTAATTGACCACCACCGAATGGATATCGTTGCCGAGTTGATCGACGCGATAGCGATCGGAGGATTGGATGGTGGCAACCGACGCTTGGTTGACGTGCATGAGAACCACTTGTGACGGGAGCACACCGTACTTCTTAAGAAAGATTCGAAGGACGACGGGCACATAGTCTTCAGTCGAAGTAATCGGTCGCGAGCACAAGAAGACGGCGGCGCGGTCGCTTTCCACGAGTCTGCGGCGGCCTTGGATGAGTTGCCGAGCTGCGGGCAGATTCTCTTTGAGCGTCAGCTCGAGATCGTCGAGCATCTCGCGCAGGGAGACCAACCATTCGATCTTCTTGCCTTCGCGGACACCGAAATCATAGAAGGCCGAAGCGAGGGCTTGGCGTCCCCATTGCCAGATGAGCATCATGGCGACCAGCACACCAGCGATGGCCACTGGAACATATCCGCCGCTGCCGAGCTTGAGCAGATTGCTGCCGAAGAATAGCAAGTCGATGGCCAACATCGGCAAGCAGACCAACAGCACCGTAAGCAGCTTCCATCCCCAACGGTAGAACGCGACGTACGCAAAGATGATCGTCGTGATCCCCATCGTGCCAGTGACAGCCACGCCATATGCCGAAGCCAGAGCGCCCGAGGTTTGGAAAGTCACCGTGACCAGAACGCAGCCGATGAACAACGCCCAGTTGACGGCTGGGATATAGACTTGGCCTTCGCCGTGTTCATCGGTGTGATAGACGCGGAAACGCGGGACAAAGCCTAACACGGTGGCTTGCTTCACGATGGAGAACATGCCGGTGATGAGGGCTTGCGAAGCGATGATGGCGGCGACCGCCGCGATGCAGACGTCGAGGATGCTGATGGTCTGATCCATCCAGGGGATGCCGACCTGCGGTGTGAGGGCATAGAAGGTATTGGCCCGCGCGGGGACTCCTTTGGCCAGCATGTAGGCGACTTGGCCAGAGTAGCAGATGAGCAAACTGGGCAACACGAAGATGAACCACGATGCCATCACCGGGATGCGCCCGGAATCGGCGGGGTCGACGCTTTCATTCGCGCCGCAAGCATGGTTGCTGGAGCGCGAGAAGTGCCCGATGTCCGCGTATTTGGCTTCGCCCCCGGTGATGGCCAGGACCACCACGCCGAGGATGATCAGGGCACCCGCGGAAGGAAAGCTCCCCAGGAACTGCACCGCATACATCGGGTTGATGGCCAGGAAGACATCGGGCCGCGAGACGATCCATGGGAGCCCCTTGAGAGCGATCCATGGAAACCAAACGCAGATCATGAACCATCCAAATATGCCTCCGACCTTGCTCGTTCCGCGCCATTGCATCTTGAAGAGGATCACCAGGAAGGCCAAGGTCACCGCCACCGAGAGAGAGGGCCCGAGGGGTTCAAACGCGCCCAGCATGCTGATGGGTGGAGTGATGATGCCGTCGGCCGCCAGCAGCGCGGCGGCGCACACGACCAGGAAGCCCATGGCGGTGCCGGCAAAGACCTTGCCGGTGTAGCCTTTGAGCAAGCTCCACAAAGCAAAGGTACCGCCTTCGCCGCGATGGTCGGCTCGCATGATCATCAAGTCGTACTTGATGGTCAGAAAGATGAGCGCCCAATAAACGAGGCTGAGGACACCAAGCAATTCGCTGGGAGCGAGGTGGTCCCCACCCGCGGCGACCATTTGCGCGGTGGCTTCTTCGCCTTGATGGTGGTGTTTGAGATGAATCGTTTCGCGTGTGATCTCCATGATCGTGTAGAGCACGGAGGTGCCGATGTCGCCGTAGACGGTGCCGGTGGCTTGTCGGACGCGAGGAAATAACGTGGGATCGTTCTTAAAAGCTCGGAGAATGTTCATAGCAGCAGAAAGGTCCATCCGACCCAGGCGTGCGCGCCGAAAGCAGAACATTGCTTAAGAGGTTCGAGCAATCGGCAACAGCGAATGCGAAGAGGCTGCAGGCGGGTCCCGACGCAAGGCAACGCATCGGGCAGTCTCGTTCGGTGGCGAGGTCAGAGTGAGATCTTGGGAATCACAGAGTCAACCGCGTTTTGCGCGTGTGCTCGGACGAAGCAGTACCGAATGGTGAAAAAAGGGGAGAGCCATTGCTCAGCCAGCGCGAATCGCACTGACTGGGAATCGAGTGTAGCTAAACCCTCCCAGGGAGTGAAGCCCCTGCGCCAAGTGTGCAGGCAACGGCTTTTCCTAGGGGTGCTCCGAAAGGGGGGGGTATGGCTGAGCGTTACTCCAAGGTGGCTTGCCATGCCAAAAATCGATCGAACCAGCCTTGGATAAAGGCCCGTTGCTGCGGGCTAGTGGCCAAATGCTTGGCGATTTCCACTTCCCGTCGCCCTTGGGCTTTCTCTCCTTGCCCGATCAAACACAGGCCTCGCACCAACCGCGCGGTGGGCTGCACTGGATTGACTCGTAACAGCTCTAAGGCATCGGATTCCGCCGCAGACCAATCTCCACTGGCGACTAAACTTGCCATGCGCTTAAGACGGTAGTCCTGCGACGCGGGATTCAGTTGCAGCAAGGCGTTGTAAGCCGTCCGCGATCGCTCGAGCTGTCCGGCTCCTTCGGCGGCGAAGGCGAGTTGCACGAGGACGTCTTCGTTTTTGGGCGCGCGTTTGTAGGCCGATTCCGCAGACGTCCACGCCAGATTGCCGTCGGCCAATCCTACGCCGACGTTGCTCAACGCCAGCCATGCATCGAGATCGTCGGGCCAGCGTTCCAGCGATCGCGTGAGTTTGTCTTTCGCGAGATTCAGCGTTTTGTTTCGGATCTCGCTGCCGGGCTGGAGCTTCTCCGTATAGCGAGCCAGCGCGATTCCCAGGTCGCGATCGTTTTCATCCGCTGACAGAGTTCCTGTCGCATACGCGACCAACATCGAATCGATCTGAAGCACATTGGATGGAGGCGCTGGAGCAGAAGGGGAACGCAGGATGCGATGGTCGGTGAAGCTGGTGTGCGCGATGTTGGTGTTCTTGTTCTGCGGCATGTGGCAGTGAATGCAGTTGTCGTTCTGAGCTTGCCGAGTCTCGGCAGGCGCGTTGCAGGGCTTCTCTTGATGGCACGCATTGCAGATCGAGTTGTAGCGTTGCGTCGCGATCTCTGGAGCGGCCTTTTCATGGGGGTCATGGCACGCGGTGCAAGTCAGACGTTGGCCGTTGGCGGTCATGCAATGCGACTGCAACATCTGGTCAAAGTGACCGACGGCTTTGTTCTTGAACTGGGCTTCGGGAGCGGACACAAACGCATTGATGAATAGCTCCAGGGGCATGCCGGGGCGATACTCATTCAATTGACGGCCGCGTCGCACCACGCGGGCTTTGCCCGCCAGATGGCACTGGCCACAGATCGCCATCTGCAGGTCTTCGGAAAGATGCGCTGGATTGACGATGGAAGTATCGATCGCGGTTTCATCCGACGCGCTCGCCGCTGCATCGATTTGTGAAGCCACCGATGCAGGATTCGAACTCTGCAATCGCTCCTGAACATGGAGTTGTCCTGGACCATGGCAGCGCTCGCAACCGATGGACAGTTGCGTGGGGCTGATGGGGAGCGCGAAGCGGTTCACCGATTCGATGACAGGCTCGGGATCGTTGAGATGGCAATGCAAACAAGCCGCCACGGTCGGTCGCTGGATGGCCATGCCGAAGTCATAACCTGGCGAAACGTCCCAACGGTTTCCATTGCTGTACCAACTGATGGGGGATTGCCAAACGGTGTTGCCGTCGACGTTCAAGTACGAGCGGCCTCGCGTGCCCGAACCGACTGCGATCGACACGGGAAAGACTGCAGGCGGGAGTTCGTGACCATCATGGGTCATGGCCGACAACTCGTGCGTCATATGTCCCGCTTCGAGCTTGACCGCCATGCGATAGGGGCCGACTGCGATCGGAGATTGCGGCGGAGTGGCGCCCCCTTCCATTCCATCGGCCCCAGCCAGGACGGCCGATCGCCCCATGGGATGGGCGTGGTAGGTATCGCTGATCGCTTGGTGACAATCCGCGCACTTGGCATCGCCGACGTATTGAACGTGCGGCCGGATGTTGCGAAATGGAGATTCAAAGTCCAACCGGGGGTCGGCAACGGGAGCGGATGCTGTGTTGTTG
>JBKCUI010000099.1:0-11665 GCA_046318495.1 Pirellula sp. | reverse complement strand
CAACATCGCTTTGGCCGATCGCTACGCAAACCAATCCGATCGCATGCACCAGGAAAAGGTAAAGGTTCTTCATGATCACTTGCGCTCAAACAACCACAGGTACCCGTGCGACTTGGCCAAGTCGAAACTTCGATCTCCCTGACCACGCGTCGTATCCAAAAACGGCTTGATCCGCGCGACCCAAGCCTTTTCGTCCTCTGCCATCTTCTTGGCTTCCGGCCCCTGGCTGAGCGCCCGGTATGCCTCGCTCCACTCTTTGTCCGCTTGTTCGCTGAAGACTGCATCGCCAGGGTATTTTTGAGCGAACTCCTCGCGCAGCGCCTTCATCTTCTCGGAGTACTCTTTTCCAATCGATTCCCCCTCCTCAATCAACGCCTTGACCCGAGACTTATCGTCCTCGTTCAAGCCCGGACGGAAGTCGTAAGCCGTGCAAAAGTCGCCGACGATCAGATCGAGTTTGCCATCGCGATTGAAGTCGACCACTTCGACTTGCGAGCGAATGCCGGGCCGGATCTCTTCGTCCGACCAAAGCGTGAGGTTGTAGCCGTTGCCATCATGCTTGTCGACGAGCGTCACGCCGGCCGCAAAGCTGGGTTTGCCTTTGGCACCCACGTTGCGAAACCACGTCACGCTTCCATCGTCGCTCCCCGCGAGGATATCCCAGTTGCCGTCTTGATCCCAGTCGGCCACGACCGGACACAAGTGAGCTGCAACCTTCATCGGTTCCCCGCCCGCTTCGAGGACGACGTAGTCGCCAGCGAACGCGAACTGCGTGGACGAACCTTCGTTGAGTCGCAGCTTCATACCGCCATCAAAGCAACCGATCAAAACATCGAGATCGCCATCGTCCTCCCAATCGACCAACTCATAGAAACTGCCAAACGATTGATAGTTCTGTTGTTGAACGGGATTGGCACGGATCGGCGTGCCGTTCTTGTCCAACAGCTCTTCTCTCTCGGCGAATCGATGATTGGGCAGACCTCGGAACAGATAGCAATGACCCGGATCGTACGAATTGGAGATCATGTCGCGGATGCCATCGCCATCGAGGTCACCGAATCGCGCTTGCGATCCGATGCAGCAATAGATCCAAACTTCAGCATCCTTCGAGCCAGCTTTCAGCGTTGCGCTCTTCCCGAAGCGATATCCGCCATCGGTGGCTTGGTTGCGGTAGACCTGAAACTTGCCGCTGAAATCCCCCAGCACAAGGTCTTTCGCACCGTCGCCATCGAGGTCTTCCAAGGCGGGACTGCTATGCCCCCATGCGGCTCCGGTATCGATCGGTTTGCCATCGGCGGCGATGCGCACCGGCGGCCGAAACCAAGCGGCACTCGCATTCGGCTCTTCTGCCTCCCCCCTCAGCGAGGGAAACGCCCCGAACGCTCCCATCGCCAACATCGATCCTCGCAGCCACCAACGCGTTTGAAGCAAGCGCATCTTTCCCTCCACCCTGGAATCAACCGTTATCGCCCGGTCGCACCCTCGACCGCGCTGCATGCAGTATACAACGTCCCTGTGCCCGCTTCAAAAACGACTGGATTTACTGGCTTTCAAGGGATAGCTGAGCCTAACGCGATTGGGAGAGCCGGTGAACCATGCGGTCCAACGCGTTCTTCAGCTCCGCAGGTTCGGTCATGTAACTCCACGAGATGCGGACCGCGTTATCGAGCATCGGTGGGAGAACGCGCATGGCCGACAAGACATGGCTGGCCGAAGCGCAAATGGATGTGCATGCCGATCCGGTCGAAACCGCTGCAATGCCATTCAACCTCCTCGATCAATGCATCCGCATCCCAGCCCTCGAGCGCCACGCACACGACATGGGGCAAGGCGAACTGCTCGTCTCCCAAGTAGACGGGATGCAACGGTTCGAGATGGCGTTTGACCATCGCTCGCAACTCCGAGCAAACCGCCCGCCGTTGCTCCATCTCCTGCGATGCCAACTCCGCTGCCACTCCGAACCCGACCACCAACGGGACCGGAATCGTTCCCGGTCGCAATCCCATCTCTTGGCCGCCACCATACATGAGGGGCTGGAGCATAGCGCACCGCTTGCCTTCGCGGCGAGCGATCAAGGCTCCCACTCCGACCGGCCCATGGATCTTGTGACTGCTGATGCTGATCAAATCGATGCGCGGATGATCGAGCTCGGTCGATACCTTGCCAAAGCCTTGTGCCGCATCGACGTGCAACACCACATCGCTCCGCTCCGTCAATCCCTCGGCGATGGCCCCGATCGGTTGCACAACCCCCGTTTCGTTGTTGACATGCATCACGCTGACCAGCAGCGTATCGCTTCGGATGGCGGCGAGCACCTTCGACGCATCCACGCGTCCCGACGGATCGGGCGCGATGCTGGTGATTTCAAAGCCTCGCTTCTTCAATTGCTCCAGGGGCTCGAGCACCGCCTTGTGTTCGATCTGCGTGCTGACGATGTGGCGTTTGCCGGCTTGCAAACCGTGATCGGCAAGTCCCAAAAGAGCCAGGTTGTTGCTCTCTGTAGCACCGCTAGTGAAATAGACTTCGTGACGTCTGGCACCGACCAATCGTCCGATCTGCTCGCGGGCATCGTGCACGCGTTCCTTCGCAACGAGCCCATACTCATGCGGGCTGCCGGCATTGCCGTAATGATGTTGAAAGCACTCGACGACCTGCTGCAAAACGCGCGGGTCGATCGGGGTGGTCGCATTGTGGTCCAAGTACACGCCGTTCACGAAGTCCTCGCTCGCTGCGCGACCGCGTCTGGAATCCCGCCCAACCGATTGGCCGATGCCAATGCAGACGCCGATCCCAAAGCAGACATTGTGTAAACCAACGGGTACATCTTTTCGTGATACCAGAGTTTGGCAAAGTAAAAGCCGATGGGCGATGCCGGGAAATCGCGGCCTGCGTCGGTCGCGTGAATCAAAAACTCCAGCCCGGCAACGATCGCCGAGTGCAGCTTCGATTGCCATTGCGGCTGTCTCGCGGCGATCCAGTTGGCTCCTTCGCACAGCGATTCCACCGCCAGTGCGGTCTCTTCGATCGACGAGGCGATGCCCGCATCCCCTCCCCAACCACCGTCCGCGTTTTGCACGCCGAGTATCCACTCGAATCCTTCCACTGTCCTGCTGGGAACCAGAGCAGCGAATGCGGGATGCCGGGCCAGCGCACTGCAAGCCAACAGCACGCGGCTCGTTCCATATAACCGGTTCTCTTCGGGCTGTGCATGCTGATTGCCAAACCACAACGGAGCCCATGCCCCGGAGGGTTGTTGGTTGGTATGCAAATAGTCGCATGCGCGTCGGATGGCGCGCGCCATGCGTTGCTGCGCCGGAGCGTCGAACGCGTCGTACCATGAGAGCCACGCGCGGATGGCATGCGCGGTGATGTCGTTGCTGCTTCTGTCGAATGGCAGCGCGCCCCAGCCTTTGCAAAAGGTCGGGATCCCTCCATCCCCGTTTTGCAGTTCCAGCAGCCATTTCACCCCTTGCCACGCGGCCTCGGTTTCGCTGCCCGTCGCCCGCGTTCGCAACGCCAGCAGCGCCCCAGAGGTATCATCCGCATCGGGCACCCCGCCCGCCAAATCGGTCCAGGCCCAGCCCCCAGGCCTAGCATGCGTGAATGGATGCTCGACGCGGTACTGCTGTTGGAGGACCCACGATGCAGCTCGCTCTCGATCGCGCTTCGTCCAACTTCCGTCCTGACCTTCCACTGCATGCTCGCGGTCGTCCGCATCGGGGAATTTGGCCAGCGCATTGAGTGCCAGCGTTGTGGTCCAAGTTGCGAGGTTGGTATCAATCGGCCAACTGCCATCGGGCCGGACGGAGCGCATCAAGAAATCGACCCCGCTCTGGATCACTTCGCGCGGCTCGGAGCGGGCTCCTAACAGGGTCATCAACACAAAACTGGTGAGCGGCGTGGCTTCTAGAAATCCACCGGTAGAGGGTTGAATCTCCACCAGCACGCGCTGCGTGCGATGCCATACAAGCTGCCGAAACCATCGCATCAGCGGGTTCCACGTCGGCCGCTTGAGATGGCGCACTTGCCCCATGGCAATCAGCGCTGGCAGCGCATAACTGACCACAGGCAGTTGGAGCATCGCGAACCACTGGTGCGGAAACGCGGCCAATTCAAAAGGCAACTGCGGGATCCATCGCCATGCATGGTCGGGCGCTCCCAGCCGTCCGGTCAGCGCCAACGCGGTGAGGATCGGCACCGAAAAGGTCTTGTCTTTGCCATACCGCGCGGTGATGGCGGCCGATAACGCGCCCGGTTGCAAACTGCCGACCTGCGACGCGATCCACGCTTCGCAGCGACCGACCGCAGCCGCCAATGCATCGGAGCGACGCGATGGTTGGGGTTTCCCATCGGCCGGAAAGCGCACGTTCAGCGCCGCCCAAACCAGAGCCGTGGTGCTGATGTTGCTCAAGCTGATGGTCGTATCGCCCCATCCGCCATCCCCGTTTTGATGTTGCACCAACCAAGCGCGACCGGCTGCGATCTGTTGCTCGATCGTCTCGCGCATCCCGCGCTGCAGTTCGCGAAACGCCGACGTCGGCTGGCTGCTGTCGATCAAGAAGCTTTCAAGTGCGATGATGGCCGTAGCGGTCGAAAGCGCACTGGAGGAGAGTTCGCCTTCCCAATGACCATGCTCGCCTCGCCAGGAGAGCAGCGTGCGTCGCGCATCACGGCATGTCGCGCTGAACCGTTCTCGGAAATCCCCTTCCTCGCGAGCACTCATGGACTAACTCTCTTTGGTGAGCAGACTCAAGTGCCCCAAGGCGAGCAGCGCATAGTAGGTGTATTCGACGTCGACGTGGGTGTCTTCCCATTCACCGTAAAACCCACCCCGGTTGGTCCACAAACTATCGACGAAATCCAAACACAAATCGGCAGCCCCACCCAGATCGACTTTTAGACTGGCCAGTGCATGGAGGGCGGTGGCGGTGGAGAGCAAATCCGGCATGGCCACGATGCTTCCCGCTCGAAATCCACCTTCGGGATACAAACACGACAAGAGCCACTCCACGATCTTGTCTTCGTCGATCTGATAACCCAACCGATGCAGCAGATTCACGGCGGCGGCGGTTTGCGGGACGAGCGAGATCGGGAGATCGCGATTATTGAAGTAGCCTCCCTTGGGATCGCGCATGCTGATGATGAACTCGATCAACTGCTCGACGTCGGGGATCGGAAAGCCGAGGTCTTGAAAGGCTCCAACCGCCATGAAGCAACTGTAGAGGTTGCCTTGCCCCATCCCGAGTCCGTCGTACCCGCCATCCGGAGTGCGATGGGCTAGGATCTTGTCGTAGATCGCATCGCAGGGGGACTGTCTGCGGTTGGAGGGCGAGATCGCCGCCCAGCAGCGCGACAAGCACGCTGCATGGACCAGATCTAGGCTGCTGGCATCGCCGAACGATTGCACATACAGCAGCAACCACGCCTCGTCGAGAGGTTGCTGCAAGGCTTGGGAGCCTTCGATGCCGAACACGGAGTAATAGAGGTCGGCATTGCCAGCTCGATCGCAAAAGCCCCCTTCAGGGAGCCGCTGCGACTGATAGAAATCAACCACCAACTGCGTTGAGTTCTGGAGCACCTTGGGAGCGAGCCTCGCCACTTGCACCATCTCGAGTCTCAGATTCACTGCACCAACCTTTAACTTCCAATCGGAAAATCTTGCTCACGACGCGTCGCAACAGCCCCTTGAGGCTGGAGGACTGCAGTTCCGACAACACGCGAAGGGCTTGCTCTTTATAGGACTCTTGCAGGATTCGGCATCGATGTGGGATCTCATACTCGTGCATGAGCTTTTCGATCGATTGGAGTTCTTCGAGGCTGCATTGTTTGCGCCAAGCCTTCTCCACCAGCTTGCGCACCTCAGGCTTGGCCGTGGAGCGTTCGTAGAGCATGGCCAACGGCAACGTCGGTCGCATCATCAGAAGATCGCTGGCGCCGTCTTGCGTGGTCAGATCTTCCAAGTCATCTCGGATCTGATACGCGATTCCGAGGGCATCGCTGTATTCGCGGAGGACGCGGCAAACATCGTCGTCTTCTCCGCCCAGGAGCGCTCCCAACTGCAACGCCACATCGAACGCAGGGGAAGTCTTGTGCCGGAAGATATCCAAAACTTCGGCTTGGGACAGCACGCGCGGGGTTCGAGACCAACTGAGTTCTTCGCCTTGGCCCAAGCTCAACATGCGGTGCCCGATGGCGGCCACTTTGAGAGCCTTGGCCATGCTCGCGGCTGGCATCTCGCATTCTGCGATCATGCGATAGCCTTCCCCGAGCAACAAGTCGCCGATGTTGAGGGCCATCGGCATACCGTGGGTCACGTGCAACGTCGACTCGCCATAGCGCAGATCGTCGTTGTCTTCGATGTCATCGTGGATGAGCGAGGCTTTGTGAAAGCACTCGACGGCGATGGCCAATCGGATCAAATCGTCCGGGACCGGCGCATCGACTTCGGTTTGCGAAGCCTTCCATGCGCAGGCAGCGAGGAACGGCCGCCAGCGCTTACCGTCTTTGGCCAACCATTGCTGGGCGACGGTTTCGGATTCGGACTTCGGCTCGCCCATGATTTGGGCCAGCGACTCGGGGGTGAACCACGTTTGGACTTCGGTTCGCAGCGCATCGAGATTCAATCGGTAGGTGCGATCGTCGGAGCTCAAGTGGATGACTTCCCAGATCCACTCCATGTCGACCGTCACGTCCTTGCAGTCGTCTTGCAACAACGGGATGGCCACGCCTGGGATAGCGGCGGCTTCCATGTAGGGGTGGGCTTTTTCCAAGACGGACAAGCAGCTCACGCCGACGATGGCTTCGATCTTTCCCGTCTCGATGATGGCCATCACCAACGCGGAACCTTCGGCGACCAAGACCGCGTAGCCGAGTCGCTCGGCTTCTTCTTGGAGGTCTTGGATCGAGCACAGTCCGCATTGCTTGCAGAGCAGACCGAACTCATCGAATGGGGCGGGGCATTTCTCTTCCACGCGCATGCATTTGGGCAACAGCAACAGACGTCGTTCGAATGGAACGGTTGCCAGCGTATCGCGCCAGACTTCGCCGTTGAGCAACACGGCCACGTAGTCGGTGTAGATCGGTTGGATGCGATGGATGGCGACGAACTCTTCGGCCAAGGTTCGCAGTTCGGACATGCCGATCGGAGGTACCGGTTTGCGCTCGTCCACGAACGCCATGAGCTGGGTTCGGATCGTTTCGCGTTCCCGCAACGTTTGGGGAATGTTTTCTTTGGGGGGCCGTTCCTTCTGGATCGGGACGGCTCGCGGTAGCTGAACGACAGGTAGGGTAGTCATGCACGGGCTCCAAAGTCCGAAATGGGCGGTCTGTTAGGACGGATGGGGATAAAAAGGGTTCGAACGCAATCCACGGCTACCGTGCAACGGACCAACGCATGCGTCGAGCAGGATCAAAACGGAGGGGTGACCAACACAGTCTGCATCACCCCGGAATCATGTGTATGCTCCAAAGCCAAAGAACCAGTGCTTTTTCGCAAATCGATACAGCCAGTGCTCCTCAGGGATTTCCTGACCCGGAAGGTGCTGGCTGGTGCGCGAGGTGAGGGCCTCGAGCTCCGCCACCGCAGTCTTGCGCTGGGTCGTATCGGGAGCGCCGTGCCGGGCCACGATTTCTCGGACCAGATCCGGTCGCTCGAGGACGATACATCCTCGCGTCGCCTTGGCGGCTTCCTTGCGGAAGTCATCCAAGAACTTCGACTGCGTCATGATATTGTACAAACTCGGGGAATCGTGAATGGTTTCTTTCGCGAACTGAATGATCGGACACGGCTCGATCGCTCCCGAGGGACCGATGTGGTGGCTGACCCCCGTGGCCATCGGGCAAAGCGCTTCTCCTTTGTCGTCCCAGTAGGCATCGACCAATCCGATCGGCAGCGTGCGACGCATGGTCACGACGAAGCGACGGATGTGGAGGACTTGCTCGGGAGTGAGTGCGAGCTTGGGCTCCGGCACTGGTCCGACCACGCGATACGTATGGAACCATGCGTACATGACTCCCATGTCGATCAGTTTGCGAAGCCATTGTTCGTTGACCAAATCAAAGTTCGTTTGGCACACGCTGGTGGCCACGCCAACGATCAATCGTTCGGCAACCGCGTTGCGAAGGCCTTCCATGGTTTTGTTGAGCACATCGATCCGACCGCGACGCTCGTTGCTGACGATCTCGGAACCTTCGATGCTGATCAGCAATGTCGCATTGCCCAGTCGCCTCAGTTCCTTGGCAACCGCTGGTGTGATCAACTGGCCATTGGTGAAGATCTGAAAGTAGCAGTCGGGATGGGCGGCCAGAACATCGAGGAGGTTGGGATGCATGAAGGGCTCGCCGCCGAGCAATCCAAAGAAGCTGTTCCCGTGCTTCTTGGCATCGGTGATGATGCGATTGAGATCGTCGAGCTCGATCATTTGCCGTTTGGCCGCGACATCGACCCAGCAGCCTTGGCAGCGGAGTTGGCAGGAGTTGATGATCGAGATGAATAGAAACGGAGGGAAGTGAACTCCCTTCTTCAGCCGGCGCTTGAACTTCTGCACCGACCGCATTCCTTTGTAGCCAAAGTTGTACGCGAACTTCCAAAGCAATCGCTTGTCCGTTCCCGTGATCATCCGTTTGGCCAACTGCAATGTTACCGACATGGTCGTGATGTTTCACTCAGGGGTTGTATTGGAATTCGCAGCGGACGCGGGAGCGGCGGCTTGGTCGGCCATCGCTTGCTGGGCTTTCAATCGGGCCGCTTCGGCTTTGGATTCGATCTGCTCGGGGCTCGGCAAACTGGTCAACACGTCGGCGGGAATGTCCAGATCCCCCATCAGCGACTTGAGCTTGGTCAAGCAGCGTTGCCGCTCTTTGAGAGCTCGATCCTCATCGCGTTCTGCCGAGAATCGCGATTTGGCTTTGGCGCTGCGATCGCGCAACATGGAATAGATGTCCCCTCCCAGAAGCGATGAAATGTCGACTTTCATCCCTTCGCGCCGGACATCTTCGGTACTGACCGCATCGCCGTTGATGGGACCGGCTTTGTACTTGGGGAACATGATGGCGACTTCGGGGCAGACCCGCGAACACGCCGGGCAATCGGTCTTGCAGTTGTCTTGGTTTTGAACGGTGATCTGCTTGTCCGAGTCCACGCCGTAGACATCGAACAGACAGAAGCTGAGGCACTGCATGCAGTTGGTGCATCGGTCGTAGTCGATGACGGGGAACCACGGCTTCCACGCCCTGGTCTTTCCCCCTTGCGACCACTCTGCCCAGCACGACTCGACCGACTCGACGACGTTGGCGATGGCCATCGAGGCGATATTCATCACGCGCGACGTCGCGGACACCGACTGGGCCTGTGCGGCGGTGGCATCATCGAAACACAAGACCAAACTTTTGGCGGGTCCGCTCTGTGCTGCGATGGGTTGCTCGTGGCGAACCACTTCGGCTGCAGCCGCCCCCAGTTTGACGGGAAAGCCTTTTTCAAGAAGGGCCTTGAGCAATCCGAAGCGGAGGCTGCTGTCGGGCGCGGACTCCGAGGATGTGTCCAACACGATCCACGGTTTGCCTTGAAAGGAAGTGATCATGATTGCAGCTCTCCTGGCAATGTGGCGGCGTGCCCCGCATCGGTTTCTGTGGAATCGTGGTCGGACGAACTATCCATGGCCGAACCGTCCTCGACGACCGCGGAAGGGTCCAACAGTTTCTTAAGTGCCTCCTGGGGCGGCAGCACCCGAAGATTAACGACGTTTGGCCCGGCGGCAGGCAACGGGCACCCGGCTGCCTTGAACAGTCCATACACGGCTCTCGGATAGCAGGCGGCGATGCGGATCCCGGATCGCTGGGAGAGCGATTCGAGGAGCGGATCTTGTCTAGCCGACATCTCGCACAGGTCGGGCACGAGATCGAACTCGATCCCCGATTGGACCAACCCTTCGAGCACCGCTTGTTTGGTTTCCTGCGGTACGACTTGCGCATACGCACAATGGCAATACAAAATCCTCGCTGAGGTTGGCTCGCGATTCTCGCTCCGTTCCGATATGTCAGCCATGCTGTCCCAACGGTTCCAATCGTTCGTGTTTCAATCGGCTTGTCAAAACGGACTAGGAATGCCCCGCCCCGACGGTGACCCGATGGGTAGGAACAGGACGTCCCGGCCGAAATGCTTCGACATGTCCCCAGATAATCTGTAATCCTCTCGACTTAGCATAGTCGGTCAATACGCTCTGAATGGTGCTTCGGAGCGCATCGGGAGCCCCTTCAGCCCGAAGATTCACAAACAGTTCGCCCTCTTCTAACGGTTCAGCAAGCTCGTGGGAGAGTTCGAGTTCGCCTGCCGTGCGTACCAAATTCCCCACAGCCAAGTCTTCACCGGTATTCGGCGAAAGTGTCATCTTGAAGTGGGCGATCTCAATCTCTTGGGCTTCCAATTCACTCCGGACGCGACCGGCGAGATCCAGGAGAAAACGGTTGCCATCAAACTCGGAGCCGGAAAGTTGAGCCGAGACATTCAGCCAACCGAGCAAGGCTTCTCCTTCCGCATATTCGTCGTAATCGACCTCCATGGTCTCAACCATTTTTCCTTCGTGATCGAGCAGCATTGCCAGCCACGCATCGAGCCCTTCACCGGTCCGTGCGCTGATGCGGACGATGGTCTTGCCTGGGAACTCTCGTTCGAGTTCGACCTGCAACGCGTCGAGCGCGTCGGGTTGCATGATGTCGCATTTGTTGATCACCAGGATGTCGGCTTCTTCGATTTGCTTCTTGAAGATGTAAACGACTTTGGGGGAGAAGGTCTTGCCCGACTCCAAGCCGAAGATGCGGCGCGTTCGATTGGGATCGAGCACCACGCTCAGCGGAGCGATCGCAAAACGGTCTCCATAGATCTTCTGGAGCGGGTAGCTGACGGTGGCTCTCAAATCGGTACAGCTGCCGACCGGCTCCGCGACAAATACCGACGGACGCGTCTCTGCAGACAAGTTTTCCGAAGCTTGCAAGAGCGAATTGAATCGGCAGCAAAAACAGCCGCCGGTGATTTCTTCGGTTTCGAAACCATGCTGCCGCAACATCTGGGTGTCGACGAGCCCGATGCTTTGGTCGTTGGTGATCAACCCGACGCTGGTGCCTTGGTCGCGCAGCTTCTTGGCCAATTGCAATATGGCGGTCGTGTTTCCTGCACCGAGAAATCCACCGATCATCAAGTAACGCGACTTCAACATGACTTACCCTGCGATTCTTCGGATTCTTGTTTGAGGATTCGGTCGACCGTGATATCCAAATGGGCCATGTATTCCTCCAGGGTAACCGAGGACGCATTTGGGGCACCTCGGACCAGATACAGCCAACCGGCGTCGTAGGGATCGCGATCCAACAACGCAGGCTTCTTTGTCAGCTCGTCGTTGATCCCTTCAAAGGTACCACCGAGGCAAGCGTACAAATCGGAGATGGCTTTGAAGCCCTCGATCGAGCCGAGCACATCCCCGACCGCCACAGTATCCCCGATCTGCACTTGGAATTCAAACTCTACCAGATCCCCAAGCATTCGCGTCGCAAATCGCGTCAATCCGATCCGGAACAATCCGCTTTCCACTTCCAACATCCAGAAATGGGACCGGTTGTAGAGTCGATCGATGGGCAAGCGCGTCGTGAAACGCGCCCGCTTGTAGTACTTCGT
>JBKCUI010000098.1:0-11607 GCA_046318495.1 Pirellula sp. | reverse complement strand
GCGAGCCATCGAAAACAAGCTCAGCCCTTGCCCAATCCCCGATGCGGCCGTCCGTTCACCCGGTGCGCGCATGCTGTGATACAGCCACAGCACACCGGCCATCATCCACAGCATACCGCTGCCGACGAACGCTCCCGCTTGCGCTTGCCCTTGCGAAACCCAGCCCGCCACCATCGCGACCGCGCCCAGCACCGCCAACGCGATCGCCGCCAGGACCACCCAACGGCTCGGTCGACTCCCAGCGGCATCTTCGTCGATCCGCCCCTTGAGCATCCGCGCTGCGCTCACGCTGCGCAGTTGCCGCGTCACCAACCAGGTCGTCGCCAGCGATACAGCAAAACCCGCCAACCACCCGATCCACAAACTCATGGGCCGCATGTACAGTTCGAGGAACGAAACCGAAATCGCCCCGACCCACCATGTCCTCAAGCCCGATAGCATCGCCACCGCATACAGCACTCCCAATCCGACCCCCAAGGTCGCTCCGACCGCTGCCACGATCGCAGCCTCCAACAATAACACCCGACGCAGCTTGCCCCGCGTCCACCCCGACGCTAACAGCAACCCCCAATGGTCGGCCCGCTTCTCGATCGTCAATCGAAACAGCAACGCCACCAACAACAGCGCCGCCGCGATCACAAAGAAACTGAGAGACAAGAACAACGCATCAAACGGAGTCGTGCCCGAAGAAGCTTGCAGTTGTTGTTGACGCAAGGGAACATCGCGCCACCCCAACGCTTCCAAGTTGGACTTGGCGTCCCGCAAGACCTGAGCCTCGATCGCATTGCGATCTTCACCGCTCACACTCTCCAAGCGAATGCTGGTCTGCGATCCAAACCGGGATCCAAAGTGCTTTTTGGCCAACGCCTCGGAGATAAACAACTTGGGGGTCAACCGATACGCATTCCAATAATCGTCGTCCGCGCGATCGATCGTGCGAGTCAACGGAAACGGAGTCTCCCAATTGGATATCGACTCTTGATCGGTGATGCCGGGCACTTCGGGCGTCCAATCGGGATCGTTGAAAGGGGTCGGTGCTTGCGCAAATTGGGCAGGTTTCTTGCGACGGTAGGGCACGCTCGGAGCCGTCAACGGCGCGATGGCATGCACGCGAACTTGGAACGCGCGTTCCACTTCGGTTCCTTCGACCGTCTCGGGCAAAAAGTAATGAATCAACAGCGTGTCACCTACCTTGGCCGAAAGCTGGTCGGCCATCCATTGATGGATGACCACCCAAGCCTCATCGGTCGGCGCCTCGACGGCAACTCCGCTTCGGCCCAGCATCCCTCCGACCACGCTCCAATCGACACCGCTGATGGTCGAGTAAGGGACGGCGCGCCCACCCTCTCTCACGCGTCCATCCTCGACTGCAACCACTTCGGTGTTGTTGGCGAGATAACTGAGCACGCGATTGGGGCTCCACTTGGCCAAATGCTCCACGCATGCATCGGCCAAAGGATCTTGAAGCATCATCTGATCGCTGATGATCTGCTCATACGAAAGGACTGTCGATGCGGGTTGATTGGCGTCCCCTTCGCCCAGAACGGGATCGGGATATTTGCGCTCGACACGCTGCAACGTCAGCCCCAGGTCAGAGAGCTGCAAAGCCAATTGCGGAGCCAGCGACTGCGATGCGTCCGTGCCTTGCGCAGCCGTACTCCCGGAAAGACCTGTCCACCGCGCTGCGATGGCGTTGATTTGGTTGTTCACATCCAGTACCGATTGCAATGCCTCCTTGGATACAAAGGCATTCATCACCGGCCGTTGATCGCTGCGCAACGAGAACCGTCCCAAGCTTTTGTCTGGGACGATGGCGACCACTTCCCATCGCGACAGCGCCACCGTCTCTCCCTCGCGTTTCCCTAAGGCACTATCGGCGGGCACCAACGGCATGCGAGACACCTTCAACGTCACACGCTCGCCGATGCGCACGCCGAGTTGCTCGGCCAGACTTGCATTGAGCACGACTTGCTCGCCGCGTGGCATGCTTTCCGGTGCGACGGTCCCCAACTCCCAAAACGCTTCGTCGACTCCATAAAGGGTCATCTCCGTGGCCCGCCGCGTCTCGATCGCGTCCCCTTGGCGAATCTGATACTCCGCCACGACCGTCGGCAATACCATCAAGCCATCAAGCTTCCATGGAAACGCACGCGGGTCTCCCGCCGCAGGCTGCATGGCCCCAGGGCTGAACCATCGCGGGGCCAAGATGACGCGATCGATCGAGCCGATGCGATCCATCGCGATATGTCGCAAGGATCCGCGCATGCTATCCCCGACGATCAACGCGCCGACGATCACCGCGCTGGCGACCGCCACTCCCGCTGCCACCGGCAAAAGCAATCGATAGTAGTGAACGATCGTACGCCAAACGAGCGAGAACATAGGGGCTGTCTTACGCTAGAGTCCTTCGCGGTGGCTCTACTCAGAGCGCATCGGAAACCGTTGACAACAGCTTAGCCGATCGCTGTGGCGCTGACGACCGCTTTCCCGGCTCGAGGCCATTCGCAAGCGATTGAAACGTTCGGCCTTATTCAGCCGGCTGGAAGTATCGGCTCGATTCCCCTGCGTTCACATTCAGCCATTGGAACGATCGCCAGAACGGAGTGATCGATTCGGTGACGGGATCGCGCGACAACGACTGCGGCATCGCTCGCGTGCTGACCACGATGAGATGATCGATGTGGCGATGCTCCCGCTCGAGCAGATGCAACGTGGGGATCAAACTCGCTTCCTTGCCCGCCCGCGCATTGGCCAACCGCTCGAGCAAATGAAAGGCTTGCGAACGGGCGACGACGCGCGAGGCGACCGTCGGCTGCGTATCGGCGATGGCGACGGTGATGGCACCTGCATTGCTGGTAGTCATCTGGTGCACCAGTGTGGCCACGAACTCCACGGCGGTGTCTTCGACCTTGAGATAGACTTGCCTCGCCTCGACGTCCGACTCTGGGGGGATGACCAAATCCAACAGCACGAACAACTCGCGGCTCTCGGGCTGCTGAAACTGCTTGACCACCAATTCGTCCCTTCGCGCCGAGGACCGCCAGTGGATCCAGCGCGGACTATCTCCCGGCCGATACGATCGCAATCCAAAGAAGTCCCCTTCGTCGGACAGAGAGCGGATACGGCGATGCTTGGCGCCGCTTTCGCGCAAGTTGAACAGCTCCTTCCACGGAGGCAACAATCGACCCAACGCCGGTTGCACGACAAAGTACATCGAGTCTCTGGAGTGCAAGATGCCCCGCATCAATCCGAGCGGAAAGCGCGTCGTGATCTCGATCCCCATCAATTGATATCGACCTCGTCGCTCGGCCACGCATCGATAACGCTGCGTTCGCGAGGTACGGGGCGGCACCGACATGAAGAGCAAACTGATGGCTTGCGAAGCCCGACTGATGGTCGACTGCACCGGCGCGTAGACCATGCGATCTTGCACGAGCACCAGCCACGCCCCCAACCAGTGCTTCGGATTCTTGACGATCAGCTCGATCTCGAATGGCCGCCTCGCATGGATCGATCGCGGCAATCGACGATCGACGCTCAGATCCAAAATCGTCCGGGCGCACAATCGCCACTGGATCACCAACATCGCAATCAGCGTGCCCGCCAAAATGATCAGCAGATTGACATCCCGCAGCACCGCGCCCAACAGGATAAAGCAAATCATGAAGATGAACTGCAGCCCCTCGCGCGTCACACGCGTCTGCACATGATTCGTGGCGTAGATGAACTGCCGATACAGCCGAACCGGATGCGCAATGACATCCCGAATGCGCCGAAACAAATTGGAGGTCTCTTTGCGCTGCGGCTCGCTCATGTCGGCCCCCCGCTGCGCGAAGCGCGAAGGTCAATGGAGGTGCCGTCGATGCCCTTTGAATTCATGCTGCGCACACCGATGCGCACGGCCCGAACATCGCCACTCCAGCCACGTATTCCGAACTTGAACTCGCGAGCCAGCAGCTAGGAACCGCCACCGACTCAACACAGCGTTGGATCATGGCTTCGGCAGCCGCCCGGTCGCTCCCCGCCGCGAATCCGCGCGGCAATACGCGGTGCGCAAGCACTCCGATGGCGAGGTCCTTGATATCGTCCGGCACGACGTAGTTGCGACCGGCCAACATGGCATTGGACTGCGCGGCCCGATAAAAGGCCAACGCGCCGCGGGTGCTGACGCCGACTTGCAAATCATTGCTCTTGCGCGTCTTGTCGACGATGTCTTGCAGATAGTCGACCAGCGCATCGTCGAATCGGACTTCGCGCACCTTGGCTTGCGATTCTTTGATCTCCGCCAGCGTCACCACCGGCGTCAAGTGATCGACTGGTTCCCCCTCGCGATGGGAACGCAGCACGTTGCGCTCCGCTTCGCGGGCTGGATACCCCACATCGATTCGCATCATGAAACGATCGAGCTGGCTCTCGGGCAACACATAGGTCCCCTCAAACTCAAACGGGTTCTGCGTGGCGATAACCAAGAACGGGTCGGGCATCGGATAGGTCGTCCCGTCGATGCTGGCTTGACGCTCGCTCATCGCTTCCAACAGAGCGCTCTGCGTTCGGGGAGGTGCGCGGTTGATCTCATCGCCGAGCACCACATTGGCGAAGATCGGTCCGGGGCTGAATTTGAAGTCGCCATTGTGGTAAATGCTGCTGCCGACGATGTCGCTAGGAAGCAAATCCGGGGTGAACTGCACCCGGGTAAAGCGACCATCGATGCTCTTGGCCAGCGCCTTGGCAACCAGCGTCTTGCCCACCCCGGGGACGTCTTCGAGCAGAATATGCTCTCCGGCCAGCAACGCCACCAACGTCTTGCGAATCACTTCTTTCTTGCCCAACACCACCGATTCGATGTTCTGTTGCAGTCGCCGCAAGGCCGTTTCGATCGTCGAATTCATTCCGCTGCCAGTCTGGGTTGCTCGAAAAGGACGCGTCCGCCGGGACCCGTCGTCGAAAAGGTCGAAGCTGATAAATCGTGGAGAGGGAGAGGTCCCATTTTATCCTGGAAACGCGCGAGGGTGACAAGTCACCGGCAATGAAGTTGGCTCGATTCTGTGCGGCTAGTTCGAATTCCTAGAGATCTGCCCAAAGCCACCCATTGCATCCCGCGCCACGCTCGGTTCGCAGCGGCAAGCGTTGCACCGATCTCACGCTTTTCGAATGAAATGGGCGGCATAACTTCGCACGTGCTTGCCGTTGAGCACATGAAAGAGCCGCAGTTGCTGCACCACCGAATCGGCGAAATGCGCGAGAGGCACATGAACCAGTCGCCGGCCAAACCGCTTTGCGATCTTCTTGAATGCGACCCCTGGCCCAATCGGACTCAGCAGCGCCACATGCCGCGATTGCGCATGCATGCAAGCCGCCGCGACCAATCGCTGCTCGAGCGTATCGGCAAAGTCCAATCGCGGATCGCTCCATATGTCCTCGATCGGTCGGGGAGGATACAAGAACATCGCCCCTCCATACGTCGATACCGCTACCCCAGGGCCAAGCATTTCTTTCGTGAACGGGGTCGCATAAAAAGCCAACGTCGACTCATCCGCATGCTCGGCGAACCACGTCGATCGCCATGCATACTGGCGTGGATCGGGCTCGATGTCAAAGATCATCACCGTCGCGTCCATCTGACCGATGTTGGGCGGCGCGATCTTCACATACAGCGAACCGTCGTACCAATGCCGCAGCGTCTCGCGCAGATCCAATCCATCCATCATGCTGGTGGTGAACTTCTCGATCCTGGCAAGGTCGGCACCTAAGCTGCTCCTCGCCCGATCGACGATGCGCTGTCGGAAGCTCTCGATGCGCGTATCTTCCTCCGGCCATGAACATTGCTGGTAGGGATTCCAGCGACTGCTCCATTTCCGCTTGTCTTGCTTCTTGGCCGGTCGATTAAGCTCCATCGTCTGCCATGCCATCGGATCGCCAGGCAACCGCGAGACCATCGATACCACACCGATGAGGGGCAGGTCGGCCCGGTCGATCCCCAGCTTGACCATCGGCAGGTCCAGCGGTTCGTCGTACGCATAGTCCTTGGCAGAACTCAACAGATGCACGGCAAACGCGTCCCCCATCATCTGTTGCGCAGAGCGGACAATGGTGTAGAAACTCGGCGTCATGCGACGCTCTAACAAGGTTTGATTGCGGATGTACTTCAAGCACTGCGAGATCAATTGCGGTGTGATTTGTCGAGCTCGCGTGCCCAGGTCCTGGCGATAGCTGCTGCGGGATGCGAGGCACAACTCCTTGAGCCCCTCGACCGCCCAAACTCGATCGTCCTCAAGCGATTGCCGGGCCCGCTCATGCAGCGCGGTGATGAACGGCAACTCACCGTGCAAGAACAAATGCGATCGCGCATCGATGCCGTAATGGACCACCGGTGCATCGCATCGCTTCGCGCCGATCGTCCCGACAACATCCCGATCGCTCGCAGGCGCACCGCTAGCTGCAGGCTCGGATGCGAGATTCTCTGGAAGCTGAAACAATGCGGCCCGTATCCACGGCCACTCCTGCAGATGGCAAAGCGCCACAACGGTATGTCGCCGCCCGCGAGCCCGCTGCCGCAACCGATGGATCCGCTTGGCGATCGACTCGATGCGATGACGTTGCCAATCCGTTTCCGGGGAGGGCAGGGCGGGGAGGATCGCACTTGCAAAACGCTCCAGCGTCGTATGCTCCAACGCGTAGGCGTCGGGAAACCCAATCGCTTGCCAAGGAAAGATCGCCGACTCAGGATCGATCCAGTGAATCGCCATCCGCTCGCTCACGGCATAACGGAGGGCTGCAATGACCGCTTGGCACGGTTCGATCGGGACCATCGTCCCAACTCGCCCGCGCGATCCCCCGTCTGCTTCGTCGCCGTCGTCCGATTGTCCCTCGTCGTCCTCTTCCAACTCCCAATCCTGCTCGGTCTGCTCGTCGGGGACTTGAGCCACCATCGAAACAGCAGGCAGGGCTTCCACGCCCGCCAACACCGCATCGCCCCAACTCTCAGGCAACGGCACCGCCAAAGCGTCTGCCGGATGCTCCAGCAACCAATGCACGAGCGCTCGAGCATAACTTCCGCTGCCATGCACCACTGGCACTAACCACAACGTTTCATCGACTCGAAAAACCATCTTCGCCCCTCTCGCCGACCTTCAATTGCCACCGGCTGCTCTCGATTGCCATGGGCTGCTCGATTCTTGCCTTCTGCCCAAAGAACAAACCATCGACTCTCGCTAGCAACACGCTCGATCTCGAACCCGTTCGCGCTCCCTCGGAATCCATCGGCCGCCCGCATCCCTCGGCATCCAAACGCCCGATTTGTCGCAAAATGATATTTCAAAAATCAAAATGCGACTCGCCTCATTTCCAGAGGCCTAATGGCGACGATTGCGACCCCGATGGAGACGGCCAAAAAACCAAAAAGCCATACAGCCAACAGCGAAAATCTCCGCAAAGTCGCTGCTTGCCATCCTAGCTTACCGGATTTCGCCACCCGAACTGCGATTCATCCCCGTGAATGGCACGCTCTTTGCATTCTTAATGGACCATGTTCGCGAGGAGCAATCCGAGTGAGCAACGCCTGAACACCTCGGTTCCATCGACCCGGGAACCGAGGTTTTCCTCCAAGATTTTCCTGACGCTGCGGCGACTGAACGACCGCATCGAGCAGATCAGACCAAAAAACCAATTCCAAAGCATTGTCCGCTCTCCCCGGACCTTTGGAACACCCGTTCAGTGAGAGAAATTCCCTAGTCGACTTGTTAGGTTGTGTGTGTGGGGTCGATTGGGGAAGAGGCTGCCGAGGAGAGGATTTGCTCGTGTGAATCCTCTCCTCGGTTTTTTTATGCGCCGACGGTCCGGGAACATTTGGGGCAACACGTTGCAATCAGCCCCTATGCAGGATGGACAATTCCATTAAAAACGGCTCGAGAGGCCGGTTTCCCGGTCGCGAATGCTGGTGGCCAGCTGACTTCTCCGACCTGCACAGCGTGCGATTTCCGCGCATCGCAAGCCCTGCCCAGCGGTCGAGCGCTTGCCCAAACAGAGCCTACTGGAAGTGGTCGGCTTCCAACTCGTAGAACACCCCTTGCAACCCCTCGACTGGCTTCATGTAGGGACGGACCATAAGAGTTCCTGCCAGAGAATGCCGTTTAAGGGACTTCTGGGCAAACTGCTCGCCCGTCAATCGAACCTCGATCATGTGCGTCAGCGGGGGCTGCTGACCAAAGCAACACGTCGCCCAGTCCGGGACCAAAACAAAGCTCTTGGCGGCATTGCTCGAAACCGACGTCGGATGGATGTATCCCTTCAGAAAGACCTTCTTCCCGTGCAGCGCGATGGCCGAATCGGGAGGAAAATCCGGAGCTCCCAATGGGCTCTTGAGCGATGCAAACGAGATTCGCTCGTATCCTGGCGGTAGTTCGGTGTAGTAGATATAGGTGTGTCGGATGGGGCTGGCGATCAACGCCAACAGGGCCAAACCGCCGCCGACGAATGCCAACGGCTTGCCGCTGAGTTCGGTCGGATACAAGCGGAAATTGCGAAAGGCAACCAAGGCGAATAGCAAGCCGACGGCGCTCAAGATCAGCAGGAGCGGCGACACCCACGACAACAACCCGAGAAGCGAAAAAACCACGCCCAACACCGCCGCTCGGCTGACCGAACGGTATCCGTAGTCATCGCCGGCCTCGTCTGCTTCCACGGAAAAGCTCTGGGTAACGCCCCCTGATTGGGTCGAAATGCTCATGTCGACGCTCTGGTCTCGCAAAGTGATGTCGGTTGCTAATCGTCGGATCGCAACAACCAACCCAGAATCGCGCACCGCCCGGACATCAGGCCACCCGTGATCATGATCATCACGGCTCCAAACGCGATCCCTCCGCAGGCGATTACGGAAATGAGCGTCCGAGAGTTCATCCCAAATGCAGGATCGTCTCGCAAGGACAACGGTTGCGAAACCGCAGCTCCCGAGGGCAATCTCGCAACGACTGCGCCTCCCACTGCCAAGGCGGCTTGCGTCGAACCGACCGCGTTCGCCGCGGTGTCCAATTCATGCAAGCTATACGTTTCCCATCCCCCATCCCGCAAACTCCATCCGTGGATGGCATCGGTGGTCAACCGCATCGGCACGCCAGCGGCATGCCCGGAGCGATGCTCGACCACGTGCTGTTGCGCAGTCCCAATCCCGTTGGGCTGTGGCCACTGCATCTTGGAAGAAGTCGGCGAACCATCTTTCTTTGCCGGCTGGGCTGCTGGCGTCGGAATCGGGAAGAACGTCGACGCACGCTTCACCGCCTTGGGATCGATCAGTTCCAGTTCCTTGAGCCGCTCTTTCGCTTCCGGCAACGGGCAAGCTCTTAAGTAGTTCACAACGGGAACGCGCACCCACGAGTTTTCGTCGTTGGACTTCTTGAACAACTCGGACAACCGATCGACTTGACTCCAATCCCCCCATCGCGCCAGATCCGGGATCACCAGATCCGCAAGGTCCGGGGCCTCGATCAATTGACGCATCGACTTGAGAATCGCTTCCTTGGGAATGCGATCGCTTTCGGTTCCATGGAAACGCAACGCCATGACCGACGAGTACACATCGGGATAGCTGGCCTTGCGATTGCCCAAAAACTGCTCGTCGATCAACGCCAACCCAGCGTCTCCTCGCAGCATCAAATACGCTGCGATCAAGGCATCGAGCCCCGCTCGCTTATCGGGGTCCTTGCTGCGAATCATCGACTCGAACTCAACGGCATCCGCTTCCGTGCCGCAAATGCCCAACATCGTGTAATACAATCGCTTGCGGTCCGGCGAAATCTGAGGGTCGCGGACCCATTCCATCAACTGCTCGCGTTGCATCTTGCTCTTGAGTTTCTTGACATCCTCATAAGGAGCCAACGCAAACTCGTCGTAACTGTCGCGAGCCAACAACGAATCGGGATGCTCAAAGTACTGTTGGTAGAACTCCAATCGAGCAACCGAATCCTCAGGAAGCGACTGCAACGCCTGAACGTACTTTTCAGCATCGTCGGAAAGAGGCAGCGGAGACGACCAGACCAAGTTGCGTGGATCTACTCCCAGCAACAGGAACTTCTTATTGTTTTTGCCGGGCCCAAAGTAATTGGCTTCGATCTTCTGCCCCTTCTCGAGCAGCGATTCGCCGCGCAAGATCCGTTCGATGACAAAGGTCGCGTTGCCGTCGATGTCGAGCCGTCCATCGCTTACCAACGACCCAATGGCCACCACATCCATCGTGAGGCTCTCTTGACGAAGCGTCTGCGATGCAGCGGAGCAAAACGGACACTCGGCAGCCCATCCCGGCTGGGCAACGGCCACCGCCAACCCACCCATCGCGAGGCACATCCAGCCCAACAAGCGGTGAGACAACTGCAGCATCGCCTGCCCTTTCCCTCGATTGGAGCCGAAGGATTCAGGGCACTTCGAACCAGCTTCCGATTTCATCGTGGTCTTGATCACCTTGATTGGGACACGTTGCGAATTGGGACACGTTGCGATCAAACGCCCACGCCGTCCGTTTTCCTACAGGCCGCATAAACCTCAGGGCCCATTTATCAATGTAAGTCATACCAGCCCTCATTGGCCAGATCTTGGGTAGGAATTTCCCAGGTGGATTCTTCCGCATAGCCTGCATAATCCGAACGCGTGCATCGGCTTGGGCCCTAGCTTCCTGCTGCCTTCAGTCCGCGCGTCCTGGCATTGCGGCTCCCGCTCGCCCCAACGCTCTCGCAGGCAAAATGTTGGAGACGCTGCGGCATTTGCGGTATACACTGCGTAGTCGCGCGATAGATTGCCAAGGCCAAGCACACCGTCCGACGGCCATGGATCCCCTCGAGAACGCTCGCCAGACTTGGCTCTAGGGTTGTTGCCCGACTCCACCGTTGACCGCCGAACCTAAACTTTCCGTCTTTACCGTTCCGCTTCTATGGACGCTCCTTCTTCCACCAAACCGTCGCCCCGCAGCCCTCTGCCCATCCTCGGCTCGGATCCTCGACCGACGGCCGAAGCATTGACCGCGGCCAATCCCCTGAACGTCGTCGGTTCGGCCCCGGCCCGCGTCGGTGGGTGCATGCAAAGCCCGCCTCTGTTCGAGCCCAGCCGCCGCTTGCCTTCGTGGTTGCGGCGCGAAGTCCCCAAAGGGAACGCCAACGGCTTCACGTGGGAAGTGCTGCGCGAGCTCAAGCTCGAAACGGTGTGCGAGAACGCCAAGTGCCCCAACCGCATGGAGTGCTACTCGCAAAAGACAGCCACCTTCATGATCCTGGGGAACGTGTGCACGCGACCATGCGGCTTTTGCGCGGTCTCGCGAGGACGCCCCGAAGCCCTTCAGCTCGATGAACCGCAGCGCGTCGCCGAAGCCTCTTTGCGTCTGGGACTTCGGCACGTCGTCATCACATCGGTCACGCGCGACGATCTACCCGACGGCGGCGGCGATCACTTCTACCAATGCATCCTGGCCGTGCGCGAAGCCACCGGCGCCACCATCGAAGTCTTAACCCCCGACTTCGTGCGCCATCGCCATGGGCTCTATCGTGTCATCGCTGCCTCCCCGGAAGTCTTAAATCACAACAGGGAGACGGTCCCGCGACTATATCGACGCGTGCGCGGTCCCAAAAG
>JBKCUI010000097.1:0-2980 GCA_046318495.1 Pirellula sp. | reverse complement strand
CTTTCAACTTTCAACAGTCACCGGAACACTTCCAATTCGATGGCCATTACCTATCTCAAGACTGGCAAGCCCGAAGCCCAACGAGCTGAAGACGATGCCAAAGTGCGTGGTATTGTCGAAAGCACACTGGCCGACATTGCCGCTCGCGGCGATGAAGCCGTGCGTGAACTGTCCGTCAAGTTCGACAAGTACGCCCCGCCCAGCTTCAGGCTCAGTTCGTCCGAGATTGAAGCGGCGATGGCCAAGGTCTCGGCCCGCGACCTCGAAGACATCCAATTCGCCCAGGCTCAGATCCGCCGCTTTGCGGAAGCCCAGCGTGCCAGCATGACCGACGTGGAAGTCGAAACACTTCCCGGGGTGATCCTTGGTCACAAGAACATCCCCGTGCCATCGGTGGGTTGTTATGTGCCGGGCGGCAAATTTCCAATGGTGGCGTCGGCCCACATGTCTGTGTTGACCGCTTCCGTGGCCGGCGTGCCACGGATCATTGCTGCTGCTCCACCCCAAAACGGCGCTCCTCATCCCGCGATTGTCACGGCCATGCACCTTGGCGGTGCGCACGAAATCTACGTCCTAGGTGGCATGCAGGCGATTGGTGCGATGGCGTTGGGTACCGCCAGCATCGATCCGGTTGACATGATCGTGGGTCCGGGAAATGTCTTCGTGGCCGAAGCAAAACGCCAGCTCTTTGGCCGTGTAGGCATCGATCTACTCGCCGGACCAACGGAGACGCTGGTCATTGCGGATGAGACGGTTGATGCCGAGCTCTGCGCGACCGACTTGCTCGGCCAGGCCGAACACGGTTTCAACTCGCCGGCCATCCTGCTGACGATTTCACGACCCCTTGCCGAAGCGACGCTGGCCGAAATCGATCGTCTCCTTGGCATCCTGCCTACGGCCGAATTCGCACGGGCATCCTGGCAGGACTACGGTGCGGTGATCCATTGCGATACCTATGAGGAAATGCTCAGCGTGGCCAATGAGATCGCGTCCGAGCACGTGCAGGTCATGACCGACCGAGATGATTGGTTTCTGGAGAATATGACCTGCTACGGCGCCTTATTCCTGGGACCGCGAACCAATGTCGCCAATGGCGACAAGGTGATTGGCACCAACCATACCCTCCCGACCAAAAAGGCTGGGCGCTACACCGGAGGTCTTTGGGTTGGAAAATTTCTGAAGACCCACACCTATCAAAAAATCCTCACGGACGAGGCCGCAAGCTTGATCGGCCAATACGGCTCGCGACTGTGTATGCTGGAGGGCTTTGTAGGTCATGCCGAACAGTGCAACATGCGGGTTCGTCGTTATGGAGGCCGGAATGTGCCTTATGGTGCCGCCGCCGAGAATAGTCCGATCGATCCAGGAGACTCCCACCGATGATCCACACAGAGGTTTATCCATCCAAACCCCAAGGAAAAATCCCCAATAACCGTTTTCCCTTGTTGGTGCACCGCAACGCCATACCGGCTGGCGGTGCCGAGGCGGTCAAGGCTCGTTTTCGTTCCAATGGTTGGTCGAACAACTGGGACTATCCCGGCGTCTACGAATACGCGCATTTTCACTCCACCACGCACGAGTGCCTCGGCTGTGCAAACGGTTGGATGGAGTTCAATCTTTCCGTCGGGGAAGGCGGATGGACCCGCATCCGCATCAGCACCGGCGACGTGGTCGTTATCCCCGCCGGCGTCAGCCATGAGATGATCGCTCAATCGGAGGATATTCATATGTGTGGCGGATACCCAGACGGACGCGATTGGGACGACATTCAGGAGGCGTTCCTAAGCGATGAAGATTACAAGCGCGCCTGCAAACGCATCATGATGCTGCCGATTCCGAGTCGTGATCCCGCAACCGGAGAAGCGATGCCGCATTGGCATGCAGCCCCGTCCTCGGTGGACGGAGGCTGGAACGACTGGCGCACCAGCCTGGACGCAAGGTCCGGCGGGATGGACAAAACGAGTCCCGAGGCATGACGCACGATCGCTCAGACAACCAAGGAGTATCCGGCCTGCACCGCACCGTTTGCGGTGACGGCCCGGTTCTCCTGCTGCTCCACGGCGTGACACGCTGCGGAGCCGACTGGGAGCCGCTTCTTCCGGCGTTCGCGCATCATTGCAAGGTCATCTCTCTCGACCAGCGCGGTCACGGCGGGTCCCCACGGGCCAACGGGTATCTCGTCACCGATTACATCGCCGATGCCGTGCGCTTCGTCCGCCAGGAAGTCAGTGAGCCACTCGTTGTCTTCGGCCATTCTCTAGGAGCAATGGTAGCGGCCGCCGTGGCTGCGGAACTGCCGAAACGAGTGCGAGCCATCGTCCTGGAGGATCCGCCGTTTCACACCATGGGAAACCGCATCGCGGGGACCGCGTGGCAGGCGCTGTTTACCGGGATGCGGGAGGTCGCTCGAAGCGGTGGCCGCATTGAAAAAATGACCGCCGCCCTAGCGGAAATAAGACTGCCCACCGGTGGAGGAGGCTTCAAGCGTCTGGGCGACGTGCGCGACCGCCCTTCCCTCGCCTGGAGTGCGGAATGTCTAAGCCGGCTCGACCCGGAGGTTCTCACTCCGGTCATCGAAGGGCGTTGGCTCGACGGATTCGATTTCCCGGCGGCGCTATCTCATGTCCGCTGTCCCGCACTGCTGCTTCAAGCGGATCCGGCCGCAGGTGGCGCGCTCACCGACGCCGACGCAGATACCGTCCGCACAACGATCATCGGCTGCCACGTCGCATCTTTCCCGGGCTGCAGCCATCAATTGCACCGCGACCATCCCGCAGAGGTCCAGCGTGTGGTGGAAGCCTTCGTCACCCGAATTCTTGGCGATTCACCCTAACGCAAATCCAATCGCACTGCTCCAAGCCACATTATTCGGCACTTTCGCGTCTGAGAACTGGGCGAAAGAAACCGAAGACCATGAACCACGAAAGGAACGAAACACACGAAAAACGACCCTCTTCCTATCTTTCGTGTCGTTCGTGTT
>JBKCUI010000096.1:0-10289 GCA_046318495.1 Pirellula sp. | reverse complement strand
CAATCGCCCCATCGCGTCGGCGTCTCCTGCAAGGCTGCAGGGCTCCACTTCCGCGGAAAGTGCAATGTTCCGTTCGCCGGCCCAACTTCGAAGCAGCTCGATTTGCTCGATCGCGATGGCATCCAGGGCGATCGTTTCGTTTGGTGGTTCCAACGATTGTGAATCGAGTCGCGACAGGGTCAGCAGTCGATCGACCAATCCGTGCATGCGACTGGCAGCGCGTTGGCACTTTTCCAGTTCGCGTTTGTAGACCTCGGCCGAGCGATCGCGGCTGAGCGCCAGTTCGGTGCTTGAAAGCATGATCGCCAACGGGGTCCGCAGTTCGTGCGAGGCATCGGCCGTGAACTGCTTTTGTTGTTCAAAGCCTTGTTGCAATCGATCGAGCATGGTGTTGATGGAACTGGCAACGTCCGCCACTTCGCGATCCATCGAGGCCACATCAAAGCGGCAATCCAGATGCTCGGCGTGGATGGCGGCGCTGGTGGTTTCCATTTCGCGCAGCGGTTGCAAGGTTCGTTTGAGGCACCAGTTGCCGCCGACTAAGGCGATGCCAAAAACCGTGCCGCACGAGAGCAGCAGGAACAGAGCGTACGCGCCGATGCGCTCGATCTCGCGCGAAGCATCCATACCGACGCAGATCACCGATTCGTCGGGGCCGCGCAGCAACACTTCGCGAAATGGGCCTCGCATCTGTCGCATCGTGCGGTTGGTCGGGTTTGCAAAGGCGATCGATTTGATTTCGTCCTCGCCCAAGTCGATGTCCTCGCGAGGCAGACGACTGCGATGCAACAACGTGCCATCGGCGCTCCAAACCAAGCTGTATGCGCGCGAGTCCTCGATGCCCAGACGCAGGGGGGCCATCCTCTCCAGCCTGATCCAGTCCAACGAGCGCTCAAATGCATCGCGCTGCGGTGCCCAGTCGGGGGCCGGCTCGTCGGGCGATTGCTCGTCGGAGAGGAAGGCGTCGAGTTCGAGCGGCGCTGGGGCGATGTCCGGCACCAGCCACGCGTTGGAACGCGGCATCGGCATCTCCCCACCGGGGCCATCGGGAGCGGGAAAGCGCATCCCCTCTGGTGGATTGCGAGGCGGCGGGCCAAGAGGCCGCTCGCCTCCGTTGGGCGGTCCGCCTCGAGGAGGACGCATCGGGCGATTGACGTCGTCGGGACCGGCTGGACGCCTCGGACGACTGTCCCATGGCGGGCCTCCCGGCGGTGGACGATGGATGGTGTCACGCCGCAAGCCTGCATCGGGTGAGAACGTAGCCAACACTTCGGGAGGCAATCGTCGCATACCACCATCGATGAGCTTTGCACCTGCCATCAGATCGCTATCGACATCGACCCAGACTCCACGCGCAGTTTGCCACAGCAACAACAGGCTGATGACGAGCAGCGACAAGGCCAAGATCACGCTGTACCAAGCCAAGATGCGCCATCGCAGCGATCGTCCAACTCGTCGCATCGCAGGTCCGAGGGATGCAATCCACCTAAACATGGATGATGTATCCCTGCCCGCGCCGGGTTTCGATCAAATCCTTCCCCAGTTTCTTGCGCAAATGCGAGACATGCACGTCGACGATGTTGGACAGCGAGTCGTCGTCTTCATCAAACAAGTGATCGTAGATCATCGTCCGGGTGACCAGCTTGCCGCGATGCAGCGCGAGCATTTCGAGCAAGGAATACTCGCGCGGCGTTAGGGCCACGTCGTTGCCGTCGACTTGCACAGTCCGCTTGGAGGTATCCAACACGACGGTCCCGAGTTCGATAAGACTGGAGGCATGCCCGGTCGTTCTGCGGATCAAAGCTCGCATCCGAGCCAGCAGTTCGCGCAAACTGCAGGGCTTGATCAAGTAATCATCGGCTCCCGTATCCAATCCGATCACGCGATCGGTGACCGTATCCCGAGCCGTCAGCAAAAGGACCGGAGTCGCCTTCTGTTTGCGCAGTTTTTCCAGGAATTGGATGCCGTTGAGGCCCGGCAACATCCAATCCAGAACGATCACGTCGTATTCCCACGAAAGCGCTTTGTGAATCCCTTCATCTCCGCGCAGGCTCACGTCGACCGCGTAGCCTACTTCGCGGAGCGATTCGGCCAACGAATTCAAAAGATCCGGTTCGTCTTCGACGACCAACACACGCATAGGAAACACTCGTGATTCGATGCCAGCCCCAGCCTCTTTCTCTTCGAGGTTGGCCGGCTGTCGTTCCAACCCAAACCACGATCGTACGGATTGCTACCTTAAGAATCCATGAAGGGCCATTCCAAGGGCGGCACAGCAATCTCGAGGAGAGAGACTCGGACCATTCCTCCTCAGGCTATTTTTCGTCCCACAAGCCTTCTTCCTCGTCCGATGCAGCGTCGCCGTCGTCATCGTACTCGGAATCCTCGGAAGGGTTGGAAACCAAGGAGGCTACGTGGGTGGGCTGGGGGTCCTCATTGCGCGATACGGCCATGGTCGAAGCGGGAGTGCGGACCTTGGGAGTTTCTTCCCAGCCGTCTTCTCGCCGGATTTTGTTCGAACGCGTCTTGGGCGCCGGCGGTTCTGCGGCCCCTCGCATCGCATCCCAATCCGACAAACTGATGACCACTTCGCGGGCTTGCGATCCGTTGTACTGCCCGACGATTCCATCTTCGGCCATGAAATCGATCAGTCGGGCTGCTCGCCCATAGCCGATGCCCAAGGCCCGCTGCAGCAGCGAGCAACTGCCGCGTCCCTCGCGAACGACGATGTCGACAGCCGCTTCGTAGAGCTCATCGCGTTTCTTCAAAGCACCCGGTTTTGCGGTCGGCTCTTCGTCTTGCTGTACCTTGAGTTGCACGAGTTCCTGCACAAAGTTCTGTTCACCCGTGCTGCAGTGATCGACGACTTTGTTGATCTCTTCGTCGCTGAGGTAGGTGCCTTGACCCCGAAGCAAGGTGCTGGTCCCCGGCCACAAGAAGAGCATATCGCCGTTGCCGAGCAGTTTGTCGGCACCGTTTTCATCGAGCACGACACGGCTATCGGTCCGGCTGGCGACTTGGAAGCTGATCCGCGCGGGCAAGTTGCTCTTGATCAAGCCGGTGATCACATCGACCGTTGGTTTTTGGGTGGCGAGGATCAAGTGGATTCCAACAGCTCGGCTCTTTTGCGCCAGGCGGATGATGTGGGCTTCCACTTCTTTGCCCGCAGTCATCATCAAGTCGGCCATTTCGTCCGCCACGATCACGATGAAAGGGAGGTGATCGGGGATGTACTCGGCTTCTTCGGGTGTCTCGGGCTTGAGCCGATCGTGCAACTCATCGCGACCGAGTTGGTTGTAGCTGGTGATGTGTCGCACTCCAGCTCGGGCGAGCAAGGCATAGCGTTCCTCCATCTTGTCGACTGCCCAGGCGAGGATCGCTTCCGCTTTGCGCATGTCGGTCACGACGGGGTGCATCAAGTGGGGCAGTCGACCATAGCCGCTGAGCTCAACCATCTTGGGGTCGATCATCAGCATGCGGACTTCGTCGGGGCGACGGGCCATCAAGATCGAGCAGATGATGGAGTTCAAGCACACGCTTTTCCCGGTACCTGTTCGGCCGGCGATGAGCAAGTGGGGCAGGCTGGCAAGATCGACCGAGAGCGGTTTGCCGGAAACATCTTTCCCGAGGAAGAGCGGGATCTTCATTTTGCGGACTTGTGCTGCCCCTTCCTCGATCACTTCGCGCATGCGAACGACTTGTCGGCGTTCGTTGGGGACTTCGATGCCGACCGTGTTCTTGCCGGGGATAGGCGCGACGATGCGGACGCTGGGGACGCGCAAAGCGATGGCCAAGTCATCCGAAAGGCCCGTGATTTTGGAGAGTCGCAGGCCGGCTTCGAGTTCGATCTCGTACTGTGCGATGACCGGGCCGGTTTCGATTTCGACGACGCGGATGTTGAAGCCGAAGTTCGCAAAGGTTTGTTCGAGCACGCGGGCTTTGCGTTTGACTTCTTCGGTTTGCTCGTCGTAGGAGAAATCATCTCCTTCGATCAGCAAATCCAACCCGGGTAGCACGTACTCCTCGGAGCCGGCGGGTAGCTTGGTGTCGTTGAGCGTGTTGTAGAGATGTTCTTTCTCTTGTTCGGGGTCGACTTGTCCTCGCGATTTGCCGTTCTTCACGCGCACCGTAGACGCGGGGGGGGCGACGGGAGTTGGAGGCTTGTCTGCAGCCCGGGGCGCGGCGACCGCAGGTGCGTCGTCTTCATCGGCATCAGCGCCGTCTTCGTCCGCGTCGTCGTCATCGCTTTCTTCTTCGTACTCCCAGTCTTCGCCTTCGGCGGCGTCTTCGTCGGAGACGTGTGCTTGGTCGTCAACTACGGGTTGGCCATCTTCGTTCTCATCCCAGTCTTCATCCTCCTGGTCTTCATCCTCGGATCCCGCGGTCATGGAATTGGCAGACAGCGGTTTGGCTTTGGGGTTGATCAAGTCGGTTCGGCCAAGCGATTTCGAGGCACCTCCAAGATCTGCTGTGGAAACCGAAGCCGTGTTGCGTCGGCCGATACGGATCGCAGGGCCGGATTCGGTTTCGCTCTCGGCGGCGGGCGTTGCAGCGGTTGCAGCGCGCGCTCCGTTGGCAGAGGGATTGGCAGCCGAGGCAGCGTTGAGCGATGCAGACGCTGTGCCAGAAACAGCAGCTCCCAAATCGGTCGTCGGTCCATCGGACGACATCGTTACGGAGGCGGGCAAACCATAACGGGTCGACGCGTACATTTCGGGGTCCGCTTCGCGCCGTTTGAACCAAGGCACCGTCGGTAGCTTGACGCGTTGCGAGGCCGTGCGACTACCTGCAACTGCTCGTCCCATGAACCGCAGGATGGCATACTCGGTGCTCAGCAGCAGTCCGATGATGAGGCCGCAGAGGACCAGGATGGTACCACCGGCATGGGCCAAGTTGTGGTCGAGCCAAAGGTTGATCAGTTTGCCGAGATAGCCTCCGCTGCCGATGGGCGAAGAGACTGGCAAATGGAGTCCTAGGCGATCGGGCAGCGAGCATGTAGCAGCGAAGACGAGCGTCCAGCCGAGGCTTCGTCCCAGCGGCGAGGCCCAGGGTTGTTGTCGCAAGCAGACGACACCGGCCAGCGGGACCAGCAATGCGGCCAGGTATGCAGCGCACCCAAACGATTGGAAGAGCGCCTGGCTGAGGATGGCACCGATCCAGCCGCACGCATTGTGAGGTTTGGGATTGGTGGGAAATGCCGTCGGTTGGTACCAAGCCGCATGTTCGGAGGAAACGGGGGTGCCGAAGACCGCGGTCAAGTCATCGGCCGGGTCGTGCGTCAGCATGGCGATCCAAAGGATGGCGCTGCATCCGAACAAGCCGACTCCTACCATGTCCCAGCGGATCGAACGGTTCGTCGATGAAGCTTTGGAAGGATCGGACATGGCGCGGTTCCATCACGGTTTGGAACGGGAATGGGCAAAGGGAGCCCCGCCGAATGCGACGCTCCATCAATTGTTCGCTAACGGATGGAATGGACGGGGATCTTTCCTGAATTCGACCACAAGTGCTGGAACGCAGGCCGCCTGTCCGCCACCAATCCTACAACCCTCCCCAACCGTCCATGCGTTGCCGTCGGTATCTTCGCTACCGCCCAACCCACCGAATCCTCTTTCTCCGATTGTGGCGCGATGTGGCGAAAGAGGTTGGTTCGGGTTGGGGTGCGTCGGTTTGGATCACTGAGCGCATTGCCGTCGCAGTTGCCCGAGGCCGCTTGTGGTAAGATGGCATGGAAAGCATTCCCGAGCGAAGAATGGAACGATGTAGAGTAGGCAAGTGGCTATGGGGTTGCGGCGATTCCTACCGGAGGGAATCGCACGATCGTGGACGGATGACCAAAAGTGAGAGGTGCATGTGGACGACAACGTCGATCTATCGTTCCAACGCGCGTTGGTGGGCGAAGGATGCTTCATTGCACCTGGAGCCACGGTGCGCGGGCATGTGAAGCTTGGTCACTCCTGCACGGTGCTGTTCGGGGCGGTGGTGCGCGGGGATGCCGATCGGATCGAGATCGGAGATTGCACGAACATTCAAGATTTGGTCTGCATTCATGCCGACCCCGGGATCCCCGTCGTGATCGGGGATCGCGTGACCATCGGGCATGGGGCCATCGTGCATGGAGCGACCGTGGAATCGGATTGTCTCATCGGATTGCGAGCGACCATTCTCAACGGTGCGGTGATCGGGCGAGGTTCGGTGGTGGCTGCGGGAGCCTTGGTCACCGAAGGCAAAATCATTCCGCCGAATTCGCTCGTGATGGGGATGCCTGCCAAAGTGGTCCGCGAAGCGGGCGAACGCGAAGCGGCCATGATCGATCGGGGCTGGCGTCATTACGTCGACGTTGGGGCTCGCTATCGAATGCAAATCGCCAGCGAGGAACGCCATGAAACGACGTAACATGCGCCGCGGTGCTGCACCTGCATTGAAGCCAGGACAGATCGAATACGAATTTGGGATTCCGATCGCAGGGCAGATCCTAGAGCGGTCGCAATGGGCGGCGACTGCTCTTAAGCGGCTGCCCGAAGCTGGACCGGTCGATTGGGGGGCGACCTTCGGACGCTCGGCTCCCTTGGTCGTCGATATCGGCTGCGGCAATGGACGCTATACGTTGGGCTCGGCTGTGGAACGACCGAATTGCAATCACTTGGCGGCCGATTCGTTGCCAGCCGTCGTGCGATACGGCACGCGCCGCGCCAACCAACGCGGACTGGGCAACGTTCGATTCGCGGTGTGCGATGGATGGCGATTGCTGCACGACTATTGCGCTCCGGAGTCGATTGCGGAGATACACATCTACCATCCACAGCCGTACGCCGATCCGAACAAGGCCAATCTTCGGATGCTCACTCCCGATTTCATGGTGCTGATGTTGAACCGCTTGGCAAGCGACGGGCGAGTGTTCCTCCAAACCGATCGGTTGGCGTATTGGCAGTACATGGACCAGGCGATGCGAGCTCTATGCGATTGGCATCAAGTGGTGGAAGGTTGGCCGGATGAACCGGAGTTCCGATCGCGCCGTGAGATTTTGGCGAGGAAACAAGGTTTGACCATCTATCGCGGTTGGGGGCGGAAGCACTCCGATCGAACCGATGAGCAGCTAACGGCGATCGCATCGGAATTGGAAATGCCGATGTTTGAAGTGGAGCCTTAGTTCCCCGGCTGCGAGCGGTCGTTAGCGTGCCTCGCGAATACCAGCCCGACGCGCCAGCGAGGGAGCGATACTTTAACTCGATGATGAACGTGTTTTCCATGTCTTGGCGATAAACACTGCGCGCGAATACGAACACCGACGCCGCCAGTTGTGAAGTTGCGCACTGTAGGTTCCCCTCCTACTCGTACTCAATGAAATGGTAATCGTACTCGTACTCGTTGCCGTGACTTCGATTACGAGTACGAGTACTGCTAGCGCGGAGTACGAGTACGAAAATCCAATGGAAATCCCTCGCTAACGCTTCGGGTTGGGATGGGGAAGCAGCTCATTGCCCTATCATCGATTACGAGTACGAGTACTGCTAGCGCGGAGTACGAGTACGAAAATCCGATGGAAATCCCTCGCTAACGCTTCGGGTTGGGATGGGGAAGCCGCTCGTTGCCCTATCGTCGAGTACGAGTACGAGTACTGCTCACGCGGAGTACGAGTACGAAAAACAAGAGGGAAACCCAGAAGTGGAATGGAATGAGATCCGCATTGCGCAACTGCAAAACGAGCCAGCGAGAGGGAGATACGTTTACTCGATGATGAACGTTTACTCTCTATTTTAGTGGTAAGCACTGCGCGGCGATTACGAGCACGAGCACCGTCCTTACGGACTGAGCACGAGCACGGGGGGACGATCTGCGATGCGGATGGCTTCGGGCGTGCCATGGCGTCGTTAGACGATTGCGACTAGCGTTTGTCCTCAAACGTGTAGAACTTCCACGTCGGCGCTGCGTTCTTTTGCGGTGGGGTTCCGGTCAGTTTGTAGCGCAGCAGTTCG
This sequence comes from Pirellula sp., assembly GCA_046318495.1. Lineage (GTDB taxonomy): Bacteria > Planctomycetota > Planctomycetia > Pirellulales > Pirellulaceae > JBKCUI01. The sequence continues at coordinate 2,313 of JBKCUI010000096.1, read as the reverse complement.
ATCGGGAGATGGTTCTCGCGCAAGATCGCGTCGTGGAATTCTCGGTTGGTCATCTTGCCAGATTGAACAAACTCTTCGTGGAGTTTGCGAATCTGCAGTCCGCCGAGCAAATAGGCGGCTTGGTAAAGCGGACCATAGGAACCCATGAACGAGCGGCGAACTTCGGCGGCTGCTGCGCTTGGTTCGTGGCCGACGCGTTCGATGAGGTACTGAACGCATTGCTCGGGCGTCCAGCGTCCTGTTTGGTAGTTGAGGGAGAACAAGATGCGGGCGGCGCGGTGGCGTCGCCAGAACAGCATGCCGATGCGATCTTCGGGGGATTGATGGAAGTTCAAATCCCAAAGCAGCATCTCCCAATAGAGCGCCCAGCCTTCGGTCCAAAACGGGGTGCGAAAAGCTTCGCGATACGATCGAAACCGGCTGTTGGAGTAGTATTGCAAGTGGTGGCCTGGGATGAGTTCGTGATGGACGGTAGCGCGGCAGAAGTGGATGTTGTTGCTGCGCAAGCTCATCAGCCTTTCGGCATGCGTCATGCCGTTGGTTGGGAACGCGACGATGATGTTTTCGCCCCCGAGGAAGTACGGATTCATGCGCTGGGCTTCTGGGCTCATCATTTCGATTCGCCAGCCGTGTTTGGCCAAATCCGGGACGGTGACCAAGTCATGAGCTTCCAGGAAATGGATGGCTTCCCATGCCAGTTCTCGGATCAAGCGAGGCTGATCTCCGGGTTCGACGTGAAGCGATTTGACTTGGTCCAAGGCTTTTTTCCAATCGCCATCGAGTCCCAGTTCGGTCGCGGCCTTGGCGAACTCGCGGTCGCACCAAGCCATCTCTTGTTCGCCGATTCGAATGAGCTCTTCGGGCGAGTACGCGATCCAGGCATGCCGTAGATGTTCGCGTAGGGCTTCGTCGCCGATGGGGACGCCAACGATCTTGTCGTTGTCGGCTTCGTTCAAGCCGCCCAGTTTCTCGCGGATCGCTTTGCGGTGTGCTGTGAGCGCATTGCGGGCGGCTTCATTGGATTTCGCGGACCACCATGTGTAGGCTGGGTCGTAGCCGTCGAGGAAGCGGTGGGTATCGGCCAGGATGCGAAGCAATCCGTCGATCAAGTCGCTGGCTTCGAGCGCGACGATGGGATCGATGGCGGCATCGCGACCGCCGTTTGCCAGGGCATCCGCGGGCCGTTTTGCCAAGCGATTGGCTTCAAGTTGCACGCGATCCAAGAGAGCCGCGATTTCTTCGGCGGGGAGAGTGACTCCATGTTCGCGCGTGGCGCAGACTTGCAAGATCCAATCGGTGTACGGGACCAGCAGCTTGGCGAACTGCTGCCGCTCGCGCAGGCGAAGCATCTCGGATTGGTCGTGTTCGATTTCGGCTTGGAGCGCAACCCAATCGATGCGGTCGTCGAGTCCGAGCGCATCGAAGTCGAGGGATTGCAACCGTTCGCGCCACTGCTCGAAGTGCCGGTCGCGGAATTCGTATCCGATCGGATCGGTCGGCATGCGAAAGCGGCGATTGAGCGTCGAACCGTCTGCGGTGTACTCGGTTACGAACTTGGCGACGACTCCATCGGTCGCGACGGTGGTCTTCAGGCGGCTTTCAGCGGGTCGGTCTTGTGCCACGGCCTTCGCGTTGACAGCCAATAAAAGAGTCAGAAGAACGGTGTTTGCAATCCAAGGACGCCATCGACGCGTGCACATGCGAAGTTCCACAAAACAAGAGCCAAAGCAGATGGTATAGGCACGGGATTGTAGCATAGGCAAAGCCCGTAGTGGATCATGCTAATGATCCCTCCCGCTCGCACAATCGTGGATCATGCTAATGATCCCGAGCACCCTTGCCTCGTTCGCTTCCGTTTCCGGCATCGATACCATCCTTTTCGCAACAGTGCGGAACCCAGTTCGCTCACTTCTGCGATCGCAGTGTGTCGGGGCGCTAATGTGGTGTCTGGATTTTGACGGGCTTGAGATTGGAAACACAGAGGCACAGAGAGCACAGAGAAGGAGTTGGGGCAGCGTGTGGAACCACAGTTCGTCGTGAAGGCAGGGAGGGTTGCCGGAGGGACCGCAACCATGACCAGGGTTGGATCGACCTTGGTTGTCAGTGCACCCGAGCAATCGCATGATGAACTGGCTGCGTTATTGCGTGCGGTCGCGAAGCAAGACAACGCAAACAAGAAACCGCTTAAGCGCGAAAAAGTACCTTTCATCAGCCCTTCATCCGCAGGCAAGAGCAGCCAAGGAAATCCGTCTAATGAGAGCGGTAAATGACAGGCACAAGCCGTACGGGGCACGCTTCGCGTGGGATGGAGCG
>JBKCUI010000095.1:0-8623 GCA_046318495.1 Pirellula sp. | reverse complement strand
GCGTCCCTACCCCCGGGCGGCTTTTACGCGCCCGCCCACCGCCGTGACGGGCTGAGCGCGAGCACGATCAGGAGACCGAATCCGCGGCCGAGCCGCGGTTGCTGGTTGCCGTAGCGGGGGGGCAGTTAGCCCCGGCGTGGATTCTCACTTCAACGCGATCGTCGTTCAGCGCGTTTAAGCATTTCGGTTCTGGCTGGTCGAGCATGGAAGAACGCGTCTGCGTGTTCCAACGCTCGAACCGCGGCTAACGCCATGCGGCTGAGGGGAATGCGGCTAGCGCCGCCCCGACTTCTTCTTGACGCGATTCCAGCGCGGCCGCTTGGATTCACCCACGGGCGCGGCTTCCCCGAAATTGGCTTCGAAGGAGCGAGGCGACGGCGGCGGCATCGTCGGTAGAGTTCGTGTGGGAGGTGGTTCGGACAGCGGGTCTCGTTCCAGCAACCGATTGATGCGTTGCTCGATCTCGGTCAGCAGTTCCCCTTCGTCTTTGGTGACGAACGAAAACGCGATCCCCGAGCGACCCATGCGGCCTGTGCGGCCGACGCGGTGGACGTAGTCGTCGCAATCCCCCGGCAAATCGTAATTGATGATGTGCGAAATCGACGACACATCGATGCCGCGACCGACGACATCGGTCGCTACCAGGATGTCGAGTTGACCTTCGCGCAATGCTCGAAACACCGCATCGCGCTGCGATTGATTCATGTCGCCGTGGATGGTGCCCAATCGCACGGTCAGATCCGGTCGATTGAGGTAGTGCTTTTCCAGTCGGCGATGGAGCTTGGCCGTGCCGATTTTGGTTCGGCAGAAGATGATGGCTTGCGGTGGGCGTTCTCGTTCGAGCAGTTCGAGCAACACATTCATCTTGTTGTCGTGGGAGACGCTGATGAATCGTTGTTCGATGGTTTCGACCGATACGTCCTTGTCGGAGCAATCGACGATGATGGGTTCGAATTGGTAGCGATTGGCGAGTTCGCGGATGCGCTGGTCGAGGGTCGCGCTCAGGAGCAAGGTTTGTCGGTTCTCGGGGCAGCGGCGCAGGATGCGCTCGATGCTGGGGCGAAACCCGATGTCGAGCATGCGGTCGGCTTCGTCGAGCACGATGCACCACAGCCGTTCCAGCCGGAGCGAGCCGCGCTGGATGTGATCGATCACGCGGCCAGGCGTTCCGACGACGACTTGGACTCCCTCGGCGAGGGCATTGAGCTGACGGCGCATGTGCTTGCCGCCGGAAATTTCAAGGACTTGAGTGGGGCAGCCTGAGGCCAGTTTCACAAACTCACCGTGGACTTGGGCGGCAAGTTCCCGCGTGGGAACCAAGACCAAGGCTTGGGGAAGCGGGTAATCGCGCAGCGGTTCGAGCTGTTCCAAGATAGGGATGGCGAACGATGCGGTCTTGCCGGTTCCCGTTCGAGCTTGACCGAGGATATCGTAGCCTTCGAGGGCATACGGGATCACTCCGGCCTGGATCGGGCTGGGTTTTGTCCAGCCCATTTGTTCGAGTGCTCTCCGCATGATGGGAGAGAGATTTAAGTCCGAGAAAGACTCGGCAACGGATGGATTCATTCAAAAACTAACTGAGGGTTGGACAACGGCGGCCCCGCGGTGGCCGGCCATACGCCGCCAAGATGGACCCCAGTCCTGGGGAATCTGTAAGAGATTCCTGCGGGCGCGACCTTCCTGGCGCGAAATCCGGCTCTTCCCGTCTGACTGCACCTTTATGCTCTTTTCAACACTCTCTACGATACCGTGTCGACCCCTCCTTTATCAATGCAAAGAACGAACTTTGTTATGGATTTCACCCCGATTGAGTTTGCCCCTGAGGACCAACTATGGGCCCGCGAATGCATGAACCGCCTAGAAAGCGCGTTCGATTTGGCGGATCGCCGAGCGCCCGCGCACGGCTCTCGCAGTTCAGGCTCGGATGCATTGGAACCGGTGGATGAGCGTGAATTGCATGCGGCGGACGCGATTTCGCTCCGTTGGCCCGAACCCCAAGAACCCCTGGCGGTGATCTTGTTGGCCGACCAGTTCTTGCAAATTCCCGATCTCCGCGCGCGAGCCGATTCGGGGCACGCCGCCAAGCACACGCTGCAACAAGCCGTGTCGCGGCTCGGGCATTGGCTGCTGGAGTTGGTGCGTTCCACAGCCGTCACCTACGATTCTGAGACCGAGCATTTCGTCCAACGCTTAGCGGCCGAGAAAAGCGCTCGGCTTTACGTTCAAACACGCGGTCTGGGGCTCGCCAAATGCCAAGGCCTATTGCTACAAACGATGCTCGGGGCCAAGGTCCCCTCGGCGATTCGCGTCGGGGTGGACTTGCTAGTGGAACAACCACCGACGGAATGGTCGGAGGCATCGCAAGCGATCGGCGCGCTGGTGCAGTCGCATCATTGGAACATCGAGGACGTCTACCCGAGGCTGTTGGATGCGACGGAACCTTCGGTGTTATCCCCTGCCTTGGATTTGGCCAACCACTGCGTTCGCAAACGGGGCACCCAACCCCATCCGGCCGCTTCCCGTTTGGAGTCTCTCGTAACGCTGGCGGGAGGTGTCGCGCAACAATTGGCTGCGCTCGAGGAGGATCCGACCAAATTCTCCCAGTCGGTCCCTCGCGTGCAACGCATGCTGTTCGATAGCGTGTCGCTGCTGGTGTCGCTATGCGATAGCTTTGCGATGATCGGAGACGCGCGGGCCATCCCCAAGCTGACGCAAGCCCTCGATCTTCGCCATCGACGGATCAAGGCGGAAGCCGCTTTCGCGCTGGCAAAGCTAGGCGAGGATCGGGCCAAGGAACTCCTCTTGGACATGGTCCAGGACGACGCGACCAGAACGCGTGCCATCGCGTATGCCAATGAACTCGGCATGGAAGATCGCATCGATCCACAGTGGCTGACGTCGCTGGCCAAAGCGCGAGCGGATCTCGCGATATGGTTGAGCCAACCAGAGCAGTTCGCGATTCCCCCGCATGCCATCGAACTGGTCGAGCAGCGCACGTTCTCATGGCCCGGTTTCGAAGGACCCCAGGATTGTTTCCTCTTGCGATACGAGTACCGGCTCGGTCAAGACAAAATCGAGAACATCGGATTCTCAGGCCCCTTCTCCGCCGCTGTGTCGTACGACTTGAGGTCGCTTTCGACCGATCGCTGCTGGGAGATCTTTTTGGCCAATGACGTGGAGGATGCGAGCGAACAACGCTATGCCTGGAGCCAACTCGCATCTCATGAGCGATCGTGGGCCGATCCATGCGTGGAGCGATTGCAAGACGAAGGCTACGAATCGATCACTCCCAAAGGAGTCTTCGCGTTCCTGGGGCGTCGCGCGGTCTTCTGCGAGGCGATTCAGGATGCATCGCATGCAGTGCATGTGTTGAGCGACGGCGAGTCGGTCTATGCCACCGAGCCTGCAAACGCTTCGGCCGATTTTCTGTACCTGCAATGGAAAGGTCAGATTTGCATGGAGTGCATTGAAGGGGAATAGCCTGCCGGTGTTGCTTGGAAACACAGGCTGCCGAAACGAAAAAAGGGCGTCGATTTCTCGACGCCCTTTTCGTGAGTTGGACGGCCGTGCTGGTTTGGAGCGACGGCGATCGAACGAATTTACTCGACGGGATCTTGGGTCTTGCCAGCCGAAGTGGTTTCGGAGGTCGTACCGTCCGCATTGGTGACGGTGGTCGATCCCGAAGGTGGCTTGGCCGCAGCATTTGCTGACGGGATTGCCGTTCCCTTAGCGGGTTCGCCGCCGCATCCGACGAGGGTGGTCAAGGCGATTCCAAGTACCGCAATTCGAACCAAATTCATGAACGCTTTCCTTCCTGATTATTCTTCGATGGCGCCGGTGAGTCCTTCGCGAATACCACCCATGATGTACCACAGGCGACCTTCGGTCGAGAACGGAACCAAGCGAACCGAGTTATCCAAATAGGACATGTGGAGTCCCGAGCCGTGGAGGCTGTGGAACTTACGACCTTCGCCGTACTGAGTTGCCGATCGCCAATCCGGTGGGTTGATGGTTGGGTTGGGGATCATGAAGCGGGTGATTTGTCCGGTGTTGGAAACCCACCAGAAGGACATTTGTCGGCTGGTGTTGGTCGTTGGACGGCGCCATTGACCGGTGACTTCACCGAAGAAGAAGGTGTTGGAGGTACCGTCGGTCACGTCGCGAAGACGGGTCTTGCTACGTGGTTGGGTCCAACCAGCGAGGTCGTCCGCGGTGATGCCTTGAACACCGAGGTTTGCACCCGCAGGACCGGCTGGGTCCAAAGCGGTCGAACCGGTCTTGCCCGAACGGCCAGCACAACCGAGGTAGTTGGTCTTACCAACGGTTCGGTGCCAATCTGCGAAGGGGCTGCCTTCGTAGTAGAAGCTGTGACCTGGCAACGAAGCGGTTGCACCGGTGAAGGCGAATTGGAACAAGATCGAGAACTCAAGGCCTTGATCGGCGATGTCCGATGGGCACAAGAAGATCGGGATGTTGTTCTGAGCAGCGGTCCAAGCCGAAGGACGAGCTGGAGGGGAAACGCCGTAGTCGTTGTTCCACCAGTAAACGTTCTTGAGCTGTTGATCGGTACCGGAAGCAGCCCCGACACCGGTGATGTCTGGGTTGAGGTTCATCTCAGCTTCGAACACTTGCGAAATCTGACGCAGTTCGAGGTAAGGCAGGATGTGGACCAAGTGGCCGATCCCGTTGTGCATGTTCCACTCGATTCCGAGCGGAGCGCTGGGCATCAAGGGGGTGGTCACCGGGGTCATAACCCCAGGCGGCAACTTCTTGAAGGCGCTTTCGAAGTTCAACGTAGCCAGACCGATTTCTCGAACGTTCTTCGAGCAGGTCATACGACGAGCCGCTTCACGAGCCGACTGAACGGCGGGCAAGAGCAACCCGACCAAAATCCCGATGATGGCGATGACCACCAACAGTTCGACGAGGGTAAAACCCATTCGTCGCATGCGCGAGCGCATAAGCATAGCAAAACCCCTTAACAAAATAGAAATATAAGAAACCAGCCCCCAAGGAAACAAAAATCAGGGGCAAGTCGTTTTCGGGGCACTACTTCAAGGGAGGACAAAGCAGCGCCCGGGAACCACGATCTCCAACCGGAAACGACCGACTTTGGCTGTCTTCAGCTCGCAACTGCGACTGGAAACAAAGTGTCGGCTACGACCCCGAATCAAAAAAAGTGGACATGTTGGTAAATTAATGCACCACTCGCCATAAAGTCAACGATTTTTCAAGGATTATTCACTAACAAGGTTGTTAAAAACGCCCTTAACTTCCCGTTATCCAAGCTGAAAAAAGGGCGAAAGGCTGGGATTTCGCGCACTCTGCAGAGGGGGGAATGGCCTGTGACTATTTTGTCGCACGGTCGGATTGTTGGGATCCTAGGAGGCCGCTGCATGCGGTGCGCGTGCCAACTCGATAGGAGCTACTAGGCTCGCCCTTGCTCCGCGATGGGTGGAGCATTGCGAAGTTCCGCCCTCGTGCTCGTCGCGCGGCGATTACGAGCACGAGCACCGTCCTGACGGCCTGAGCACGAGCAAAGCGGACACCGGGGACTCGTGTCGGTTCTGGCTGTTTGAACATGGAAGAACGCGTCGTCGGCGGGGTCCAACTCTCGAACCGCGGATTCGATCACGCGTTCGCATTGCACACGCGGCGGACCCAGCGCTCGAGGACCACGCTTGCGATGTCGATGTCCAAAGCTCCGGCCGTCGCTCGCCATCCCGGTACTGCGTTGACTTCGATCACCACGTGACGGCCTTCGGTGGTCGTCAGCACGTCGATGCCCGCCATCCATGCGCCGACGGCTTGGCAAGCTGCGAATGCGATCGAAACCAATTCGAAGCTCGCTTCTTGGGCAACGGCCCGGCCACCGCGGGCCACATTGGTCCGCCAGTCCATCGGATTTTCGCGACGCACGCAAAACACCGCATCGTCGATGACCAACAACCGCAAATCGTAACCGGGGCTACGGAGGAACTCTTGCAAGTAAAGCACCGACTGCAATTGCTCGAGCGTGCTGAAGACGCGCCACGCCATGTCGGCATCGGCGACCCGCAGGATTCCGCGCCCTTCTCCACCGAAGATCGGCTTCACCACGCAATCCCCTCCCAAACGCTCCCATGCTTCCATGGCTTGAGCCCGCGTCTGACAACAGAACGTCTGCGGAATCTCCAGCCCATGCCGGCGCAACGTATCGAGGGTCAACCATTTGTCGATGGCGATTTCAAGCGAACGGGGCGCATTGATGACCGGCACTCCCGACCGCTCGGCCGCGTGCAAAGCGTTCATCCGAAAGATGGTTTGCTCCAACGACCCGAGGGGCATCGTCCGCACCAAGAGCCCGTCGACTTGTTGCCGCAAATCGTCCCGTTCCCAAGTCGCACTGTCCGCTTCGTTGCGACGGGGCGCCGCCAGGGCAAACGGAGCGGGACCGCCTGCATACGCCACGCAAAGATCGGAGAAGGCCAGCGGTACGATTTGGACCGGACGGTCCCCTGCTAGGGACTCGGATGCGCGCTGCAAATCGCGCATGTACCAGCCATCGGACGATCCTAGCACGCCTAAGCGCAGACCAGAGGACGGCAGCGCGTTGCTCGGCATCGGCGCAGGTTGCGGTCGATCATTCAAAGGGGTTGGCGCGTCGGGCATCAGCGAGCCTCCGTGGACGCAAGGTTGGGGGGCGTTGCATCTGGTGTGGTCATGAAAGGCTGGGGCCGATCAAGCGGTGCTTTCGCCGAAGGACTGCTGCAGGACTTCGGGATGGAAGCGGCCGACGCGAAGCGATTTTCCACTGCGGACGTTGATCATGGTCAGCATGCCGGGTGCGAACAGTCCAGGATCGACTTTGTAGAAATCATAGCCGTAGTGCTTAAAGGTCTCGGCGAACGGTTTGCCGTAATCGCTCGAGGCGCAACTGGGGACTTGCGGCGCGATCTCGCGGATCAACGACTCTTCGGCATCGACCCATAGCGTGACGTGACCGCCGTACAAGATCGCGTCGTTGGTTCGGCCGATGCCGCTGACTGCATCTTTGGAGATCGGCGGCACGGGCGCGGTACCGTGCCCGGAGAGGATTTGTTCGAGCGGGAACCCGAGCTCGAACAGCTTGTGCATCGACGTTTCGATCGAGCGCGCAACGACTTGCAGGACGCCTGCCAAGCTGGTGGTGGGGGCGACGCACAGCGTGACTTCGGAGGGAGCGACGCCGCAAGCCTTGGCAACGCTGGCTACCACTTCGGGGCCAGGGAACGCGTCGCACTCCAGCACGCCGATGGCGTTCTCGGAGCGGTCTTCGATACCCATGGCTTCCAAGACCGCTTCTTTGCCACGCTTGGCTCGCATGGGGCCCGACCCCATCGCAAAGAAGTCCCCGTGGGAGATCTTCCAGCCTGCGTACTGCGATGCCATGCATGCCAGGGCCGGAGCGTCGGTATAGACCGACAAGAGCGGATGAAGCGTGCGCTGCGGATCGCTGGGAGCCAAGCTCACTTCGGCTCGGTTGGCCATACAGATCTTCGCCAGCAGCAATCCGGCGGCGATGCCGCCTCGCGTCGAGCAACCGAAGTCGAGGACGGTGCCGCCTCCCTCGACCGGATGGGAAGCGATCCGCAGCGATTGGGCATGGTCCTTGGCGGCTGCGAGCAACGGCAAGGTCGTACGATTCAAGGCATGATGATTGGCGTTCATAAGACGTGATACCCTACCAAAGAGCGGGCCGCTGCGAAATGCCCAACGCGTTCGTTTCGTGGTGGCGCAGCGTTGGCTTCCCTGCTACTCCTACTCCTACTCCTACTCCTACTCCTACTCCTACTCCTACTCCTACTCCTACTCCTACTCCTACTCGTACTCGTACTCGTACTCGATTTCTTGCATCGACTAGTGTCGAACACCGTTCTTGAAGTGCGTGAGAGCATTGGCAGCCGGGACGTTTACCGGATCGCTTGCCCTGCGATGTCCTGCCCGCGAAACCAGAGCATCGATCCATCGGGCAGGATCATCAGTCGCAGGGCGTGCTCGCGGGCTGTGTGGAGCACGGTTTGTCCATTGGGTGAGTAGGTTTCAAAGACGCGGGGGTCGAGCGAGCGATGCGAACCGCTGATGACGATTGTCGATGGCTTGCACCAAGCGATTAGACCATCTTGTTTGGAGGTCAAGGATCCGTGGTGGGGAGCCATGAGGATATCCGAGTGCATCGCGGGTTGGCTTGTCAGTCGCATCGTTCCGGGGTTTTCCAGATCGCCGGGTAGCAGGACACGTCGCTGCGCGAACTCGATCAGGACGCATAGGCTTTTGGCATTGTCGCTGACGTTTTGCTTCTTGGCCGTTGATGGATTCAGAGGATAGACAGCCGCGAAGCGATACCTATAGGCGTCTTTGAGGTGGGAGCCGGCGGCCCAGGTCTCGATGCGAATTCCGAGTTTTTCTGCCTTTGCAAGGAGCGATTGGATGCTTCGGTTCGGATGCTCTAGGACATCGCGGGTGGTGATCAAGCGACCGACCCGGAAGCGTTCGATGAGGCCTTCCATGGCATTGTAGTGGTCTGAATCGGCATGGGACAAAAGCATGCCATCGAGGCGTTGGATCTTCAGGTCCCAGAGGGCTTGGGCGATGGGTTGGTAGC
>JBKCUI010000094.1:0-9970 GCA_046318495.1 Pirellula sp. | reverse complement strand
TCGATGTCGGCTCATCGCATCCTGGGGGTGAAGAAGCTCCCAAGGGTTTGGCTGTTCGCCAATGAAAGCGGTACGTGAGCTGGGTTCAGACCGTCGTGAGACAGGTCGGTCCCTATCTACCGTGGGCGCACGAAACTTGAGAAGGGTCAACCTTAGTACGAGAGGATTTGGTTGGACATAGCTCTGGTGTCCCAGTTGTCACGCTAGTGGCACGGCTGGATAGCTAACTATGGAAAGGATAAACGCTGAAAGCATCTAAGCGTGAAGCCCTCTTCAAGACTAGGTTTCGTAGCTTTATAGCGAAAGTCCCCTGGTAGACCACCAGGTTGATAGGATGGATGTGTAAGCACGGTAACGTGTTCAGCTTACCATTACTAACGGACGAACGCTTGACCATCGGTATCTCGCACTTAAACGTGCCAGATCCGAGTTTTTTGATTGCAATGCCAGATACCAATCCAACACAGGACCGTGCGGGCTACCGCTCGTACGGTTCTCTCCCGGTGACTTTATCGGAAAGGATCACCTGTTCCCATACCGAACACAGTAGTTAAGCTTTCCGAGCCGATGATAGTGCCCACCAGTGCGAAAGTAGGTATTGCCGGTTTTTAAAAAACCCCGCGTGAACGCAAGTTCCCGCGGGGTTTTTTTATTGTTTGTGCGTTCTTGCCTTCCGTGGCGGGTGCTCTGTAAATCGATCTTCAAGGCCGGGCGGATGCTCGGTTTCGATGTCCCCCCAACCTTCTAGGGAAGGTATTCGTTAAGCGTTGAACTTCTGGATAGGTTGGTTTTCGAGAGGAAGCGTTGAGGTGGGTTCTTAGGGGTTTCGGTTCATGCGCTGCGGTTGGTTGGTTTCGGATCGCTGTGTCCGAGGGACAAGCCTTTCTGTTGGTTGATTTTCCAGGTTTTTAGGGACCGTGTTGGGTTTCGTAAAGGATTTGGACGGCCGTTCCGAATAGGTCTGCGATTTCTTTTTGAAATGCGATTCGGTCGATGCTTCCGCGAATGCGGAGTGCGTATCGGTCTCGGTCAGTTGTTTGCATCTGGTAACGCTGTACTGGGAAGCGACGCATGAGCTGCGTCAATTGCATGCTGTGCACGACGCGACCATCGCTCGCGCGGTACTCGACGGCTTGCCTTCCTTCGAATCCTGTCAACACGCGGTGACCTGCAATCGATTCCATCGCAGCATGGTCGCCGGTGCGATAGCGCAACAAAGGAAGAAATGGATTTCGACCGCCCGTCAGGGTGATTTCGCCGCGAACGCCTGGGGGGCATTGATTTCCTCGTTCATCCAGAATCTCGACATGCAGATCGTGTGGGAGGATTCGATATCCATCAGCCGTTCTAGCGGCGATGATGCCGGCTTCGGTCATGGCATACAGATCGACCACGGGACATTCGTAGCGGTTACGCAAGTCTTGAGCAAACGCATCGGTGAGATGGAGGATGCTCGATACCAGACCCTGTGGTTTGTAATCGATATCCAGTTTCTCAAGGACGCCGAAGGCTACTGGGTCGCCGAGCCAGATGGGGGCACGCCAAGAATTGATGTACTTTTCGCGATCCGAAAGCGTTCGCCATGCCGAGGGATCCAAGTTGACTCGGACACAACCCGCTTCGTCGAGGTAGCTGACGACGATGGCGGTCGTGAAGGCCCCCGGATAGGCGGCGAAGTTGGTGATGGCCATTTCGCCGACCGTCCTCGGCAGCGAAATGCCATGAAGCTCGCGTAGCGCGTATTCGATCAACGGAATCCCGCACGCCGCTGAAAACGGGTGATGCGGGGTTCGGGTTGGTTGTCCCGTTGTGCCGCTGCTGGAGAAAACGACCAGTTCCTCGAGCGGCTCCGAGTCTGGTACAAAATCCCAGACGCGAGGCGCGAGGTCGGATCGACTGCAGGTCGGAATTTCCTCGAGTCTCGCGGTTAGCGGGGTGCGCCGCCGATAAAAAGGGACTTCTCGAATACATCGCTCAACGAATCCTTCGAGCCAATCGGGTGGTGTACTGGGTGGCTGCGTTGGCTGTTGACGCAATGCCCGTTGAAACTGTTGAACCCGTTCCAATCCTTTTTGATTCAGCTGTTCACCATTCGGCCAGTTCCACAGTGGAGCCGCAGCATGTTGGCGCATTCGATGCAGGAATTCGCGTCCTTGAGGACTGAGGATAGGGAAGCGTTCTTTCTCCGTCAGTTCTGGGTACATGGTGATTCCTGGTGTGTTTTTGTTTTGATCATTCTCCGTAACGGCTTACCGACTCCCTGGCCTTTGTCTTCGCCATGGCCTCTCGAACCTCGCGTGCTCGTTTTTCGGCCGCAGCAGTTTCCTTCAAGATGCGATCGCGCTCCACGCTGCTGAGGCTCATGAGGCGATCGGTTGCTTGTGGTATCGATTCCGCTTGAGGGCGCAACTCCAGTCCATTCAAGCAGATCCGGACGAGCTCTTCGCGGCGATCGGGGTCGCTGAGCAGAGAACGCGCTTTGACCAACCTCGCGATCTCTCGGAGTGATTCCCCTTGAAGCACGTGACAGATAGACCGGGCAAACTCCTCCCTCCCGGAAAACCATGGATCGTAGTAGAGCCAAATCGCTAGGCATAGAATCCCCAAATGCCGAGGGTTGTTCGCGACTCGATTACTTTGCATCCATTCGTCGATGAATGGCATCCCCAATGGAATCGGATTGGCATCCCCATAGCGTCGGAAGAAATCCTCCATCAACGCGCCCACGAAACGCGACGCGTTGGCTTGGTCGCAAATGGCTAGGAAGTCTTCCGGGCATTCCGACAGCCGATGCGTCATCGCTTCGAGCAGGGGGCCTTCGTGCTTCATGATCGGCTTCCTTTCCCGTCGGTTCTTGTGGGATACAGCGTGCGGCTGAAATCCCGAGCGAATTGGACGAGATCCTCCAAGGAGTTCACGAGACAAACGCTCCAACCATCGGACTTCATCCAATCGATTTTCTCCGCGATTGAATCCTCCGGATCGTGGGTGTGCACTGGCATTTGCAGCACATACGTTGCGCCCCCTTGGCATCGCTGAATCGCGTGCCTGGCGACATCCCAACCGAGGCGACCGCTCACTGTTTCGTCCATCATGGTGAACATGTCGATGTCGCTGACAATCAAAATATGTACGGGACGCGTTAATCGCGTATTGCGATGGAAGGTTTCTGCGAGTCGATGAATTCCAAAGGCGTATCCGGTGCCGAGGTACGAGACCATCGTGTGCAGAACATCATGGGTCTTGCGAACGAATCCGTCGGTAGAAATGGATTTGCCCGGTTCGCCCGACAGCACGGCCTTGACGCTGGCTCCAGCCCGCAGGGCCGATAAAGAAACGACAGTCCCAGCGAGCACTGGGTAGGACAAGGTGCGCGCTGGATCACGCATCGATCCGCTGCTGTCGATACCCACGTACAAATCCAGGGGGACTTTGTCTGCCTCGTGTCCTGGATTGTCGCCGAACGCGCGTTCACGAGTTGTTACCCCAGGAATTACGGAAGGGCTGGTCAACAGCGTGCTGTGCCAGTCAATCCGATCCAGATCGCTTCCAAGCTCCCACAAATCAATACCCTCCGGCAGTGGGTCGGTCGATTTGGCGGAGTAGCGAATTGGAAAGGGAATCAGGAAGGGGATGGCGCGTTCCTGGTAGTAGCGCATCGCAATCTCGCGATCTCCAAGCTGAACGCCAGCAGCCGTTAGCAACTCCGCGTATTCCCACGGCTCCCGGAAACGCTTGATCGATTTCCGTCCGGATTGGGAGCTTTCGACATGGCCGGTTCCGTTTTCGAGCACCTCCCCAACCTCGATGGGATCAAGGCCTGTGAGCATTGGGTCCTCTGCGGGATGGATGTTTCCGAGTAATTCGTCCTCTTCGATCTCCGTGAGTCCGTGTGGAAATCCATCGTTGCATGCCTGTACCGTATCGCACCACACACGCTTTTCCTGGGATGCTCTTTCACTTTCTTGGACCACGTACGGAAAGCAGAGGCAAGCAAACCGGCCCGCTCCTTGGAGCCAATCCTTGGCATAGACGCGAATCAATCGCGCACCCAACAAGGCATCTTGGGTAACACGTGGCGCAACAGCATGGGGAGTTAAGGTTTCGGCGTCGAGGTTCCACAGGACTTCGTACATGCGCATGTATAGCAGCCATAGATTCCCGCTGGGCGCCTCGGACGGCAACGCTTTGTACACTTGATCTAGGCTGCGTCCGCACGAGCGTTGCAAATGATCGTTGATCAACAAATCCGCATAGAGATTGCATACGTAGGGAGCATACGATTCGACGGTAGGCAATCCGCGGCGCACGCGCGCTAACAATCGCGCGTGATCGGTCAAATCTCCTGGGCACAAGACGTGATGGCCGACTTCATGCGCCAGAATCTCGGGGCCAAACTGTGCGAGCCCTAGGCCGTGGACTTGCCGGAGACTGATCACAATGGAGTGGTCCTTCAACCGGATCATCGCAAAGCTCTCGGTCAATGCTTCTCGCGTTTCGTCTTGTTCGTCGTAGCACCAAGTGGGAGCATGGAGTTGTATGAATGGACTCCAATCGGCGAGTGCGTCAGGCCAAACGGCCATCCAATCTTTCTCGATAACCGTCATTTCTTTTGCGAGCGATCGTTCCGCCATCACATAGGCCTTGCAAAAAGATAGACATGATAGGAGTTCGCGATGGTGACGGCCAAGGTGCAGCCATCGAAGCATTGGCTGGTCGCATTCAAAAGATCGCAGCGTATGTGGCGATCCTGTCCCCAGCAAAGGGTTCCGTCCTCGGTAATCCGGGGGGTGGATTTTGCAGTCGTTGTTGTTGGCTTAGAGTGATCGTTTGGTATCTGATGCCATATGTGCCCGAAGCGATCGGCATGCAATCGCCAATGGCATTGCTCGTCTGTGACATGGATCGAACCGTTTCTGAGGTAAGCAATTGGCGGCCTAAAAAAGGGGCCATCCAATCCTCGAAAGTTTCCGCAGCGGGCGACTTCGCGAATATCCGTATTTAGCACCAGCGGCGACCATGGGTTGATAGCCAGGCTCTTGAGGAAAGCTCTCGTTTCCTCTTCCGAAAAACTCGGTGGAGCTCCCAGGGGTTCGAGCAAAACACGCCAGGGCAGTTCTGGCGCGATTTCGAGGGCGCCATGGCGGAAGTGTGCTAAGCCGGCGGTCCATGCTAGAAACTTGCCGCTGTGGAGCAATTGCTCAGGGCTTTGGCACCAGACTCCTGTTCTTCGAAGCAAGCCCAGCCATGCTTCTGCCTTGGAATGAGAGTACTGATCCAGGTACAGGACGGCATTGCATAAACTGCTGAGGACAACCTTTGGGCTGAGTGACATAACCTGTACGAAACTGGGCAACGTTTCCTGCCACAATTCCACCAAAGGCTTCGATCCCCCGGATTCGGAAAAGTGTCCTAGGGCGGCCAGATCCAGGCCAACCTCATAAAGCGCGAGCAGCGTTTCCTTGCTACGGTCTGGGGCGCAACCATGGACCTTCTCGACGATGGGGGCGATGAATTGCTCCACATGCCGCAACCAGAACGCAGGATCAATTCGGGCCCCGACGGCAATTCGCTGGCGGAAGCGCGTATTGAGTTGCTCTCGCATTTCCGAGAGCAATTGCAACATGACAGGGGACGGAGTGGCTCGTTGCATAATGGTGGCGAGCGCCAAGGCTCATTTCCTCCAACTCAGCCATCTCAAGTAGTTGGTGTAGCGCTGATGGAGGTACTTGAGCTTTAGGACATCATCAAACATGTTTCCGTAAAACTTGCGAGAACTGCTCCAGGACTGAAGCAATCGTTCGATTTCGATCAAACGTTTCCGAACTTCCGACTCGCTCACGCCTTCGAGGCCTTTTTCGAATTTCTCGCTAATCTTGAGGACCGGATCCTCTTTGTCGAGTCGCAAGCGATCGTACTCGGCGCATGCCATATCGAACATCGTTCGAATCCAGGTGATCTTATCGGCTCGAAGCGATGCATGATTGGCGCTTTCAAAAAACGGACAATCGGGATTCTGGATCAACTTGTCGTGCAAGACGAACGGAAGAATCTGTCTCAGGTCTTGCAATTCAACCTGGTTTGCACCTCGGAAGAAGGCCATTGCCTTCACGAACGATAGGATTGTCATGATGGCACGTACGGAAATGCCGTTCTTCGTTTGTGCACCGATATCCTTAAGCTGGTCTCTCCCCGTTTCTTGATTCGATACTTGACTCCAATCGATAGCGGACAATTTCACGGTGTCCTTGGTTTTGTATTCGAACTGCGTTGCTGCAGCATCGCAATACTCAAACTGGCTCGCGAAGAATTCCAACCGCCTTCGAATGCCCGCCGGAATCTTCAAGCCTCGGATCTGCCGATGCAATTGGTCCGTTTCCTCAGGAGTAAAAATGATCTCGGGAGGGACCAATTCTTCTGGTCGGATTCCCGATTCGACACGGTCGAGCAAGTCGCTAAGAAATCGACAGTTGAAGTGAAGTGCTTTGACAACGATATCGATACGGTCCCGCAGAGCCTCGATGACTTGATAGGTGCCGCCACCTGCATCATCATTGGCGGTTAGGTACCATGCGGATTGGGGACACTCAAAAGTCTGGTCGTAGAGTTCCGCATAATTGTCGGCCATCAAGGTCAGGAGGGCTGATTGAGTCCTTGTCGGAATTCGGTTGTACTCGTCGATGATTTTCACTCGCATGCCCAGCCACTTGCGCCATGCGATTCCAATCTGGTCGAGACTTTGGGCGCGGATAAGGTCCGCGGGGAGCGGGCTGCCGAGCAAGTCCGCGATGGTCATCTGCGGCTGCCCTTTCTGGATCGCTCGACGCACATCGCGAATGGAGTAGCCTGCTAACACTCCCATCAGTACCGCGCTGGAGGTTTTGCCGCGACCTGGGCCACCGACAAGCAAGCACTTCGCGCGGACGGCAAAGGCTAGGAGTGGCATCAAAACGAAACTGCAGTAACTCTGTCCGGAAGGAAACGCTACTTGATTACCGCGATCTCCGAACTCGAAGATCTGATGCGGCCCGTCGTTGTACTCGATGTCGTAGAAAGGGCTGATGATGGCGTGATTGATGATCCAAAAATACGCTTGACGCAGTTTCTCATCGAGTGGGATCGCGCCGTTGGCATTTGGGTCGTCTATCTGGATGGGGCCGCGGTAGAGCTCGGCGATATCGAACTCTTTCGGTTCCACTTTGACCGAGGGATTCGTGGGTGCTGCGGAGACTCGTTTTAGAAAATCACGAAACATGGGACACCAACGCGTCGAGCGATCACATCGAGTGTGGGCAAAGTTTATACTCCCGGGAAAACCACTTGATGGAGTCGTTCATTCTATATGTTTTTTATCGAGGTATTGAGTGCGGTGTTCGGATTTGCTTGCGTGGCGCTCCTCATCGTGCGCAATCATTGGTCCTGGCCTGTAGGGCTTGTGCAAGTCCTCCTCACTGCCGTCGTTCTTTGGGAAGCAAAGCTCTATGCCGAGACGGCATTGCAGTTCCTGTTTGCCATCCTCCAGCTTTACGGATGGTGGGCGTGGCTCGCATCGCGATCATCCCAAAACGGGTCCGTGAGCACATCCGTCGTGCGTGTGGAGAAACTGAGTGCCTGGGGTTGGTGCACGTCCTTGTTTGCTACCTTGGTCATGAGCGCGAGCCTGTATTGGGTGCTGATTAGATTTACGGATGGAAACTCGCCTGGTATCGATGCTTGCATCACGGCTGCCAGTATCACCGCGCAAGTGCTGCTTGCATCGCGCACCCTGGAAAACTGGCTCTTTTGGATCGCAGTCGATCTTGTTTCGATACCGCTGTACGCGCATCGCGAGCTGTATGTGTTGGCCATGCTTTACGTTTTGTACCTCGGGCTGGCGATTGGAGGCTGGGTGCGTTGGCGGGATGCGTTCCGGAACGAGAGGTTGCGGGAGGGATCGGTACGATGAAGAAGGTCGGATTGACATTGGGAAAGTTTGCTCCGCTGCACCTAGGCCATCAGCGATTGATCGAGGCATCGTTAGCGGAGACCGATCATACGATTGTCCTGATTTACGATAGTCCTGAATGCGATGTGCCGCCGGTCCCAGTACGAAGGCGTTGGATCGAACACCTGTATCCCACTGTGGAGGTCATGGAGGCATGGGACGGCCCGACGGAAACAGGTCTCGATCCCGCGACGACCGCCAAGCATGATGCATACTTGAAAAAACGATTGAGCGGCATAGGAATTACACACTTCTATTCGAGCGAACCGTATGGCGAACACGTGAGTATCGCGCTTGGGGCAATCGATCGACGGGTGGACGAGGGCCGCGAAGCGATTCCCATTTCCGCTACCGAAGTTCGGCGCGACCCGTTCAAGAATCGTCGTTACCTCTCCTCGAATGTGTACCGCGATCTCGTGACTCATGCGGTTTTTCTAGGGGCCCCATCCACTGGCAAGACAACGATCGCGCAAGCCTTAGCCGCCAAACTCGATACCGTTTGGATGCCCGAATACGGTCGAGAGTATTGGGCTGCGCACCAAGTCAATCGCCGCTTGACACAGGATCAACTCGTCGAGATTGCGATTGGTCATCGTCAACGCGAAGATCAGCTGCTCAAATCGGTGAATCGTGTTTTTTTGATCGATACGGACGCGACCACGACTCTGCAGTTCTCGTGCTACTACCATGAGTCCGCGCACCCGGATCTCGTACGAATGGCGGAAGAATGCCGCGATCGTTACGACTTGGTATTCCTATGTGAATGCGACGTTCCATACGACGACACCTGGGATCGGTCGGGAGCGGTCTTTCGATCGGTCATGCAACGACGCGTCGAAGCAGACCTGTTGGCTAGAAAACGCTCCTTTTTCCGCTTGACCGGATCGGTGGAGCAACGCTGCGCTCAAGTCCTTTCCCGTCTCGCGGAGTTCAAAAAGTTTGCATAACGAGAGAGAAGTATAAGGAGTATAAGTGCCACCCACGTATTGGCCTTTGAAAGCTCCTCAAGTCTGATTGATTGCTTCGGACAAACGGCACGGTACTGGGTGTACTGCAATTGCGAATCGCAATATGTGCCTTTAGGCCGATGCGTCGGAACGTAGGGCGGGTCTCCAGGCCCGCCGACCGCGCATCACGTTCACTCAAACCTCAACCTCGCGCGAGAAACATAACCGCACGCGCAATTCAACCCAGCCGCAATCCCAAGAACCAATCGGCAGCCCTTCTCCCCGTTCGACTCGCAAGCAACCGCGTCGAACTCACCTTGCAACCTTCAAGCAACCTACCTGCTCAACCCACAAACTACTTCTTCGCAAACACCTGCCGCACCGCCCGTTGCCCACGCCGCCAGCGGTGCTGATGCTCTTGAGCGTGCTGCGATAGCGAGTCCGGCGACCCCGCCGCGCTCCCTTGAAAGTACTTCTTGAACCGCCACACCAAATCGATCCACATCGAGCCATCGATCCCCAATCGCTTCAAGATCGGCTCGACTTCCGCTGTCATCTTCGGCTTCCCCAAACTCGGGCGATGAATCGCAGTCCACTTGAGCAACGCCACGTAATCCTTCAGCGACATCGACAAAAAGCCTTTGTCGCTGGCGCGGACTCGCGACGTACTCACTTGCGGACCGGGGTTGCCCCGCTCATCGAGTGTTAGCGGCGCTAACCACGCATCCCGCAAGATCGCAAACCCGCGCTTCGCTCGCTTGGCGTTCGCACGCCTGGCTCGCAGTTGATCCGGAGTCGAAGTCCGACGGATTTCGCCCGCTTCCTCGGTAGTCAACACCACCGTCTCAGCCGCCATCGACGAGATCGTCTTCCCTTGCATGGCTTCGATCCGATCAAATGCCGACGTATGCCGGGATTCTTCAGGTTTCGTCGCCATTGCCGCACGAATCGGGTTCAAATCGACATACATACTGCAAGCCAACAAACCCGCTTCGTCCCGAATCGCTTGGGCTTTGAATCGGCCTTCCCAAAAGCGCCC
>JBKCUI010000093.1:0-13148 GCA_046318495.1 Pirellula sp. | reverse complement strand
TGCGCCAATGCCTCACGCAATTGCGCTTCGGTGTCCGCCGAGGATGCTTGGCCTGGCTTGGGTCTGAGGATTTCTTCCCGAATGGTCCCGGTGTATTCGACATACGCATCGATCTCTCCCGACTGCAAGGCATTCCACAAGATCTGTGTGCCGCCCAGTTCTGCTAAATGCTCGACCTTGGCGCCGGCATCGCGTGCGAGATGAGATAGCAATTCTCCAAGCACGACCGACTCGGTAAAGGCTTTGGATCCGATGCGGACTGTGGGTGTCTCCGATGGCGTCATCTGTCCCAAGCAAACCGCAGGCAACAGCCATGCGGTCAGAACGCACGCTACCGAATGCGGCAATGCCTGCAGAATTGTTGGGGCTCGATTGAATATCCAATGCATTGCGGAAGGCCTCATGTCTTGAATCAAACATCGGGAATGCGTTGTGCGTTGATGAAGCGCGTCACGTAGTCGTTGGCGGGTTGGTGAATGAGTTCATCGAGCGTCCCTTGCTGCACGATCTGGCCTTCGGACAGCATCAGCACATGGTCTCCGAAGAAGCCAGCTTCCCCCATGTCATGCGTCACCATGATCGACGTTTTTCCGAGCGTCCGGATGATTTTGAGGAGATCTTCTTGAAGATCGAAACGTACCAGTGGATCGAGCGCGCCCATCGGTTCATCAAACAGCAACACCGGAGGGTCGAGCATCAAGCCTCGCATGATCCCGACCCGTTGCCGTTGCCCGCCCGACATCTGGGCCGGATAGCGTTTCAAAGCCGCCGTAGGCAATCGCGTTAACTCCGCGAGCTCCTCCACCCGTTTTTGCCGGGCCGGCAACTTCCATCCCAGATGCTTGGCCATCAAGCTGATGTTTTCAAAAGCGGTGAGATGCGGGAACAATCCTCCGTCTTGAATCACGTACCCCATGCGACGTCGCATGGCCAAGAGTTTATCAGGTGTCATCGGCTCGCCATCGAACCGAACCGTACCCGCATCGGGAGCCACCAATCCCACCAAAATCCGAAGCATCGTGCTTTTGCCGCATCCGCTCGGTCCGATCAATACAGTCGACTTGCCAATCGCAAAGTCCACGGTGGTCGGTTGGAGGACTTGCAAATCTCCGAAGGACTTCGAAACGCCATCGAGGGAAAACATGCAGTGCTCCTTATTGCCCTGAGGCTTGGGGATGGGTCGCATCGAACTCTTGATTCAAACCATCCAGCATCGATTGCACGGCCGATTGCATCTGCATGGTCAATTCGCTGGGGCTCAGCTTCTTGTCCTTGCCGCGCGGCAAGGCGATTGCAGGCCCGAATTGCACGACAGCCCGCTTGGGGCCGCGAACGCTGGGGTACGGTGCGCCCAACACATCCTCTTCGAATTTGTCCACCGTCTCGGCGATCCGATCGCGGCTCGGTTTCCTGGAAACGTAATCGCCGGGATAGCTGTAAAGCTGCGTCACAAAAAACATCGTATCCATATCGACCGCGAGTTGATGCTGTTGCTCAGCCGAAAGCGTGGGAGCATCTTCTGTTTGCTGCTGGATGATTTTGCGGCGAACTTCCTTGACCCGTTCCGGGAGCAGCGTGTCTTTCGCGGCGATTCCATATCGGCCTTCCACTTCCACCAGGACATCGTTTGCCAGCGAACGGATGCGTTGAGGCAGCGGCCCGGTGCGAGTGGTCTGAAAGTGCTCCAGCTCTTTGAGCGACAGCAGCCCATCGGCGAGCCTCAAGATTCGATCGGTGATCGGAGCATGCGACTTGGGGGCCCAGTACAGCCGTGTCTCCAACTTCGACAGCGTTTCCTTCAAAGACTCGATCGGATCTTGGAGATACCAGCGCTTGATCGCGACCGGATGCACGACCACATCGCGTTCGGCCTTTCTCGCAGCCATGAGTGCAATCGAAGCGGCACCTTCGCGAAACGGAGTGATGCAGTCGTTCGTGTGATAGACGTCCCCCTCCGGAAAGATGACCAGGGGATGAGGGCGATTTTGCAAGATGTCGATGGCGGTCTTCATCGATTGCATGTCGGTCCCTTCGCGGTCCACGCTGAAGCAACCGCATCGCTGCATCGACATGCGGTCGAACCAATTGCTTTGATGAAAGACTTGCCATGCCGTCATGAAATAGAAGGGGCAACGCGTCTTGCGAGCCGCTTCCAACAAGCAATAGGAATCCCAATGAAACGAATGATTGGGTGCGATCAAGACACCGGCTCGGGCGTCCAGCGAGGCTTGCAGGAGTTCGAGCCCGCGCACTTCAAGGTCCACGATTTGCTGCTGTCGCAAGGCGCGCGTACGCAAAAAGTCGGCGCAGAAGAACCACCAAGGGGTCATCTTGGGAGGCCAGAATTGATCGGGCGAACGATAGGGTTGAATGTTCATCGCAATGAACGCACTCGCACGAGACCTCTTGGGAACCGGAGCACAACCGCCCGGTTGTAACAACCAACATCGTAAGCGATCGCAACGCGGCGCGCACTCAACCTACTCTGGTCGCCCTGAAAAAAGGGGGAGGTTGTCGCGTGTCGGATTCGGATCTCCACGGGCAGCGAGCTTCCATCGGCATCCCGTCGCGAGACTTCGTGCGACCGCAATCGCTGCTGATGACATGCTATAATCGCCACCTCTGGTCCCCTCCCGCACGCCGACGCTGGCTACAAAGAACTCCATTGCGACAGCCATGGAATCGGACGGGAACCACGTCAGTCGACAGAAGCACCTTTTCCTCATACCCGTTGGATATGGATATGGTATTCACACACGCGTTTCGATGGTTCATGCTTTGCGCTGCATGCTCTTTGGGATGGGCTCCATCGGCCCTGGCGCAGTCCGCCGATTCGATTTACTTTGGCGGTTCGATCCTGACCATGGCCGGTGCGCAACCGACTTACGTGGAAGCCCTCGCGGTCAAAGATGGACGCATCGCCGTCGCCGGCACGAAAGCCGACGCAATGGCCATGCGAGGTGACGCCACCAAGATGGTGGACCTGGGAGGCAAAACCCTGTTGCCGGGCTTCCTCGATTGCCATAGCCACTATGTCAATTCCTTGCTCGTGGCCAATCAATGCAAACTCTATGCTCCCCCGTCTGGACCGGGCAAAGATGTCCCGAGCATCATCGCGGAACTCAAGCGATACGCGGCCGAACGCAAGATCCCAAAAGGGGAGTTGATCTGGGGATACGGCTACGACGATACCGTGATGCCCGACGAACGTTTGCTCAATCGCGATGATCTCGATGCGGCCTTTCCGGATAACCCGGTACGCATCGATCACGTCTCGATGCACGGGGCGGTGTTGAACAGCTTGGCTCTTAAGAAATACGGCTTCAGTGCTGAAACGCCGACTCCCCCCGGCGGCATCATCGTTCGCAAACCCGGCACGCAGGAGCCTTGGGGACTGATCATGGAGACTGCGTTTCTACCGGTCTTCGAGCAATCCGAACCGATGACCGCCCAACAAGAGATCGAATGGACGCGGGCCGGGCAACTGCTTTACGCCAGTTCGGGAATCACCACCGCGCAAGAAGGTTCGACCATGCACGGGCCGTTCCAAACGCTGCAGCGGGCCACCGACGCCGGAGCCAACATCATCGATGTCGTGACGTTTCCATTCATCACGGAGGTCGACAAAGTCCTCGCCGAAGTACCCGTGAGTGAATGGGGCAAGTACCGAAACCGACTGAAGATCGGCGGTGTCAAGATCACGCTCGATGGCTCGCCACAAGGCCGCACCGCCGCGTTCACCACTCCCTATCTGACCGGTGGTCCTTCCGGCGAAAAGGACTGGAAAGGGGAACTGACATTTCCCCAAGATCTCGCGAATGCCATGGTCAAGCGTGTGTACGATCTCAACGTGCCATTGATCCTGCATTGCAATGGCGATGCTGCGATCGATGCGTTTTTGACAGCGTATGAGCGTGCGCGCAACGGCGATTTTTCGCGTCCGTGGAATGTGACAGCGATCCACGCGCAGTTTCTCCGCAAAGATCAGATTCCGAAATTCGTGGAGTACAAGGTCCGCCCTTCGCTTTACACCCTGCATACCTATTACTTTGCCGAAGCGCACTTGGCGAACCGCGGTGAGAAGCAATCGAGCTACATCAGCCCGATGCGCGATGCGATCGATGCTGGCTTGAAGCCCACGAACCACACCGATTTTGTTGTAGCGCCTCTCGACCAAATGATGATGCTGTGGTCTGCCGTCAATCGTACTTCGCGGACCCAGCGATCGGTTGGGCCCGATCAACGGGTCACTCCCTACGAAGGGCTCAAGGCCATGACCGAGTGGGCTGCTGCTCAATACGACGAACTCGATACGAAAGGCACCTTGGAAGTCGGCAAGCGAGCCGACTTGGTCATCCTCGATCGCGATCCTACAAAATCGGATCCGCAGCGCATCCATGAAATTAAAATCGTAGAAACGATCAAGGACGGAGTCACCATTTACCCCGCTAGCGCCGCCAGCCTGCCACCCGTTCGCCCCGCAAGCAATGCTGGGATGACTTACAAATGGCGAGCGCACGTATGCGATATGGCGGAAGTGAACTCCGCCGCCGGTAAAGAGTGGACGTTGGTCCAACTGAAGGGTCAGCCGATCTCGAGCGAACGGCCTCCGACGATGCGCTTTGAGCGCGGCCGCCTAGCCGTTTTCGGTGGCGTGAATCGCATTTCAGGCTCGTATGCATTGGTCGACAACGGCAGCGTGACCCTCGGGCAATTGGCCAGCACTCGCTTGGCCGGTCCTCCGGAACAGATGGAACTGGAGAACCAGTTTTCCGAAACGCTGGCGGCAGTGAACGGATTCCATGTGGAAGGCAATCGATTGCAACTGCTTCACGATGGCATGGTGGTCGCTGAGTTTCGATCGGAGAAGCCCTAGGCGTTTCTCGTCGTACTGATGCTGCAATGACCGGCCAGACTTCAATCGAGTTTTGGCCGCGCTTGCGATCTGTCGCGAATCGTGTTCTGGAAAGCGTGGAAGAATGATGCGAAATGTGATGAAGGCTGCATGGATTCCTTTTCTCATCTCGGCCTTTTCCTCCGTGGGCGTTTCCCAGGAACGCACCTTGCAAGACGTAGCGGCTGCGACCGTGCAACCCGCGACGGTGACGGTGTTTCCGGCTCGCCAAATCGTGACGTTGGACCCAGCCAAACCGAGCGCGGACGCGATTGCGGTCGCTGACGGACGTATCCTCGCGGTGGGTTCGCTCGGGGAGCTGCAAACGATGCTCAAGGACCGTAACCCTATAATCGACTCGCGATTCGAAAAGGATGTTCTCGTGCCGGGTTTCATTGCACAGCACGACCATCCTCTGCTGGCAGCCTTGACGATGACATCGACCATCATCGCCATGGAGGATTGGGTGCTTCCGAGTGGAACCGTTCCTGCTGCCAGGAATCGCGACGAATACCTGCGGCGTCTTCAAAGCGCCGAAGCCAGCATGACCGATCCGAATGAAGTGCTGTTGACGTGGGGATATCATCATTACTTCCATGGCAAGATCACGCGGTCGGATCTCGATGCGATCTCCGCCACGCGCCCCATCTTGGTTTGGCATCGTTCGGCCCACGAGTTCATCGTGAATAGCGCCGCCATGCAGCGCTATGGAGTGACCGCTGAGTTCGTGGCTTCGTTTCCGCCGGGAGCCAAGGCGCAGTCGAGTTTTGAGGACGGGCACTTTTGGGAACAAGGGCTCTTTGCCGTGCTGGGCAAATTCGCACCGGCGGTCGCCTCTCCAGCGCGTCTGCGAGCGGGATTAGAATTCGTCGAAAGCTATTTGCACACCAACGGAATCACGACAGGTTGCGAGCCGGGCGGGTTGACTTCGAAAAAACTGCAAGATGCCCAGAACGCGGTCCTAAGCGACGCGGACACACCGTTTCGGTATTACTTCCTGGCGGACGGCAAATCGATCACGGCAGCTTACGAAGACGAGCAGGTCATCGCAGAAACGGAAAAGCTGCTTAGCTGGGGTGAGGGAAACACGGCGTACTTGCCGAAACGGGTGAAGCTCTTCGCCGACGGCGCGATTTTCTCGCAAGCCATGCAAGTCCGCGAGCCTTACACCGATGGGCACAAAGGTGAGTGGATGATGGACTTGGATTTCTTCCAACGCAGCTTTGAAGTCTATTGGAATGCGGGATATCAGCTTCATATTCACGTCAACGGGGATGCCGGGTTGGATATGGTGCTCAACACGCTCGAGGAGAACCTGCGGAAGCATCCTCGCGAAGACCATCGTACGGTCATCGTCCACTTTGCAGTGGCGCAAAAGGATCAAGTCGAACGCATCCAGCGATTAGGGGCCATCGTCAGCGGCAATCCGTACTACACGACCGCATTGGCAGACAATTACGGACAGAACGGACTGGGGCCGAAAAGGGCGGATCAGTTGGTACGGATGGGGGACGTCGAGCGGGCGGGAATCTCGTTCTCGTATCACTCGGACATGCCGATGGCCCCGGCTCAGCCCCTTTTCTTGATGCACTGCGGAGTGAATCGGTTGACGCTGTCGGGAAGAGTGGCGGCCCCCGAACAACGGGTCTCTCGCGAAGGGGCATTGAGGGCGGTCACGATCGAGACTGCGTACTCGCTCGGGCTCGAGTCGGAGATCGGCAGCATCGAACCGGGAAAGCGGGCGAACTTCACTGCATTGTCCGAGAATCCGATCACCTGCGACGCGATGAAGATCAAGGACATTTCGGTGACGGGGACCATTCATGAAGGCCGCGTTTATCCGGTTCAACAGAGCGGGCGCAACCCTGTCAGCTACTTTTTCCCCGATACGCGTTGGCTTTCCCCGCAGGACGATCGTGAGAATCTCGTCGGCTCGTCCCAGCGTGCTCTTGGTTGTACATGTTCCTCAACAAAAACGCTGGCAGCGATGCTGTTCCGAGACTAAGAATGCGGCCAGAGAACGCGACGTTTCGTCCTGCGATCAAGTGCCCGATCGCGGGCGTTACGGAAGGGAATTCGCGCCCTACAATTCATGGCGTTCAGCCAAGGTGGGCAATCCACAGCAACTATCCGCTTCCAGAGTCAGTGAGACCTAGTCCGAAATGAATCAGGAACAAGTCGATGCATCCAAGGAACCGTTGCCTGATGGAGTCGATGCCGCGGGTGCAGGAGCGAATCCCGTCACGCCGGGCGATGCGCACGAGGAAAGTGTTGTCGGGGCTACCACCCATCGGTCACTTCATGCCGGTGTCTTGGTTTCATCGGACCCCGTGGAACTTGCCGAGGAACCGGACGCTCCATGGCAGCACGAAGCGTTTCAGCAAGTTGCGGTCGACTTCGTCACTGCCGAGCGGTTTGCCGCCAAGATTGCCGTGGGCATCTTGGTGGGCGGAGGCTTGATCGCTTTTTTGGGATGGGCTGTGGGGCTAGTCACCACGCAGTCGATTCCTTGGTATTGGGGACTATGGATGATTTGCTTGATCGGATTCGTAGCAATCCTGGCACTCTTAGGATGGTTCTTGCATACGTGGCCTGCCCTCGAGCACCGGCACCTAAGTTGGAGACTGAATGCTGTGGGGCTTGAGATTCAAAAAGGGGTTTGGTGGCAGCACCGAATCACCGTGCCTCGGGATCGCGTGCAGCATGTCGACGTCGAGCAAGGCCCCCTCATGCGGCGCTATGGGTTAGCTAAGCTCATTCTTCACACGGCGGGCACGCATGCTCCAACGATTGAACTGCCGGGACTGTCGATGGCAGTTGCACAGGATCTGAAGACACAGCTAACCAAGTTGGCGCATGGATCCCATGGATAATTCCAGTGATTTACCGACGCGTGATACGAGCATGCTCGATTCCCAAGCGAACGGGCTGAGTTCAAGCGCATCCGAATCCGACGTTGGACAACATTTTCGACCGCGACCGCTTCACCCCTTGTCGTTGGTTTTTGAGTGCCTGTCTCTGGCCCGTCGCAATCTTTTCCCGGTCTTGTTTGCCGGGTTTTCTGCTGCTAGCGGCGGGGTTATCGGCTTCTGGATCGGGGTCTGTGTCTTTGGGATTGCCGTTCTGATTTCTGTTTTCAAGTTCGCCACCTTTCGATACTCAATCGTTGGAAGCGACTTGGTAATCCAGCATGGCCTGATCTTTCGCCAGCATCGCACGATCCCCATCGCTCGCATCCAAAACATTGATATGGTTCAGAACCCGCTGCATCGGCTTTGCGGGGTGGCCGAGGTAAGGGTAGAGACGGCTTCGGGCAGCGAACCCGAGGCGACGATGCGAGTGCTGGCCGTGGCGGAATTGAAGCGACTGCGAAGCTCCATCTTTGGAGATGCCGACGAATCGCGCTCTCATGGCAGACCGTTTGATGCTTCGCAACACGAGATGCAAGTGCAACCAGGCGAGCAATCCGTGGTGTTGCAAGTCGATGCACCCAGCGAGTCGCTTTCGAAGACCAGTAATGCAACCCAAAGATCGGAGCTCGTGTGTGAGATTCCAACCTCGCGCTTGCTGTTGGCGGGGCTCTGCAGCAATCGCGGCGCGGTCTTTATGGGGTTGTTGTTGAGTTTCTTGTGGCAAGACCGTTTTGCCAAAATGATCGGCCTGAATCCGGCATCGTGGAGCTTCGATGTGCCGGTTGCGCAGCCGGGTGCGGGGGGCGAATTGCGTCGAGAAATGGTTCGCCGCGGAGCTGCAATACGCTTTTTCTTTCACGATTTGCTCAGCGGGCACGCGGTGCTATTGCCGTTGATTTACCTGACCGTGTTTGTTTTGGTGGCGGCTCTTGTTGTAAAGCTGTTGTCCGCAGCCTGGTATGTGCTGCGTTTTCATGGGTACAGGTTGGAGTTTGACGGCGAGGACTTCCGCGTTCGCTGTGGTCTCTTTACCAAGGTGTCGGCTACCGTACCGCGTCATCGGATCCAAGTGATTAGCGTTCACCGTCCGTGGCTTGAGCGGATGGTTGGATTGGCTCACATTCGGATTGAGACAGCAGGAGGTGGAAAGGAAGACGAAGATGCGGCATCGACGATTGGTCGACGTTGGTTTTTGCCAGTTATTCGCGAGCGAGACGTGCAAGGAGTGTTGCAGGTACTGAATCCGAAGGTCGTTTCCACGGAAGACGGCTGCGAATGGCAAGCGTTGTCCAAACGGGCTGGACGGCGCGTGATGCGAATGGGGATCGTGGTTTCCCTCGTGATCACGGTGTTCGGTGTGGTTGTTCAGCCGATATGGGGTTGGATTGCGGGCGTCCTTGCGCTCGCTGGATTTTGGTGGCTTGCCAAGAAGAAGTTGAAGTCACGCAAGTTTGCCAGGACGCCTTGGGGAGTCGTGCTGCGGAGTGGGATTTGGTATCGCAAAACCACCTTGACGTTTTTTGACAAGATCCAGTCCGTTTCCTTGACGCAGTCACCGTTCGATCGTCGATGGCACATGGCGGGTCTAGCGTTGGATACGTTGGGTGCGGGCCCTGCCGATCACAAGATCGAAATCGACATGCTGGATGCGTCGGACGCGCGGTCGCAGTACGACTGCATGATCATCGAATTGAGCGACCATACTTGCAAGACATAATCAACAACCCCGCCCCGTGCCTGGCACCGCCCATCACGTGCGGTCGCGACGTCGGGCGCCAGAGTCGTAGCTCGCCATCGGGAGGGCGAGGCTCCTGCCGAGCCGAACCGCGCCCCCACCCACAACGTGCCACCCACTCAACCGTGGAGCTGCAACCCCTATTCATTAGAGGAACGAATCCCAAGGGCGGCGTGCCCGGTTACGGATAGCAATACTTGGGTGGCACGTATTTTTACTTGGGTGGCACGTATTTTTTGCGATCTCGCCGAACGACGTGAGCGGTGGAAGGTCTGTTTCACTTCGACTTAGGTAGATATCTCGCCGAACTAGTCGGATGATCCTTTACAACACAACGATCATTTTCTGGGGGAAGCGGGCCAGACGCGAACGCTTGCGACAGACTGTGATTCAAGGGGCTAGGATTGACCTCGATGCAATCCGGGAGTTTGGCAAGAGTACCCGGCCAACTGTTCCTAGCTGGTGGCTCGCGCGTCGCTATCAATTGCTAGCGGGCCTGGTAAAAACCGTTTTGCCTTCCTTGATGGTTTCTAATACTAGAATGTCCTTGATCGTGGTCGATTCAACCTTGAGTGGATTCTTCTCAAGGATCACCAAGTCAGCGAGCTTGCCCGCTTCTAGAGTTCCTTTGGAGGTTTCCTCTTTCAGTTGGTACGCAGCCATCGCTGTAACGGCTCGGAGCGCGTGGTAGGGAGGAATGGTCTCCTCGGGTCCAACCACTTGGCCACTTGCGGAAATCCGATTCACGCCGGCATCGACCAACGCCAGAATAGAGGGGGTTGGTGATACAGGCGAGTCGTGTGAGAAGGTGAACGGCAGGCCATTTCTTAGGAAGGTTCGAGAGGCAAGTGCTATGGCGGCTCGTTCCTGCCCCCAGAGCCTAATCACTGCATCCCCAGCCGTCGGGATTCCCCCCGTGAGGAAACTGGGGATAGCGCCATAGGCTTTGATTTTTTCGATCTGATCCACTCGCACCAACGCGGCGTGGACAAAGACCGGTCGATGATCCCGCATGCCATACTTCTTCACTGCCTTGGCGATCGCTGAAAGAGCTTGATCCGCAGCCGCATCCCCATTCATGTGCATATGGATCTGCAAGTCGCTCGTCCAATATTTGTCAAACACGGCATCGAGAACTTCATCAGGTATTTGGCGGTATCCAGAGAACGCACCGGATTTGCCTGGCGGATTCTGAGTGTAGGGCTGGGTGAACCAAGCGGTATCGATACTTCCATCCAACCAGAACTTGACCCCTCCCATTCGAACGCGATTCACATAACGCCGATCGAGGTCCGGGCGAGCGGTCCTCAGTTTCTCAACGACACCCTCTGAGTTAGGGTTGTATTGGGATGCGACGGAGTAGGCTGCAGCGAGCGTATCATCCAGTGATGAGTCTTTCGCGGCAACGTAGAGGTCGATGGGCAAGAGTTTTTTATCGATCGCATTGAGGACGATTTCGATGTCATCGTTGCCGAGCCCCAAACCGGCCTCCATCGCCGTGGTTTGACCATAGCTCGCCCAAACTTCCGCGGCTCCTGTAATTGCGCGTGCTGCCAATTCTCCGGTGAGTGCGGGCCGCTTGCTCCGAACCGCATTAAGAGCCGTTTCCTCCATTGGACCCAACAGTGATTTTCCATCGGTTTTGCGTTCGAACGATCCACCGATGGGGTTCGGGGTATCCGCTGTGATCCCAGCCGCCTTGAATGCCTCTCCATTCGCAGCCCCCAAATGCCCCGACGAATCGACGATCATCACCGGACGATTGTTCGATATTTGATCGAGCTCTTCACTCGTCGGAGCGCGGCCTTCCTTCAGCGTTCTTGCTTGATACCCAAATCCGACGATCCATGCATCCTCGGGGGTGCGTTCTGCTTGTTTCTTCATCCTCGAAACAAGTTCTTCGATGTCGGCGCAGTCGAACAGATTCGCATCGACTAGGTTCTTTCCAAAATAGACGAAGTGGCCATGCGTATCGATGAACCCTGGCAATAGCGTTTTGCCTTTCAGGTCGATGCGTTTGCTGTTGGCACCAGCGAGTCTCGCCGAGTCGGCAAGTGTTCCGGCGAACAGAATCTTCCCATCTTTGACCACCAAACTTTCAACATACTCGGGCGTCGTCCCTCGCATGGTGAGGATATCCCCTCCCAAGTAAATGCGTGCTTCCAACGCAGGGGTAATCGGTTGCTGAGCCCAACACATTGCCCCAGAAAAAGCCCAGGACAAAACGATTGCCGTGGAGAGAAACAGCTTGCCTTTAGACATCAATTAGCCCTAACGATGGAGGAGTGTCGCGGGTGAAAAGCGCATTCGCAAATAGTCTAATTATCAAGCGAATCCTGCACAACGGGCATGGAAGATCACTACGGTTTTTTGAGAATTGGGAGAACTCCTCTTGACTAAGTGTTTCCCTAATTTCTATATGCTTTCGGCAACTTAATTGGCAGCGGACGGATCATGGACGAGGTCCACGGAGAATGACGGCATGCGTTACCTGACCTGCTTATCGTTTCTCATCTTCGTCGGAACTGCTTCCCTCTCCGGCTCTGCGCAAACATCTCCCGCAGTAGAAGATACCAATCTAGGGGCGAACACTGACAACACAGGTGCCGAGGCCGATCCATATACCATCGCCAGTCAATCGAGTGAGTCTTTGGTAGATCAGGACTCGAGTGCAGGCAAAGTCAAGACTGGCGCGTTGACTGAGTCGTGGGTCCCACCCTCATCCGATGGTAAAATGGAACTTCTATTCGGTGCTGGGACACTCAAAGCCAGCGGGACGTTGTCCATTCTAACAGTCAACGGAACTCAACGATCCTTTGTGCCATGGAGCCCTCTCTTTCTCCTTCCTCCGTCTCCATTTGGACTGGATACTTCGACGTTCGAAATGCATGCTCGGCAATCGAATTTTCAACTGCTCTATGATGGACCGCAGATCGAAGGTTGGAAGACGGGCGCGCTAACGAAGCTCTACATGTCAAACTCGAGCCTCACCTCGGACACCTACGGCGTTTTGCCGATTGTTGCATTTGGCGAAATGAAGAATTACGATTGGCGTTTCGCGATTGGTCTGCAACCCGACTTGTTCGCCCCTCGCGATCCGGGCGTAATTCCGATGACGCTGATGGGCGGAGCAGGAAATGCCGGTACGTTTCGAGGCCAAATTCGCTTAGAACGCTTCTGGACGCCCAGTGAAGAGTCTCAAGCGACCTTGCAGGCTGCGCTTAGCGATCCTATCTCCACCGTGTTGCTCGATGCGACGCGCCGTACAACCGAAGGAAATGGCCTGCCCAATCTAGAAATCCGAGGGGTCTTGGGGTTGGGAGCAAAAGAGGAATTAGCTGGCGGACGAATGGAAAGACCGATGGAACTAGGTATTGCCGGCTTAGCTGGCCAAATTCGAAACACTCAAAACGTCTTCGATTTAGACGATATTAATCCAAGTATTCCTGTCCGCTCGATCATCAACGTCGCTGGATTGTCAGTCGATGGCAAGATTAACCTCACCGCTAATACTCGACTCATCGCGGAAGGTTACGTTGGCCAAGGTCTAGGCAATTACGCGGGTAACTTTTTCCAAACCTATAATCCAGAAACCTATGCAGTGATC
>JBKCUI010000092.1:0-2234 GCA_046318495.1 Pirellula sp. | reverse complement strand
ATCAATGGGTAGACAAAAATAATCTTCCATTCACAAAGAATTAAAGCCATCTAAACTAAAATACTTTCTACTTGTTGGAAGAATGATGAAATTTGCACCGCATTGAAGAGATTATGAAAAATTTACTATCGCTCCTTCTTGTTCTAATTACTTTCTTTTCCTTCTCTCAAGGAAAAAGCACACTTAGTGGCTACATTACAGATGTTAAAAGTGGAGAAGCCATTATTGGAGCAAAGATTTCGATTCCCTCTTTGAAACAGGGAACAGTTACAAATACCTATGGGTTTTATTCACTTACCGTTGAAAAAGGGAATTATGTGATTGAATTCAGTGCTGTAGGACAAAAAACCGAAACACGAAATATTGATCTAACGAATGACGTGACTCTTGGACTTGAAATGGGAGCCGCCCTTTCCGAATTGCAAGAAGTTACAGTAAACGCGAAGAAAGGTGAAAATGTAAATTCCACAAAGATTGGACAAATTGAACTCGATGTGGAGAAAATAAAAACACTGCCTGCCTTTATGGGTGAGGTAGACATCGTTAAAACCATTCAACTTTTACCAGGTGTTTCATCCGTATCAGAAGGCGGTCAAGGCTTTTACGTTCGCGGTGGCGGACCGGATCAAAACCTTGTTTTACTTGATGAAGGTATTGTTTACAATGCGGCACACTTATTCGGATTCTTCTCTGTTTTCAATGCTGATGCTGTTAAAAGTGTGAATTTGATCAAAGGAGGAATGCCAGCCAATTTTGGAGGTAGAATTTCATCTGTACTCGAAGTGAATATGAATGAAGGAAACAATAAACGTTTCAGAGTGAAAGGTGGTATTGGTGCAATTTCTTCTCGTTTGACAATTGAAGGCCCTTTGAAAAAAGACAGAGGCTCTTTTATTGTATCCGGCCGCCGAACCTACATCGATTTAATTATGAAGGCAGCAATTCCTGATAGTTCGCCATTTGCGGGGTCTGGTTATTATTTCTACGACTTGAATTTAAAGATGAATTACAAACTTGGAGAAAAGGATAAAATTTTCTTAAGTGGATACTACGGCTTAGATAAATTCTCGTTCAGAAGCAATCAAGATGACTTCAAAGTAGACATGCCTTGGGGAAATGGAATTGCTGCATTTCGTTGGAACCATTTGTTTACAAACAAGCTTTTCATGAATGTGACAACCACTTTCTCTGATTATCAATTCAGTTTTCTATCAGATCAAGACCAATTCAAGTTCTCACTGAAATCAGGCGTCAGAGATGTTGGAGCGAAAGTAGATTTCTCCTATTTCCCGAATTCTAGACACAAAATTAAATGGGGAGCTGACTACATTTACCATACCTTTACCCCATCCAGTATTTCTGCAGAGTCAGATTCGGTTGTCTTTCTCGACCCTTCCAATGCTGCAAAATTATTTAGCCACGAATCCGCGCTTTATTTGATGGATGAGTTCGATTTAAATGAAAATATTCGAATCAATGCTGGTCTTCGCTACAGTATGTATCAACATGTTGGGCCATTTACACGTTACATTAAAGGAGATGGTATAAGCACCCAAGACACCTCTATTAATTATGACAAGGGTAATGTCATTAAATTTTATAATGGTCTAGAACCACGCATATCCTTTCGTTGGTTACTTAAAGACAATAGTTCAATCAAAGGAGGTTATTCTTATAACTATCAATACGTGCATTTAACTTCATTAAGTGCTGTTTCGCTTCCAACAGATATATGGTACCCAACAACAGACAAAGCAAAACCTCAGCAGGGCTGGCAAGCATCATTGGGTTACTACCGAAACTTCTTCAACGATAAATACGAAGCTTCAGTTGAAGTGTATTACAAAGGGATGAAAAACCTCATCGAATATGCCGAGGGCGTATTACCTGGAGATGACGTAAATGACAATACTGACAATTACTTGGTATTCGGTAATGGTTGGGCTTATGGAATCGAGTTCTTTTTGAAGCGGAATTTTGGAAATTTCACTGGTTGGATTGGTTATACTTGGGCTAAAACAGAACGTAAATTTCCAGATTTGAACAATGGAAAGGTTTATCCAGCAAAATATGACCGACGACATGATTTAACAGTTGTTGGAAGCTACAAATTAAATGAGCGATGGACATTTGGCGCTGCTTTCATTTATGCGACAGGAAACACATTGACACTTCCTTCTTCTTGGTATGTGCAAGATCAGGCTTTATTATTTAATTACGGTGCTCGTAATTCA
>JBKCUI010000091.1:0-23181 GCA_046318495.1 Pirellula sp. | reverse complement strand
AGGACTGCCTGTCTCGCACGTTTGGAAAAGATGATTCAAGTCGGGAAGGACCAGCGCGCGAAAACGATTGTTGCCTCCGCGCCGCAATGCTGCTTCGATAGCTGGAACATTCAACGTCGGATCGACTTGCAAATCCTTGCTGCCATTGAGAATCAACACTGGACAGCGGAGCTTTTCCAACGTGGGGGCTGGATCGTAGGCGAGAAAGAATTGAAACCAAGGAGCTGCCAGCAACTTCGCTTGCTGCGAAATGCCCTCTTGAACTTCTTTCGATGCGGGCTGATCAGGATCGCCCATCTCCTGGATCAGCCCACGTACCGCTTCAGAAATCTCTTCTGCCGAGAGAGCAGGGCGGCGCAGCCCTAAATCGAGCACGGCGCGCTGCAATTTAGCTTGCGACTCTAACTCCTTGTCGCCAACGCCACTCGCCTTCAAGAGAAGATGGGTTTGGCTCGCAAGGATCTGATCGCCAGGGACACCGGTCCCGGCTAGCAAAACACAAAATGCAATCCTGGAATCCTCGACCGCAGCCATCGGCGCGATCAATCCCCCTTCGCTATGCCCGCATAGCCCGACGCGCTCCGAATCGATACGAGGATGATTCCGGAGAAACTCGATGCATGCCCGCACGTCGCTGGCAAAGTCCTGACTGGTTGCGGATGCGAAGTCTCCAGTCGACTCCGCCACACCGCGATCGTCGAAACGCAGCACGGCTACTCCGCGTCGCGTTAAGTGGTCGGCCAAGACGGCAAATGGGCGATGTTCGAGGATGGCTTCGTCACGATCTTGGGGCCCCGAACCGCTGATCAACACCACGGCCGGTACTCGCTCCGAGCCGTTGGGCAATGTCAGCGTGCCCGCCAGCCGCACTCCCACAGCCTTCGGATTCTCAACGCTTACAGGCTGTTGCTGATAAGGAAAAGGTGGCTTGGGCGTTTGCGGCCGAATCGGCCCAGTGATTTGGAGTTCCTTGAGTTGAGAGCGTTTCAATTGCAGCTTCAGCGGCAACAATCCTTGCTTCCATTGCCCTTGGAGCTCGCTGCCATCCTCGCTCAACTTGCCGCGGAATGTGCCCTGAACCCCGGGTACTTCCAACACGACAGTATCTTGATCGGTTTGTTTCTTGGCGACAAAGCCACCAGCTTTTTGACTGAGGCTATCGAAGAAAATGCGTCCATCTTCGCACTCGCGAAAGGCAACCTCGATCTTTTGGATGCCTGCATCGAGTTGCCCCTTCCAAATGGCCTTCAGCTTCGGCTCCGGAATGGATTCGACCTGGGTCAACTCCAGCGGAAACGTCGCGCCCCGCTGCTTCCACACTCCTGGCGAACGAGTACCGTCCACGGTTGCCTCAAACACTGCGGCGGTGCTCTTGATTTCAAAAGCGATCTTGTCGGGCTCGCGACGAACAGCCTGCAATCGAAATCGGCTACCTCCTTCGTCGAGGCTCAGCAACTCTCCGGTCCACTCGGCTGTGGCGTCGGCATGTTCTAACGTCACCGCAAAACGAAAGACGCGAACTCCAGCATCCAGTTCTCCATACCACAGTTCCTTCGACGATTGCGCAGATGCCTCACTCTGCGCCGCAGCCCGCTTCGTGGCCGCCCCAAAGGTCCATGCGATCCACGCCACCGCGATCGTCATCAACAGCCAACTTGCGTTTCGAGTTTGCACTTTAAACACCCCTCAAGTGGGAACGGATCGATCAATCGTAGAATCGGTCTGAGCGAGCGCGCAGGACGGCAGTCGCAACGGCGGCAGTCAATCGTTGCTAGGCATAACTAAAGTACCCAAGGTGCAGTTCGGCATGCCGCAGATTGAGTTGGATGCGTTCTTCGTGAGTGAGAGCACCAAACGCCGGGCTATCATGCGGAGCGACTTCGTTGCTCGCGAGCCGTTGGAGTGCCTTGAGATAACGTTCTAGCGCCTCGCGCGTCGGAAGATCGTCCATGCCAAACGTTCCTTGCTTGGCCCCCGGAATACGAATGCCGCGAGGCATCCCCGTGCGGAGCATCGCCGGCAAACGCCACTTCAACATCCAACGAATGAACCACGGGGCCTTGCGCATGGGAAACCCGTCGTAGGCGTAGTTGATCCATGCGGCTAAGTGAGACAGAATCTGGCCGGGGGTCCAATTGCCAGTCGTCGACAATCGGCCTTGTTCCGCCGCATCCGCAATCCGATGCACCTCGGCGATGCATGCATCGATCGTTTCAAAACGCAGTTTTCGAAAACCGGAACTGTTCTTGGTATCGATACCTTGATTCATAGGGACAGCAATACTCCGAAAAACACGGTAGTGAAGAGGAAAGCACTCCCGCGGAGACGTCGAAACGTCCCTTCGACAATGCTCGCACTATCCTACCACGCTCGACAAAGCATGGCCCCGCCATCCGCAAGAGCCACGCGTCAGATCGTTGAAAAGACGGCCCTTTGACTGCTGCGCCGCGACCCTTTGCCGCAATGCCCCCAGACGTTAGTCTTCGGCTGGGCTACCGTCTTCGCACATCTTGACGATCTTCGGATCAAACCGTGCCAAAACGTCGACCAGATCGCTCTGCGCCGCCATCACTTGGTGGATGTCCTTATAGACGCCCGGCGCTTCGTCGGCTCCTGCAGAAAGGACATGGATTCCTCGATTTTCCAGATCCTTGCGGACGGCGTTCCAGCGGTACTGGTTCCTCGCTGCAGTGCGGCTCATGCATCGTCCCGCCCCGTGCGAAGCGGATTCCAGCGAAGAAGTCTCACCGCGACCGCGCACGACATATCCGGGAGTCGCCATCGATCCGGGAATCACCCCCAACACACCTTTGCCAGCCGGCGTTGCCCCTTTGCGATGGACGATCACTTCGCGATCTCCATGCCGTTCCTTCCATGCAAAGTTGTGATGGTTTTCCACTCCGGAAACGATGCGAGCCCCGAGCAGCTTGGTCACGTTGCGATGGATGACATCGTGGTTGGCCGCCGCATAGTCCCCCATCAGATTCATAGCCGCCCAGTACTCTTGCCCTGCCTCGCTCTCCATTTCCAGCCAAGCAAGATACGGGAAAAGATCGTGATACTTGCGAGGCAAACGAGCCCGTGCGATGGCGCTATACGTCGAACAAACCGATGCACCGGTGCCACGGCTGCCGCTGTGGGACAGCAAGGCGGTGTAGATCCCTGCTGCCAATCCCAGATCTGGAGAGTCCTCGGCCAGCGTCAAAGTCCCCCATTCGACGAAATGGTTCCCCGAACCGCTGGTTCCCAGTTGCTTGCGCGCAACATCTTTCTTTTCTCGCGTGCATCGCGCAACCCCCCAGTCCTGATCCATCACCGGATGATCATTGGGTGTTTCAAAGGCTGCTCCGACGCCAAATCGAGTGCCTCGCTGCAGCGCATTTTCGAAGCGGTGACGCTGTTGCTCCATCTCCTGCGGAGCCAAATCGATGACGGAAAGTTTCATCCGACAGGCGATATCGACTCCGACCGCATACGGGATGACCGCATTCTCGGTAGCCAGCACGCCTCCGATCGGCAGTCCATAGCCAACATGCGCATCGGGCATCAACGCCGCCCCGACCGCCATCGGTAACTGGCACGCCAACTCCATCTGAGCATGCGCCGCGCGGTCGATATCCTTTCCCCAACAAGGATAGGCAATCTTCGACAAGGGCAACGCCTGCGCGACGGCCTTCGCATCGACCAACTCGCTGGCGAGGGCTTTCCACACCTCATCCGCCAAATAAGCGTTGGGTTCGGCAACGATGGCTTGGATCTGTGCGCGAACATCCTTGCCTCGCTGCCCGAGGCTTCCAATAGCGCGTTGAATGGTTTGGATGGCGATTGGAATGCACTCAGTGGGCACCCCGAGCTTTTCAAGTTGTCTCGCGTTCATGGCCTTTTTCCAACGATTGCCGATCGACTCCGAGCACCGCTCGCAGTTGGGCAATGCTCGTACGTCTCCGATGCGCGTCGCGCATCACCTGGCCACACAGACAAACGGCTATTCGCTCGGGTTCATGCGATTCCCCTCAGCTAGCGCGGTTTTTCCTCAGATGCCGATTGCACAAAAGGTTTCTTGCGTTCGAACAGTTTGCGGTGCTCCGCGATCTCGCGCCGCAACGAAGGGTCCGACGTCAATTGAATGGCTTCATTGAGCGTCGCCACCGCAGCCGAGAACTCTCCGTTGGCCGCTTGCACCACCCCGTACACGTGCATCAAGTTCGGACCTGCACCCCCTTCAACACATTGCATTGCCTTTTCGATCGTCTTTAAGGCAGCCGGGGGATCGCGATAGAACTCCTCAGGACAAGTCGCCATCATCCAGGCTGCATTCTGCAGACAGCGGACATGGTTGGGGTCCAGTTTCATACCTTTCTGATACGCTTCGGCCGCTTCCTTCCATCGCCCGAGCGATTGGCAGGTATCCGCGAACAGCGTTGCATTCTGGCTCGACTCGGGTGCCAAGCTCATAGCGGATTGGAAGTCCGCGAGGGCCGCTTCGGTTTCTCCTTGAGCCAACCTCGCATTCCCGCGGGCGACCACCAACCCTGCATCTTTGGGATCGAGTTGGATGGCGCGGGTAAAGTCCGCGAGGGCCGCTGCGATGTCTTTGCGCCGCAGGTGCATCTCGCCTCGATTGTGATAGGCATCGACAAATTTGGGATTGAGTTCCAAAGTCGTGGTGAACGACCCGATCGCATCGTCGATGGCACCTGCCAATGCGTAAGCGATCCCGAGGTTGTGGTGGGCTCGCCAGCGCGCAGGATCGTGTTCGATGGAAAGCAAAAAGTCCTCGGTGGCGCTTTGATCGAGTTTTTGCGCCTCCTCCAACTGCTGGTTGCGGACCATATCGCCGGCCATGTCCGAACGCATCTCGCCACGACGGTTGGCAGCCCAACTCAGGAGCTTCTTGGCATAGGCTCGTTCGGAGATCTGCCGCGTCGTGTCCCCCATGATGTTGCGACAGCCTTCGATCACGCTGTTGAACTCGATGACGGACTGGGCTTGTTGCGAACGCATGTAGAGGGCTTGCAAGTCCGGTGCGATCTTTTCGACCGGCTCTTGGGTACCCTCATCCAAGCTGCGAGCGCGATCGGGTACCGAGAGGGCTTCCTGTGCGGGCTTGGCCTCTTCCCAAGTCGTTTTGGGGCCTACCCGTTGCGCGAGGGCACTGCCCCCCAACAAACAGCAACCCACAAACCACCCCGCGAAACCCAACCTGCCCAGGGTGGCTCGCCGGCTCGGCGACGGTCGCTCCGTCCATGCCGCCCCATCCCTCGTCGCCCCATCCCTCGTCGCCCCATTCTTCATCGCCCAATCCATGGTCGCCTTATCGCAGCTTCGAAACCGCATGAAATCCTCCTGGTGAAATCTCTTGAAACCCGTAGAAAAGGATACCAAAATTCTCGTAGCAATCACCCCACGCCAGCCACCGAATT
Source organism: Pirellula sp. (assembly GCA_046318495.1). Classification (GTDB taxonomy): domain Bacteria; phylum Planctomycetota; class Planctomycetia; order Pirellulales; family Pirellulaceae; genus JBKCUI01. The sequence goes on along the minus strand of JBKCUI010000091.1, from coordinate 17,758 downwards.
GTTCTTCCCTTGCGGTGAAATGCTTGCATCCAGCCTAGTTGGAAGGAGCGGTTGCCGGTACATTCGTTCGGCGTCCCAACTCGGGCATGGAGGGTGTTGGGACGATCGAGCATTCTTATCAAGCCTATTGGGTCTAGCCAACTCTGGAAGGTCGCCATGCCTGTCTCCGACGCGATAGTTCGTCGACTGCACGAACTGCTTTCCCACATTGCGGATTTGAAGGGCCAAATCGAACGCGGTCCCAAGCAAATCCAGTTAGCCCACACGCAATTGAAATCGGCCGCCGATGCGGTCGCTGCGTGCAAGGATGCGATCAAGCAGAAGAAGATGGAGGCCGATCGCAAGCAACTGCAGCAACGCGAGCGCGACGCCAAACTTTATGAATGGCAAGGGAAACTCAACGCCGCTTCCAACAATCGCGAATTTCAAGCCGTCAAAGATCAAATCGCAGCCGACACGCAAGCCAACAGCGTGCTTTCGGACGAAATCCTTGAAATCCTCGAAACCATCGATGACCTGAATGCAAAATTGGTCGAACTCGACGCGAAGCAAAAACTGGTCGCGGCCGACACGGCCAAAGCCGAAGCCCGCATCAAGGAACGATTGGCAACCCTGAACGTCGAGTTGGGGCGATTCCAAGAAGAGCTGAAATCCGTGGAAGCAGAACTGCCCGAAGAATTCGCCCATACGTACCGCTCGCTGGTCGCATCCCGCGCCGAAGAAGCATTCGCCCCCTTGGACGACCGCTCCTGCGGCGGCTGCAACACCGGGTTGCCCCCGAGAATCATCGACCAGCTCCGCATGGGCCATCCGGTGGCCTGCTCCAGTTGCGGGCGTTGGATTTACCGCCCCGAATAGGTGTACTTCGGCCGCCGCATCGAGGGCTATGCGGCCGCCTACAATAGAATGTGTGACCGCCATCGCGTGTCGATTCCAACCCTCAGCGACCAACCCGAAAGGGTCTGGCCCCTTCTATGAATGCCTTTCCAACGGATTTGCGAGGACTGTCAGAGGACTGGGCGCGGGCATGCAGAACGCTACCTGAGCACTTGCAAGAACGCATCCGCGCCATCGCATCGGCAGGTACCAAGGATGGGCACAAGCCACGGATCCTCCAAGGCCCCGTCGTATATTGGACCCACCATGCGTTGCGAGTGGACGAAAACCCCGCACTCGATGTCGCTCGCACGCTGGCTGTCTATCACAAGCGTCCGTTGCTGATCTATCGCGGTCTAAGCGCATCGTATCGTTATGCCTCCGATCGCCATCATGCTTTCCAATTGCAATCGACTCGCGAACTGGCTCATCAATACCGCGAATTGGGCCTTCGCTTTGCGGTCTATTTGGAAACGCGCGACGCTTCGCATCCGATGCTCTTGGAACTGGCTAAGCAATGCAGCTTGCTCGTTACCGAAGACTTCCCCGGAGAGCCCACTGAGCGCTGGCTCTGGCGACTAGCCCGAACGACATCCGCCGACATCCTGGCAGTCGATACCGCATGCGTGGTCCCGATGCGGCTGTCCGGTCGCGCGTACGACCGCGCGTTTTCCTTTCGGGATGCTACCAAGAAACTTTACGAACAACGGATCGACCGCCCATGGCCTGAATGCCCTGCCAAGCCGGAACCGTTCACCGGCCCCCTCCCCTTTCCCGAAACCGATTTGTCCCTCAAGAGCGACGATGCGTGGATGGCCGAATGCGATATCGACCATAGCATTCCGCCGGTCGCCGATAGCCTCGGAGGCAGCGCAGCCGGATACTCGCGATGGAATCGCTTCGTTGCCAACGACCTGCGACGCTACGCATCCAAGCGCAACGATCCATGCGCCGACGTATCGAGTCGCATGTCGGCGTACTTGCACTACGGCATGGTCTCGCCGATGCGTTTGGCCCGAGAAGCCAACCAGCACGGTGCGGACAAGTATCTCGACGAGCTGTTGATCTGGCGTGAACTGGCCTATGGCTATTGCTTCTATCGCAAAGACTACGACCAAATCACCAGCATTCCCGCATGGGCCCAAGAAACCCTTTCGGCCCACGCGCACGATCCGCGCGAGACTCGCTATTCGTGGGAAACGCTCGCGCGTGCCAAGACGCACGATCGTCTCTGGAACGCGTGCCAACGCAGCTTGCTCTTGCACGGCGAACTGCACAACAACGTGCGGATGACTTGGGGCAAGGCCTTTCCTGAATGGTCCCTCGATGCCGACGAAGCGCTCAAGAACGTGATCGATTTGAATCACCGCTACGCACTCGATGGCCGAGACCCGGCATCGTTCGGCGGGATCCTTTGGTGCTTTGGCCAATTCGATCGCCCTTTCCACCCCGAACAACCCATCCTGGGTAGCGTGCGGCCTCGCTCGACGCACGAGCATGCTCAGCGATTGGATTTGGATCGCTACGAAGCCCTTGTCTCGCGCCCCATCAGCAATCGCAAGGTTCGTGTCGCCATCATCGGAGCGGGCATGGCGGGCCTGATGTGCGCTCGAACGTTGCTCGATCATGGCATCGACGTCGACATCTTGGACAAGTCTCGAGCGCCGGGAGGACGAACCGCCACGCGGCGCTGGGACAACGAGGGACGTTTCGATCACGGTCCCCCGTACACGCTTCTCAGGAATCATCGCTGGTCGCCGCTGATCGAATCCTGGCGACAAGACAACATCATCGCCCCATGGGATGGACGCGTCGTGCAGTGGCTCGATGGGCAAGTTCGCGAAGCACCGCGCGAGGGGGTCCGCTGGGTGGGCATCGGCGGCATGCATGGCCTCGGAAAGCACCTGGCCCGCGATTTGTCGGTCCGCTTCGGGACCTTTGCCCGAGGTATCCTCGCGCAAGACGACGGCACCTACCGCATCACGATCGGCGAGACCGCGTCCCTGCGAGCCAATGCAGCCGTGGTCCATCCGGTTTTCGAAGAGCCGCACTTGCTGCCCTCCATCGGCCCCTATGACATCGTCCTGTGGAATTGCCCCCCCGCCCAAACGGCATCCATGCTCCCCGCAGATTGCTTGTGGAAACCGATCCTCGAGGGGATTCGCATGCTTCCGTGCTGGGCGACCATGGTTCGATTCGCCGAACGGCTCAACGTCGATTGGGACGGCGCGCACATCGCGGACGAAGTCCTCAGTTGGATGGCCAGGGAGTCGAGCAAGCCCGGACGATCACCGCGCGCTCAGGGTGGAAACTTCGACGATTGGGTCGTGCACGCCAATCACAATTGGTCGATGGAACACCTCGAATGCAGCCCGGACGTGTTGCAACCGAAAATCCTCGAATCGATGGAACGCATCGCCGGCGTTCCACTCCCGCCGATCGAATCGATCTCCATGCACCGATGGCGATATGCATGGCCAGCCCATGCACGCGCATCGGGAGGTGTGAGCAACAACACCACCAACCCGAACGGTTACTTGTGGGATGCCGAACGACGGCTCGGCGTGGCTGGCGATTGGGTCGGTCGCGAAGCCGGCATCGAAGGCGCGATGAAAAGCGGTGTATCCCTCGCTGGAGCGGTGATGCGATGGCTCGTCGAGCACGGTGCCGTGCAAGAAAGTGCGGCGACCGCAGAATTGCGACAGCTCGAGTTGTTTTGATGGATTGCAAGCCAGTTTACCGGACTGCTTCCGCCGTTCGGTATCTCTTATCGCACTTGTGCGACTCCATTCCGTCCTAGCGGCAGGCCGTAAGGCCTCCGGTCAACGTTCATCTCTTCGTGGACGTCAAACATCGACAATCCACTCGTTCCCTCACCATCACCGGACGGCTTACGCCGTTACGCTCTCACTCGTCGCGTTACACGCGGCGTCCGGGGCGGTATCCAACTCCGGGTGAATCCCCCGCTGGGCCGCGGTCGCGTTGGCGTTTCTTCGAGCCCTTTTTCTTCTTCGGAGCACCGTTCGGCTTGGCACCCGATGCGTTCTGGTTGCGTGCACCGCGAGGCTCATTCCCGTCCCCAGCCGATGGATTGCGACCGGCCGCTTCCGAACCATTGGCTTCGTCGTTCGGCTTGCGGTTGGGAATGGTGTGCACGTACTCGCCTCGGAATCGCTTGTTGGCATCCTCGCGGCGGCGTTCGATGGCTTCCTTGGGGGGATGCGATGGGATCAAGCAATCGCAACCTTCACCGATCAAATCGTGCCGCCCTGCCTCGCGCAGAGCATCGCGCACTTCGAAGTAATTCTCGGGCTTGAAGAACTGCATCAGCGCCCGCTGCGATTTCCGATCGCGCAGCGCCCGAGCGATGTAGACCTCTTTCAGCGAAAAGGGGTCCAAACCGGTGTAATACATGCTGGTCGCGATATCGAGCGGGGCGGGAATGAAGTCCTGCACTTGGTCCGGTTTGTATCCGTTGCGCTTCAAGAACACCGCCAGCTCGATCATCGATTCAATCGAACTGCCGGGGTGCGAAGCGATGAAGTACGGGATCAAATACTGCTTCTTGCCCGCTTTCGCCGACGCATCGCGAAACTCGTCCGCAAAGAACTCGAAGTCGTCGTTGGCGGGTTTGCGCATCTTGTAAAGCACATCCGGATCGACATGTTCGGGCGCGACCTTGAGGTGCCCTCCGACGTGATGTTCGGTCAGTTCCCGAATGTACTCAGGAGACTGTCGCGCGAGATCCATCCGGATACCACTGGCTACGAGCACCTTCTTGATGCCGGGCAATTCACGAGCTTCCCGCATCAATTCGATGACCGGTCCGTGATCCACTCCCAGCAGTTTGCAGACTTTGGGATGGACGCACGATTGACGACGGCATTTGGCTTCTACTTCGGGACGCGTGCAACGCATGTGATACATGTTGGCGGTCGGACCACCGATATCGCTGACGATCCCCTTGAACTCTTTGTCGCCCGTCATCTGCTGAATCTCTTGGATCACCGACTCTTTGGAACGCGATTGGATAATGCGTCCCTGATGCGCGGTGATCGAGCAGAACGTGCACCCGCCAAAACAGCCTCGCATGATCGTCACGGAGTTCTTGATCATGTTGTATGCGGGGATCGGTTCGGTGTACGTCGGATGCGGTTTGCGTGTGTACGGTAGCCCGTAGATGCGATCCATGGCTTCTTGGCTAATCGGCAGCCCCGGTACGTTGCATACGATGGCTTGATTGCCATGCCGTTGCACCAATCGCCGCGCGTTGAGCGGATTGGTCTCGTGATGAATCATTCGGGTGGCGATGGAGAACGCGACCTTGTCGGTGCTGACTTGCTCAAAGGTTGGCAGCTCGAGGGCGTCTTCGGGAACCGACTCGGAAGCCCCCAGCGCGTAGGCCACACCGCGCATGTCGCGCAGGTCCTTGACCGTTTCGCCAGCTTCCAATCGCCTCGCCATTTCTACAATCGCGTTCTCGCCCATGCCGAATGCGACGAGATCGGCTTTGCTGTCGAGCAGAATACTGCGACGGACTTTATCGCTCCAATAGTCGTAATGCGCGAGACGCCGCAGCGAGGCTTCGACGCCCCCGGCGATGACCGGTACCCCTTTGTAGGCTTGGCGAGCCCGCTGGCAGTACGCCAACGTGGCGCGGTCAGGACGCAATCCGATCCGACCGCCTGGCGAGTACGCGTCGTCGTTGCGCACCTTTTTGTTGGCGGTGTAGTGGTTGATCATGCTGTCCATGTTGCCAGCGCTGATCCCAAAGAACAGGCGCGGCCGACCGAAGCGTTGCCAGTCGTCGCACGATTGCCAATTGGGTTGGCTGACGATGCCGACACGATATCCGGCCGCTTCCAAAACCCGACCGAGGATCGACATCGCGAAACTCGGATGATCGATGTATGCATCCCCGGTGATGAACACCACATCCAACTCGTCCCAGCCCCGTGCGCGAGCCTCTTCCATGGTCATCGGCAACGGCGCACGAGCCAGCGGACCGTGCGGTTGGCGTTCCCCCAAGTTGTCGAGGTAACGCGAGACAACATTGCCCTGCGAACTAACGCCCACGCTGGAGCAGCCACCCTCCGGTTGCGTTGCAGGAGCATCAACAATCGGCAATGAGTTGGGCATGGTTTTCCTAGAGCGATCGATTCAAGTCAGCATGCGGCAGGCCGAAAAATCTTGGCAAGATGCCTGTATTGTAGACCCGACCAGCCGTTCGTCATCTGCAAAAACGCAACGAATCCAAGCGAATTCCAGGGGCAACAGCCAACGCCATCGCAGCCGGCCCACCGACCGATTAGAGAGGCATGGCGTGCCCAATTGCGTGGGCACGCCATGAGACCGGCTGACCCGATTTCTCAAGCCAGCCAGGATTGCATCGGCAGCGGTCTTCGCAGAGAGCGCCGAAGACCGATCGCTTGGTACCGCCGATTTCAAGATCCACAATCCAGCCGTCAACGTCCTCCAAGGGCCTAACGCCGCACGGCCGCCGGTTTCTGCTCCGCCAGTTTCTCCGAGGGAACGTATCCCAAAAAGGCCAGCAGATCCCGAATCTCCGTCGGGGACAGCTCGTCGAGCAGACCCGCAGGCATGACCGACGTCTTGCTGGGCAAGAGCTCCTCAATGTCCTCGTCTGGAACGACAAATTCCTTGTTTTCATTGACGCGAACCGCGATCCCCTTGGCCGTTCGAACCACGATGCCGGTGTACACCTCGCCGCTGCGCGTGAGCACTTTCTTCGTGGCATACTGGTCGCTGATGACATGCGATGGGAACAGAATCGATTCGATGGCTTCCGATCGCGTGAACCGCCGATTGAGACTGGTCAAGTCAGGACCATAGCCCCCACCTTGCCCGTTCATCTTGTGGCAAGCGTTGCACCTTGCCTTGGCGAACACATCGCCCCCACGCTCGACCGAACCGGTTTTGCCTTGTTCGCCGTTGAGGAACTGCTCCAAAAAGGCCATGGACCATCGCGGTTGAGCGGTCTCCGTAGCCAACACGGCGGCTGGCGAGTTGGGATACTGCTTTTCAAACCAGACCTGCCACGGCGCCATCGGCGAAGTCGGCTCGCTGGATGCCACCGGACTCGGTGTTTCTCCCGTCCAATACTCCAACAATTTCAGCGTTGGCGACGGGTCCTGATTGGCTTCTACCAACCGGCATCCTTGAAGGATCGTCTGCCGGATGGCTTCGGGATCCTCGGTGGCCGCATCGATCTGCTGAAGCGCCGCGCACACATCGGGTACGGCAAACAAATCCAATACACCCATCGATCGCACCAAGTAGTCCCAGTTGGCATCCTCGGGACGCTGCGCCATGGCAAGCGCGATCGAAGCCCGACGATCGGGGCTCTTGCGCCATCGCTGACGCAAGTACTCCATGGCCGAAGGCTCTTCTTGTTGCGATAGGATCGCGGTGATGCCCGTCTTCAATCGCTTGTAAACGTCCGCTTCCAGTCCCGCTCGGTCGATCGCGGTATCGAGCTTCTTCAAGCTTTCAATTTGCTCCTTGCTCAGTTGATCTGGCACTTTGTAAAGCGCCGCCAAAGCAGCATTCGGATATCGCTCGCCGAGTTCGATGATCTGCAAAGCCTCGTGGCTGGTGAGGAACTTGGACATCGATTCCGAAGTCTTCATGACGTAAAGCGGATAGGAACCACCCGACTTTTCCGACAAGCACGACTCCAGAAACTGGAGCAACGTCATGCGCTCGGCCGACGTCCATTCGTGCTCGATCATCGGCAAATGCATTGCGATCAGCATGCGGTCGGGCACCGGAGCATCGCTCTTGAGGTAAGCGATCGCTTCCGTGACAAGATCGCTCTGCAAGAAGGTCGCCAGTCGAATCAATTCCCCATTGATGGCCGCATTGCCGGTGGGGAACTCTTGCTCGACAAACTTTTTCAAGCTCGGATAGTCTTTGGCGGATGCTTTGCTGACGTGCAACGCCACTTGCATCGTGCGAAGCAGATCGAGAAACTCGGCATCGCTCACAAAGCCGCGACTGGTACGCAGCATCGAGCGGACCACCGCTTCGCAACTGTCGGCATCCCGATCGATGGCCATCAGCGCCAGCCCGGCATTGATCGCGACGCGCGCATTGCTGTCTTGCAGCAGATCGCGCCATTGCGAGGTCGGAACCAAACTGATCAGTCGTCGCCCTAGGAATCGCTCCTCGCGTTGGTCGCTGGCCAACAGCGATCGCAGTTCCGACGGATCGCAGATCGCGCCGATTCGGATCAAGGCTTCGCAGGCAGCGGTCCGCGCAACCGGGGACGTGTCCTGCAGCATGTTCTTCAATCGCCGCTTGGCTTCGTCGTCTTCTGGATGCAGCCCCATCAATCGCGCCGCTTTAGCGCGGACCTGTTCGTTCGGCGTCGAAGAAAGCTCGACCAACAACTCAGGGGTCGGCACGGGCCCTAGCAGTTGCATCAAGTCGATGGCTTGCAAACGGTACTTGGCGGGATTCTCATCGCTAAAGGCCACGCCGAGGATTTGTTCATCCCAACTCTCGCCCAATTCCCGTTTGAGAATCGCAACCGATTGTCGCGCGTATGCGGAGTACAACTGCGGCTGTCGAACCGCGCGGGCGATTCCTTCACCGAGATTCTTTACCGCGTCGGGCAACTCGCCATCCCAACGCACGCGATAAATGCCACCTTCTGTGCCGCGCCCGCCCGTGCAGAAGTACAGCGACCCGTCAGGGCCAACTTCCAAGTCGGTCACGTTCATCGGTGTGCCGGTCACAAAGTCTTCGGCTTTGACGCGGCCGCGTTCCAATCCATCCAATTGCAAAGAGACGATCCGGCCCTCAGACCAATCGGCCGTGAAGATGGCTCGATGATATCGGGCTGGAAACGCAAAGTGATTGTAAATGGTGATCCCGGTCGGTGAGCCTCGACCGGTGTTTGCCAAGGTCGGGAGACGATCAGGATAATAGTCAGGCCAATTCGCCCAACCGCTTCTCCAACCGTACTCACCACCTTCGACCACCTTGAAGAGCCCGGTCGCGCGATGCCATACCGCTCCGATGTCGGCTTCCATGTCGCTGTCGTGCAGATACAAAGAACCGCTGGGATGGAAGGCCATGTCGTACGCATTGCGAAGACCGCCCGCGACCAAACTGAATTTCTTGGTGGTCAAGTCATAGCGAACCACGGTCCCGCCCGGTGCCTTGACTCCCATGGCGTGTCCACCTGGATCTTCGAACCGAGGCTGCACCAGATCCCCTTCGTACGGGGTCGGATAGGAATTGTGGTCATCCAGAGGAGCATCCAAACGGGCATGGTTGCCGATGGTGACATACAAGAAGCCATCCGGACCAAACGCGATCTGGTGGGGACCGTGTTCACCCGGTGCGCCCTGGAACTTCGCGAGCAGTTCGCACGATTCCAGCTGTCCGTTGCGATCTTCATCGACCAATCGATAGAAGCCGCACACTCCTTCAGGACCGTATCCGGTGACATAGACATCGCCGTTGAGCGCGAGCAAGCCTTGTACGTTTTCGACCAGATCGCAGTAGTCGCGCGACTTGTCGGGCATTCCGTCCTTGTCGGTGTCGTAGAGCAGGATCAGGCCTCCTCCTTCCACCGAAGCGATGATGTGTCCGAATTCGTTGAACGTCATCGCGATCAACGAGCCAACGCTCGGATCGGAGACTTGTTCGATGCTGAATCCGGGGACGGTTGTGAATCGCTTCTTCAACGCTTCGACGACTTTGGGATCCGGCTCATTGGCTTTTGTTTTGGCGCTGACTTGAGACACTTCAGGACCGGACTTCGCAGTTGCCGAGCGGCGGCTGGACGAATCCGATGCAGTTGCCAAAGGGCGGCTCGGTGGATCATCGCTTGGGTTCGATTCATCCGCGCTGGTTGCCGGCGAACCGGACGTTGCGAGCGTGGATTCGGGACTCGCCGACTTCGACCGCTTAGGATCTTGTGCCAGGGCTGGGGGTTTTGTATCCAGCTTGGAAGCAGTCGAAGAGGATGCGTTGGCACGCGGGGCGGGCATGTCGGCGATGCTTTCCGACGCTTCAACATTCTCTACCTCACCCTCCGGCTCGAGGGCATCAGCCTCGATCGCCATCGGCCAAGCTTCGTCGTTGAAGGTTGGTAATTGCCAGCTTCCACGGGCGATCTTCGTCGCCTTCCATTCCTCATCGGAGACCACCAATCGCCAGTTGCCGACGGTGGGCTTGAAATAGAACTCCGCCTTGAAATCAGCGGGCGATGCTTTGCGATCGTTGACGGTGAACGCCAGCACGTTTCGACCCGGTCGAACAAGGCCTTGAAGATCGATACGCGTTCGCTCGCTGTCGGTCTTGGTTACCCGAACGCGACGGCCGTTCAAGAAAACTTCGTAGGGTGTGTCGCACTGCACTTCGACAAAGCACTTTTCCACCTCGGGCAATTCCATCACGCGGCGGAAATAGCACGGGCCAGGGCGTTCCGCGTTGGCCGACGACGGATCGCACCAAATCGATTTCGGTTGAGGTCTCGCAGTTTCCGGGGCCGCTGCGACGGTGCTCTTTGCTCCCGTGCTCTTTGCACCTGCGCTCTTCTTGGGACTGAACAGTCCTCGCGAGTTGCTTTTGGCTGGACGGGATTTCCCATCGCCTGGAATCAATGCTGGGGGACGCGTGTCCTGTGCTTGGGCATTGGCCACCAGCCAAGGAATACTCATGGCAAACAACGTGCCGAGAACCGCTCGCAGTTTTCGACGGCGCGCGCGAGCGATGTTTCGCTGCGTACCTACGGCTTGATGGCACTCGGATCCAAGGTGGCTCTCGTGACGACCGATCGATGCATCCATTGCAATTCCCTCTGCGTCCCGCCTCAGGTGTCACATCCATGCGACCCACCTCGGGCGGAGTTTCATCCGGAGAGACTATGCCATCTCATTCGGGCGAATCAAGAGCGATTGCCAACCACTCACGGCTTGATAGCAATTGCTGAAGCAGCACGGTGCGATCGCCTTGGCTATCGACGAATGCTTGCGTTGTGCGATCCCACAACTCTTGGGGGACTGCTTGCTCTTGGGAGACTGCGTGCTCTTGGGATTCGGATGCGTGCAAGGCATCGAGCAAAGCTGCCCATTGCCGCCGCACTTCGCTGCTAGCAATCGCCAGCCTCCCTTCTGGGGATTGGGTCATGTAGGCCGCCATTCTGGCTCGATCGGACCAAGGAATGCTCGCCTCCGAACGCAAGCTCTCGGAAACGAGGGTGAATGGAAAGCGATCGCGGCGAACTCCTGCTGCGGATGGGTCCCAAGTTGCACGTCCGTCCAAGACTGCGATGGCGGGCAAACTCGATCGCAGTCGGGCCAAGTTTCCGAGGTAGAACAGATGGCTTTCGCGCTCATATCGCCAATGAGGATCTACCCGTCTCGCGAAATGCTCGATCCATCCCAACTGTTGGCGAGCATCCATCTCATCCCATGGCACTCGAGCCGAACCGACTTCGAGGGAAGCGAGCTCCGGTTCACTCAACGCCACGCGGTAGGACGCAAAATCATCCCATCTACACGGCGGCGCATCCGGTGCCTTGTCCCCTAATTGCCACACTCCAGTCACCACCTGCGGCGGATCTCGCAACATCGAATCCGCCAATACGAAATGGTCGACAAAAACTCCATCGACTGCCAGGCGCATGGCCGTCGCGCTTCGCATGCCGTCGTAGACAATCGCGATTTGATGGGGCTCGCGCCAATCGATCGGATCGGCGCTTGCAATCTCGAGCATTTGCAACGACCCGCTCGCCACCCATCGGCACCTCAGCCGGTCGCCATCCACCTCAACCGTCAATCCGCTGAGCGACTCAGGATCCGCATGGTGGGGGGTGCGATCGAACTGCGAAAACAATCGCCTCGGTTGTCGCAAGCCTCTCGTTGCGTCGAACTCCATCGAAAACACGACGGTCCATTCTTGGTCGAAGCGAAGAGCGTCTTTGAGTCCGATGGTGAACACTTCCCCGGAATGCGTGGTCCAGGGCATCTTCGGCGCCGGATTGCCGTGGGTGTCTTGCCAATACGCATCGCGCAGCAGGATCGAATCGTCCGGTGCAATGTCGAATCCTGTCGAAGGCCACTGCGATGTGAGTTGGCTGTTGGGAGGCTGCGGAAAGGAGGACAACGTGCGATACCACGCAGAAATGGTCTCGGAGTGAATCAGTCGTCCCCAATCGCGGCTCTCCGTCTGCGCGATCGATTCAATGGCTCGGATCCCATCTTGGATCTGCGAGCGTTGCAGCGCGCTGGACAGCTCGACCACACCGGGTATCTCGGCCGACAACCATGCTTCTAGAACCGCAGGGAAATCCGATGCACCGCGTATTGGAGTCGCGATGGCACGCTGTAGATCGCCCCTGGGTAGATTGCCAAAATCGCCTTGCCGAAACTGGTGCTGTGCTCGAGTGGTTTCTTGCACCGTGCTCCAAGCACCCACGTTGTCTGCTCGCAACCAACTGGCCGTTGCCACAAGCGAACTTCGGCTTGCCCCACGTGAATCGACATCGAGGTCACTGGCCAATTGCTGCTCGATGAATCCATAGAAGGAATCGCGCCGCGCGATCGAGCGTTCCAGCCAGAGATCGTGAAGCGAGAGGTTCCACGGCGACGATCTTTTCGGGGACACCTCGGCAGAATCCGATGCGCTGCCAAAATGAGCCTTGACCCAATGATGGGATTGCTCGCGCGCGAACGCCGGCTTTTGGCACCATTCGGTGATCCCGGCTCGCAGCGCAGCCTCACGCCCCTTCGGTTCGATGTCGCTCCATCGATCCAGTTCTTCTCGCAATAGCGGCTCGCTCGTTAATGCGGCATACGATCGTGCGACCAACTCCTCCCATTGGTTCACCGATAGGGCCGCATGATCCAAGGCCCTGGAGGATGGTGTTGCCGCAGTGAATTGGCCTGGTTCGCTGGGTGGCTGACCGAAAACGGGACCGCTTTTTCCTAGAGTCATCGCTAGGCAACAAAAAAACGAGAGCGCTCGGAAGACGCTCTCGTTTCGATTCGTTGGCGATTGGCGAACTACCATGAGATCGTTTGGGCCGTGCCGAAACTGGATCAGTCCAAGCTGACCGTGACGGTCTTAGACTCGGTGTAGGCCTTGAGTCCTTCTTCGCCCAATTCGCGGCCTTGACCGCTCATCTTGAAGCCGCCAAATGGAGCGGCTGCGTCGAAGACGTCGTAGCAGTTGACCCACACGGTTCCGGCGCGAACGCGTTTGGCGAACTCATGGGCTCGGCCGACGTTGCGAGTCCAGATGGCTGCGGCCAATCCGTAGAAGGTATTGTTGGCGCGCTGGACGAGGTCTTCCCAATCTTCAAAGGTCAGGATCGACATGACTGGGCCAAAGATCTCTTCGCGAGCGATGGCCATGTTGTCGGTCACACCATCGAAAACGGTCGGTTGAACGAAGTAACCGCGATCGCCGAATCGGGCACCCCCTGCGATGCACTTCGCGCCTTCTTGGGTTCCTTTTTCGATGTAGCTCATGATCTTGTCGAACTGTGCCTGATCGACTTGAGGTCCTTGTTCGGTTTCGGTCGAGAGCGGGTTGCCGAGGCGTCGGGCTTTAGCCAGTCGCTGAATCTTCTCGACGAATTCCGCGTGGGCTTTCTTTTCGACGAAGACGCGGCTGCCAGCACAGCAGCATTGGCCTTGGTTGAGGAACAATCCGATGTAGGCACCTTGGGCGGCTTTGTCGAGGTCCGCGTCTGCCATGACGACGTTCGGGCTCTTGCCACCGAGTTCAAACGTCAATCGCTTCAGAGTCTCCGAGGCATCGCGCATGATGATCTGGGCAGTGCGATGTTCGCCGGTGAAGGCGATCTTGTCGACACCGGGGTGCTTGACCAGCGAAGCACCGGCGGTCGGTCCGTAACCTGGTACGACGTTTATGACACCGTCGGGGAATCCGGCTTCTTTGGCGAGTTGAGCCATGCGCAAACAAGTCAACGGAGTTTGCTCGGCGGGCTTCATCACAATGGTGCATCCGGCAGCGAGGGCGGGGCCCCACTTCCAAGCGACCATCAACATGGGGAAGTTCCAGGGGATGATTTGCCCAGCGACACCGACGGCTTCGCGCCGCGTGTAGGTGAAGTAGTTGCCGCGGACAGGAATGGTCGATCCGTGGATTTTGTCAGCGTAGCCGGCGTAGTAGCGCAAGCAGTCGAGGACCAAGGGCAAATCGGCATGGCGAGCTTCGCGGATTGGCTTGCCGTTGTCGAGGCTTTCAAGCGCCGCGAGCGAGTCGATTTCTTCTTCGATCAAGTCGGCGAGGCGGAACATCAGCTTGCCCCGATCGCGAGCGTCCATACGGCTCCATGGGCCGGATTCAAATGCATGGCGGGCGGCTTTGACCGCTGCGTCGATGTCGGCTTTGTCCCCTTCGGCGACTTCGCAGATGACTTCTTCGGTGGCCGGATTGACGGTAGCGAAGGTCTTGCCAGAAATCGCTGGACGCCATTGACCTCCGATGAAACATTCGGTGTGTTGGATCTTGGGCAATGCAACCGTGGATTCGGCGATGGCCATGGTCGGAACTCCGTATTGCTGAGTAGGGGGAAGATCGGGAGAGGATTCAGGGGGGCGTCGCATGCGTATCGCGGTGCGACTTGCCCACTCTTGATTTTAGGGGATTCGGCAACTGTGGAAGGGACCTGGGCCGCAGAATGACCGCAATCGCACAAAAAACCAACGCTCTTCAATCCCGAAAGACTGCGAGTTCGAGGGGACTTCGAGTAAGCTAGAGTCGCGTGCCGGTCCCGCTCGCCAGTCACGCTAGGCAACGGAGGCCACCTGCCGTGCTGCCCCATTTTCCGGTTCTATTGCTAATCCCTGGGTGCCTCATGCCGTCCAGCCATTGCGTTTCGAAAATGCTTTTTGCCTCAATGCCATGCTTCCGTCGCTGGATGCCTATTGCGATTGCGGGAATCGTTGCATGGGTTGGACCTAGGCAGGCCGACGCGCAAGTCGTCCAGTTGCCGAGCATGGGAACCTTTAGTTTGTCGACGACGGTTGCAGCACCGGATCGAGGGAGCGTTTTCGCCGGGGGCAACGGTGGAGGGGCGAACGGTAGTGTTTCGCGAGGGTACGGCAACACCGCAATCGGCTCGCAAAAGGGAGCTTCGTCGGTTTCAGTCAAAACGACGGTGATCGATTTGGATGAACTGGATCGGATGATCCGTTCGCAAGCGGGTACGAAATCCACGATTCCATCGCTTGCTCAAACGGACCCAAGGTTGCATTCCCGGATCCCAGCTTCGCCACGCGGTCGGATTGCTCGCCCGGAGTACGACTATCTAGCGGCTCTCAGTGGCCACACCGGGGATGCTCCGAACGTGAGCGGATATGGCGCGACGCACACCACCTACGATCGCGAAGCCACGAAGTACTACTTGGAGCGAGCGCACCTTGCCAAGCAACGGGGCCAATGGGCTTCCGTGGAGATGTACTATCGGCTAGCTTGGAACAGTTTGCCGGAACAGCGACGCCAAGCGGCATTGAGCGCACTGTCCGACGCTCGGGCCCGGATGTCGGAAGAGCGAGTGCTGTCCGCCGATCAAGTCCGCGCGAAGGGCAAAGATTCGAACGACAAAACACCTCGTCGTTGAAGCCAATCGCATCGGTTTGCTTGCCTGTTGTCGCTTGAAGGTTGGTGGCGGGCTGCCAGGTCGCAGCTCGGGTTCAATTCCTTGTTTTCATTGTCTGTAGCGATCCCTTTCTATGGCTGAATCCGAGGCTTCTGTCACCGTTCGCACCCTGGCGACTAAGAAGCGGCGAGGGGAGCGGATTACGATGCTGACCGCATACGATTATCCGATGGCGCAGTGGCTTGACGCGGCTGGCATCGATTGCTTGCTCGTGGGGGATTCGCTCGGCATGGTGGTGCAAGGCCACCGCACGACGATCCCCGTTACGCTGGAACAGATGATCTACCATGGGGAGATGGTGGCGCGAGGCGCGCGGCGAGCGATGGTCGTGGTCGACTTGCCGTTCCCCGTGGGGCAGATCAGCGTTTCTCACACCGTGGAGTGCGCGGCCCGGGTGCTGAAGGAAACGCAGTGCCACGCGGTCAAGATGGAGGGGGGGCATCAACAAGCCGACACGATCCGCGCGTTGGTGGACGCGGGAATCCCGACGATCGCGCACATTGGCTTGCGGCCCCAAAGCGTGCATGCCATCGGGGGTTATCGGGTGCAGAAGGATGCCGAGCGTTTGCTGCGCGACGCCACTGCGGCCGAGCAAGCCGGTGCGTTTGCCGTATTGATCGAATGCGTTCCAGCGGAGCTAGCCAAACAAGCGACGGAGACGTTGGCGGTGCCAACGATTGGTATCGGAGCCGGGCCGCATTGCGATGGGCAAGTGCTCGTCACGCACGACATGCTCGGCTGGACGAGCGGTTATGTGCCCAAGTTCGTGCGCACCTTTGCCGACCTCAAGTCCTTGGCCATCGACGCCATACAGCAATACCGCAGCAGCGTTCAAGACGGCACTTTCCCTGGCAAAGACGAATCCTTCTAGCCCGATCGCCAACAATTCCAGGACAGGCACTGCGCTGAAATTCCAAGACAGGCACTGCGCTGAAACGCTAATGCCACCAATTCCAGGACAGGCATTGCGCTGAAACGCTAACATCGCTTCAACTATGCACAGGCGAAATCAATCCGATCGTACACTCTGGTAAGTAACGCGCGACGATGTGCCGCTTAGGAAGACACCTTTCATGGCCATATGGCCCAAACCTGGACGCAACTCAAAGAGCGGAGGCATTGAGAAATAGGCCAGACCAATAACGGTCGCACCCAAGATCCTTCTCGATGACAAATCGATTTATGACACCGATCCTCGCTACAGACGAACGCATGGTTTCGTTCCCCAAGGAGGCAATCTGGTCCGTGCTTGCAGATGTAGCAGCCTATCCCCATTGGTGGCCGCGAACCGTCGGATTGCGCGTCTTGAGTGTGGAGCCCGAAATCGTCGGTAGTTCGTTTGAATTGCGGCCGCTCGGGGGCAGGCCGTTTCGATGCCGAATCGAGTCGATCGAGCCACAGAATAGAATCCGCATGCAGTACTTCGGCGGGTTCATCGAAGGCCACGGTGATTGGACGCTCGAGGGAGTAGGATCGAATACTCGGGTTCAATACAAACTCAACGTGCTAGCTGCTGGCAAAGTCGTTGCGTGGATCGGAAGCCTCCTCCCATTGAATCGCATCCATTCTTACCAAATGAGACAAGTGCTCCGAAACCTAGACAATGAGGTTGAACGCCGACTAGCCCGTCCCGACGAGTAGTGCGTTGGCGTCCCGTCTATTAACCGGAACCGGTAACCGGAACCGGGACAGGCACTGTTGGTTTGGATTCGAGCACAGCAGGAATCCAGGACAGGCACAGGAGGATCCGGGAGAAGACAATCCAGGACAGGCATTGCGTTGCTGCGTTCTGAGTTGGAATGCTAGCGCATGCATGCAGGGTCAGGAAGCAGTTTCTGCAGTTTTGTTGCACGGCGCACATGCGATCGGTACGCTCAAGGTTCTTGGCATCTCCTGCTTCTAGCCCGAAGGGAGTCCTCTTCCATGACCTTGCCTCGTTCCAAAATCGTCGATCCCGAAGTCACGCGATGGTACCACTGCATCTCTCGCTGTGTCCGCCAAGCATTTCTCCTCTCGAAAGACTCTGACGAGTTTCATCGCAAAGACTGGCTTGAATCGAGACTCCGAGAATTGGACTCGATCTTCGCCGTCTCCGTGGCTGGCTACAGCTTCATGGACAATCACCTCCACCGGCTGCTCCGTATCGAGCCCGACATCGCAAAATCTTGGTCTCCCGTCGAAGTCGCCCGTCGCTGGCTGACCCTCTATCCACCT
>JBKCUI010000090.1:0-18102 GCA_046318495.1 Pirellula sp. | reverse complement strand
GTGGGACCGCGCTAATTCCACAACCCAACGGGCCATCCACTGGATGTCGTAAGAATTAAGCCTTTACTTTTCCTTACTTACGCCAAAAACAGCGACTCCCATGACTGCCTCCTTGGCTTGGTCGGAACTCCCGAACGGCGCGCCCCCCAGCTCGAGGAGGCATCGACAACGATTTTTCCAAGGAATGACGTCTTGTCAAAGAAAAAGAGGTGCAGCGTTTTGTCGGGGCATTCTCGCAACTCAGTTGAGGAGAACATTCCGCTCTGGTAGCCTGAGGCGATGGTAACATTCATTACCCCCGCGCGAGTTGTGGGCGAATCGATCGTTCTGCCTTCTAAGAATTTTGAGCGATGCCAGACGCTAAGAAGAGAATTAAGTTCGCAATCTTCGCTTTCTGTTTGCTTTGCGCGCTATTTTCGGGACTCTATGCTCGTAACGAGTACTGGAAGCAAATCGCGTTTGATTCTGTGCGCAAGAGTGATATGCGTCGGCTAACAGAGGTCCTCCCGTACATCGGTATCGATGCAACTCAAAAGGGCGCAAACATTCGCGATGATCTAACGCTGCTGAACTTGGCGGTCGTCGAGTCAACTCCCGCGATTGTGAAAGTACTTCTTGAGAATGGAGCCAATCCAAATGACGCGAGCGCATACGATAGATTGACGCCGCTACATAGGGCAGTCTACTATAATCGTGAGAATCCGAGTGCAGCTGTGATTGTTCAGATGCTGCTGGATTATGGTGCTGATCCATCACTAAGAACTTCGTCGGGGAAACTTCCAATGGATCTGGTTTCAAGAGGCGATCCGATAAGGGAACTTCTGGAGTTCCGTACAAACGGGCGAAGTGATCCGGGCATAACCACGCGGTGAACGCAAGCCGCCGATAGTGTCGTTACTTACGTTAACATCAAACGCGGCGGCTGGGTTACTGAAGTCGTTCGTGGAACCATCGACCTCTGCGACTGAAACGGAACGAGGCGAACAAAAACGCAGTGCCCGTTCATCCGCGAATGGCACTCGATCAGACCAGGAAGTTGGAATCCCGCAGAGGCGCAGAGAGAAAAAACATTGCAAGGGTCACCATGCTGGATGCGATCCTTTTGGGGCCCGCTTGGCTTTCAAACTCCACGTCCTTGCGCCTCTGCGGGAAATAGCGCCGGTTCGTTGCTTCGCCGAATTGGTTGTGACCGGAGTTCCATCTCGGTAAACTCAATGATGGCTGGGCGTTGTTGGGGTGCGAGAGAATGGGCGTTCTCTCCACGAACCATGCGGTCGACCGAAGGGCTCGATCGTCGCGCCTTGGCCACCTTCCCCTTCCCCTCCTCGCCCTCGGTCATCGCCGCCGTTAGGCCGGATTACTTACGGTAAGATATGCCGCTTTGGTGAGACCATGAAACGAACATCGTCCCTTCTACGAAGCTGGTGGTGGAATCTCGTTAACCTTGTTTTGGTACATATGTCGCGCGCCGGTGTCTTTTTGGTGCTCGCGACGCTGGCTTGTAGTCATGCTTGGGGACAGGAAGATGCACGCGAATTCGATCGTGAGTTTGTTCATGAGTCCGTTGAATCCGTTGCCGCAATTGTTGATCGAGAATACTTTGACGCGGAGATTGCCGCTCAAGTCGCCTCATCTTTACGGAAACGCCTAGCGGAAGGTGGCTACGAAGAAGTCAAGTCGCTGAAGTCTCTTGCAGACAAATTGACACAAGACTTGTTCGAGGCGACCCAAGACAAACACTTGGCGGTGACAATGGTTGAGGACGGTTCGCTGAGATCTACCTCAGAGGTTCCCGACGTGTCTCGGGAGATACACGCTCGTCGGACTAATTTCGGTGTTCAGCGTGTGGAGATACTTGCCGGCAATGTTGGGTACTTTAAGCTGACGTCGTTCTATCGACCGGACGAAGCGCGAGATGCAATCTCGGCGGCAATGCGGATGCTGCGATGCGCGGATGCCTTGATCATCGACCTGCGTGAAAACAGCGGCGGCTCACCGGATACCGTGGCTCTTCTTGCAAGCTACCTGTTCGACGCTCCGGACCTGCCACTCTTCGACATCGTTCCGCGATCCGGCGATGGAGTCCGTCACTACAAGACTTTGAAGCCTGGTCCGCCTGATCGCGACGGCACACGACCGGTATACATGCTGACAGCCAAACAAACATTCTCAGCGGGGGAGGGTTTTGCATTCCTTCTCCAACAGGCCCGCCGGGCTGAGGTTGTCGGTGAGCAGACCGCCGGCGCCGCCAACCCGGGACGACCCTATCCAGTGAACACTCAACTTGAAGTCACGGTCCCGAATGGTCAAGTGCGCACAGCAGTTACTAGACAAAACTGGGAGGGCAAAGGAGTCATCCCCGACGTGCCTGTGCCGGCAAGCGATGCGCTTCGGACGGCCCACATACGTGCCTTGCGTGAGGTACTCAAGCAAAATCCGGATGGGTTGTGGCAAGAGACGCTCAAGCAACATCTCGATACGCTGGAGATTTCAGGCCAGAAATAAACTGCTGACACAAGGCTCCTGGTGGGATTGAGGTATAACAAGACGGTGCACCCAAGTCGCGTTGGTTGCGGGAAATTGAAGTCACGTTGAATCACGCGACTGGGTGACCTTCGCCTCTATCCGCATTGGCATGAAGATGCTTCGACGAATCCTATCTTTGTTTAGTTCGAACTCTAGTGATGACACGGACAATCGAGTTACGTGCTCGCAATGTCGTAACAGGGTGCTCGTAAATATTGCTGCAAACAATGGTGGGCTTTGCGGAGTTTGTCACCGGCGCAAGCATCCTAAACCAGAACGTGACACGACCAAGCCATCGCCTTACCACCAATTGCTGGATACTCCCGTCGACCAGCTGGACGACGGGCAGAAACGAGACCAGCTATCCGGAGCGATCTCCTGGAAGAACGAAGCAAGAATCAATCAACTGCTCTCTGGCGACACAGGCTTCCTTTCCAAATGCGCAAAATACAGTAGTGAGACATGGCTTGGCCAAGCAGTGAAAAACGACTGCAGCATTGCTGTTTTGGAAAGCCTATTCGCTGCTGGGTGCGATCCTAACGGATACCTCAAATCCCCTAATGAATCGCGTCCGCTTGAGATTGCTGTCAGCAAAGCCAGAGTCGACGTAGTCAGATGGCTGCTTGACCACGGAGCAGACCCAAATATCGGTCGACCACTTGTTGCGGCAATCAATCATGAGAAATCGCCAGATCTGCAGCTTGCAATGTTGACTCTACTACTCGACGGCGGAGCGAACATCAATCAAACTTACCCACTGTTTGGCGACGAAACGAAGCGTTTCAGTGTCTTGGATTGGGCTCTTCTGTATGGCATCTCCGAAGATGTCATTGGGCATCTTAAATCTTATGGAGCGATTCATCATTGGACGGATGACAAGATCGCCGCAGCTCAACGGGAACTGAAGCCTCGTCGAATCGTACGATAGCGTAGAATTGTAGATAACAAAGCGTTGGAGGCGCCGCCGCCGAGCGCGTCGTTCCTGAAGCAAGTGTTTCACTGGCGGAGAATAGGTCATCGCCGCCGTTCGGTCCGGTCCTACGTCTCACGCAAAGATGCAAAGACGCAAAGAGTATCCCCATCGTGCTCGTGCTCAGCGCAGCGGTGCTCGTGCTCGTAATCGATTGGCTCTCCGGTTTTGCGATATTCCCGTTTCCGTCGCGAATCGCAGAATGCGACTGTTGATTCCGTCGTCGGTACCACCCCTTGCTGACCATCCTCCCGATCCGAAAATCGTTCCCATTCGTGTATCGAGCAGAGTTGATTGCTACAATCGAGATCTACGATGACCGAGCACGAGCACCGTCCTGTCGGGCCGAGCACGAACACGAGCACGAACGAGCAGCCAGAACAAAGCCATCCACCGAAGTGTCCGGTCTGCATCGCTTGACTTGAGAGAACTTTTCACCGGCCACTCGGTGATGGTCGACGTCTGGATACGACAACGTGAACGATTGGGAACACTTCCTCGAATCAACCCCCTGGTTTGCCGATCCTGGTGCAAAGGTCCATGTGTCAGAACCGCGGGACGGTCTTGAGCTGCCACCGTCGGTTGCGGCTGTCTTTCCGACGCTCGCACGATTGCTCGCTCGATCTCAGGTAACGCCAGTCGCCGTCGATGATGTTCCATACCAACTTGTCGCATGGGACACCTTAGACCAACAAAGAATGGGCTGGCTGTGTTTCATTCCAGAAGCCGGTATTCCAAACAACATTCATGCCACACACACGGAGCTCCTTAAGGTTTTTGGCGGCATCATCGAGCGATTCCGCGAACCCGACGATACATGGCTGCTCAATCACCACGACGCATTAACGGGGCGCGAAGCGTCGCGCGATGCCAGCTTCATCAATGACTATGCGTGGGCTTTCAATCGCGAGGGGGGCGATCTGCCAATTCGACTAGCTGACTACTACTCGTTGGCGCGCGAGGCCAACGGCAACACAACCCTTTGCCATCGAAAAACGGGCCAAGTTCTGCTGTTTGCTCCGGATCATGCGTTCGATTTCGTCGTTCCGGTTGATGGTTGCCCTGAATACACTCTGTACAGAATCAACGGCGTTGAAACCCTAAGTGAATGGGTCGATACGATTGCCCGGCAATGGTTGCGCCACACGAGGATGTCCAAGTGACATTCCAATGCACGCGAGTTGCGAACTGCGCGTTTGCAAATAGTCAGGTCAATCGCTGCAACCGAGTGATTCGGGGCGTTCGTGGCACCAGCGGTGTATCTGAGTGAAACGGCAAGATGCGCACGAAAACGCAGTGAACATTCCTTCCTCGATTGACGGTTGATCGAGTCAGAGAAACGGAATCGCCCTAAAGCGCGAGAGCGCAGAGAGAAAAGACATCGCGAGGTTGATGCAGTCTGATGCGATCGGCGCAGGCTAGTTGCCTTTCAATCTCTGCGTCCCTGCGTCTCAGTGGGAAGCTAGCTTGATTGTTGCTTCGCCGAATGGGTTGTGGCTGCAGCTCGGTCGCAGCAAACCCAAGGCTGGCTGGGCGTTGTTGGGATGCGAGAGTGCAGACAGGCTTTTCACGAACATTGCGGTCGCCCGAAGGGCTCGATCGCAGCGTCTTGGCTGCATTCCCCTTCCCTTCCTCGCCCGCAGTCATCGTGCGCGTTCTGTCTCGGGCACTCGGATGCTGCCGAACATGGAGCAACGGGAGTTTCAGCGAAAGCGAATCGAAACGTATGCCGATATGGACTGCGCAGTGATCGACTCTATGCCCGATGATTGGGATGCTGCTGTGCTTGCCCGCGGTCGTTCCGCAGTGGAAGGCGGGATGGAGTCGTCGCGTCACGAGTTGGCAAATCCCGACTTGAAAGAGGAATGGGTTTTGGTCACGCCAAACGACTTTGTCATCGCTCACCTGAGACGGTTGGAGATGCAGTTCCGCGAGTCTGGTGCGAGGTGGAAAAAGTTATCGCTCCTCATTACCTGGGCTGAAATCCTAGAGCAATGGCGTAGTCGTATGGACTGCGAGTACGGCGACTGGTACCCTGAAATTTAGTTCTATTAACTCTGGCTGATGCGCACTTGAGTCGATCATTGCGGAGAAAAGATAGAACAATGTGGTGCACCAAAGTCGCCGACGGTGCCTTCCTTTTTTTGAAACGTGGTCTGCGGCGACTCGATGATCACGGTCATTCGGCGGCGGAGGAATGAAGCCATGGTGATGCACGACCACTTGCGACAGCTTAGCAAGGTTTGGGCGTCGCCGGGCAATCGGTCGGCTAAGGCTGCTGGAGTTCTCCGCGCAGTGTGGTGGTTCACGAGCAAGCGGTTCCGCAAGCAGCCGCTGCGTCGGACAGTTTTCACGGACCGGCGATTCTACTGCTACCCAGACGGTTTCGTCAGCAACTCCGTCATGCTATTCGGCGAGTGGCATGAGTACGACGCTTTGCACTTCATCGACGCATGGCTCCGGCCCGAGGATTACTTTTTGGACGTCGGAGCGAACGTCGGCCTCTACTCCCTCCTCGCCTCGCGCCACGTCGGCAGCAGTATTGTCTGCGTCGAGCCGGGGAAAACACAGCTGGATCGGCTGGCTGAGAACTTGAGGGATAACTCATGCAATGCGCTGATTCTACCGTACTGCGTGTCTGACGAGCCCGGCATTTCGCACATGTCTTCAGGGGACGCCGTCTCGCACGTCTCCGCCGATACCTTGCAAGGTGAAGCGGTCGAGACGGTTAGGCTGGACGACGTGGTACCCGATCGGACCTACGCACTGATGAAGCTTGACGTAGAAGGGTTCGAGCTCAAGGCGCTGCGGGGGGCTAGGAGTCTCATTTCGAGCGGCAGGCTGCCCGCCATCCTCTTCGAGTTGAACGGCAGTTCCACGCGATACGGAGTCTCGGAGTCGGACGTGCCGAGGCTACTGAGGGAGCATGGGTACACGTTGGGGATGTACCGACATGACGAACAGGTGTTCGACACGACCGCCTCGCTTTGGGGCGATGTGCTGGCGCTGTCCGAGCAGGGGATGGAGATGCTGAAGCGCCGTCTTCCAAATCTCCGCGTCGTAGGCACTGGGCCTGGCGCTGCAACAGGCCCCGCCAGCTAGGTTTTTTCGTCCATCCAAGATCGCCGTGGGCAATGGGCCAGCCCACAGCAGAGGGACACGATTGCTAATCGGGTGTTTTATCGGGTTCGGGTGCGCGCGGTTTTTGGGAAACACAGAGTCGCAGAGGGCACAGAGGAGAGAGGAGTGCTGGGTGGAAGGCAATGAGGTCTTACGAGCCGACTTCTTCGGCGCCGTGTTCTTTGGGACCTTGTTCCAAGGCTGGAATTACGATGCGAATTCCCAGATGGTGTGGTAGGCCGCGGTGGCTTCCAGATGTTCAAGGAGCTCCGCGTAAAACGGATGGCGAGCTAAGGTTGCCGAATCGCCGATCAAGATGAGTTTGCGTTTGGCTCGCGTCATCGCCACATTCATGCGTCGTTCATCGGCCAAGAATCCGATCTCGCCTCGCTCGTTGGATCGGACCAGCGAAATGACGATGGCCTCTTTCTCGCGGCCTTGAAATCCGTCCACGGTGTCGATCTCCACATCGCGATACGGGCAATGGTCGCGAAGCCATCGGACTTGGGCGACATACGGGGCGATGACCGCGATGGCGCTGGGAGGCATTCCGCTTTCGATCCATTCGGTGACCCGCTGAATCACCCATTCCCCTTCTTTGGGATTGAGTTTGCTTTCACCGTCCGCGTCGAGTTGTTCGTCCCACGATGCCCCGGCGGTGTCGACGAAGCTGACCGGTTCTTCGGGAAAGCCATACGCAAGATCGGGGACGATGTCATGGAGGCGATGCTCGGCCACAGTCTCGGCCGCAGTGAGTTTGCCTTGATAGAAGTGCTTCGAGGAAAACTCCATGATCTGGCGATGCATGCGGTATTGCTTGGTCAACATCCGCGTGGCAGCTTCGCCCAGCGACGTGGTCAATCGCTCCATCATGCTGATTCCGAACCCCATCGTTTCCGCCGACTTCGCCAGAACCGTCGGCGGGAGTTGGCAATGGTCGCCGGCCATCACCAGTTTTTCTACGCGCAAGACGACGGGCCAAATACCGGGTTCGGTGCTTTGGCAAGCTTCGTCGATGACTCCCAATGGAAACATGCGATCACCGAGGAGTTCGGGATCGAAGTTGGTGGTCGCGCAGAGGACTTCGGCTCGGTCCAGAATCGTGGCGATGATCTGGCGTTCGTAGGCGCGGGCGTCTTCTCGCAAACGGCGGGCTTCGCTGCGCAGGTCTTCGCGTGCGCCTGGTGCTGGTTTGCCGCGGGTCCATTTGCCCGCTTTGGTTTGCAACTTCTCGGATTCGCGATGCATGTCCCGAACGATCTTCATGCCGGGATCGCATTCGACGAGATGATCGAGGGTGTGTTCGTGCAGCAGTTCATGGACGCGGGCGGGATGCCCGAGACGGACCGCGCGCACGCCGGTGGCCACGAGCTTTTCGAGCAAGTTATCGACGCCGGTGTTGCTCGGCGCGCAGGCTAGGACTGGTTGGCCTCGCAGGACGGTTTGGCGGATCAACTCGGCGACGGTGGTGGTTTTGCCGGTGCCGGGAGGACCGTGGAGGATGGCTAGTTCGCGGGCTGCGAGCGCGAACTCGATCGCATCCCATTGCGATGCATTGAGATCGGGGGAGCGATCCAGGGGCACCACCGGATTGGAATGGACTTCGGTCGGTTCGATCAACAGGCTTCGCCATCGCGCGATGCGGCCTTTGCCGGATTCGGCCGAAGCGAGGGCGGCGAGCTGGCGAGTGCGGGTGATCTCGTCGGAGGACATTTCCAGGCGGAACAGCGAGCCTTCGGGCCATTCATCGAAGACCACTTCCAGGGAAGAAGAGGAACGCCCGCTGACGACGCCTGTGCCGACATCTTGCAAGGTGGTTTCATCGCTGGCGACGACCGGAGTGCCGACGCGAAAGCGATGCCATGGCAGCGGCATCTGCGGATTGCGTTTGGTGAATTGGATCACGGCTCGGCCGCCAAGTCCGACGCGATGGTCGGCGATGACCAAGTGAGTCAGCGTATCGCCGCGCGATTCCACGTTGCGAGCCATGCCCGAACCGGCCGCCGCGCGTGTCGCTCGCCGCTGGGCCATGCGTTGCCGCTCGGCTTCGGACTCCAGATCGAGGCACGTGCGAAGGCGTTGGAAGTAGGCTTCAGATTCCGTAGGCATGGTCACGCAAGGAAGAGGGAATGGCCCGCAGGCTAGACGATCGCAGCAGCGCGCCGCTTGTCGCATCGGGTGGGGGAGGCATTGTAAGTTGGCGGCTGGCGGCGACCAGCCGTCGCGCGCGGGATGAGTCCAAATCCTCCGAAACGAGCAAGAGTCTTTGCCGGGGCCCGATCAGTTCGCAGGCGCGAGCAAATCGAGAGAGGTGGCGATCAACGTTGTCGCTCCGGTGCGCACAGTCCCTTCGGGCTCAGGGAAGAAGAAAGGCGAGTGCAGCGACGGCAGCGTTTTGCCTTCGGCGGCAAAGGCAGCGATGCGGTCTGGGCTTTGGGTGCCGACGCGGAACATTGCGATCGGGATGCCGGCCAATCCGAACTGCGAAAAGTCTTCGCCACCCATGACCGGGGCGACATCGACAACGCGCTCGGTCCCGAGGACTTGGCGGTAGACCGGAACCAAACGTTGCACCAGAGCGGAATCGTTGATGGTCGCCGGCGTGTAGTCGGAGAACTCGATGGTCGGTTCGGCGGCGCCTGCGCTTTGGGCGGCCGCTTTGGCTTTGCGGACGATGCCATCGAGCAGGCGTTGGCGGACTTCGGTGGAATAGCTGCGCACGGTCAGTTGCAGTTTGCAGGTGCTATCGATGATGTTGTGCTTGGTGCCGGCATGGATGGAGCCGACGGTGATGACGGCGGGATCGAGCGGATTGTTCTCGCGGCTGACGAGCGTTTGGAGATCGAGGATCAAGTGGGCGGCTTGAACGACCGGATCGATGGCGTTGTGGGGGAATGCGCCGTGGCCTCCTTTGCCTTGGACGACGATGTCGACGCTATCGACGCTGGCCATCAAGTTGCCGGCTCGGAAGCCGATGGTACCGATGGGCAGTTCCGAGTCGACGTGCAGTGCAACGCCGTAGTCTGGGCGAGGAAATCGCACCAGCGCTCCATCGGCGATCATGGCGCTTGCGCCCCCTCCGATTTCTTCGGCGGGTTGGCCATAGAGCACGAGGGTGCCTCGCCAATCGTCTTTGTGGGCGATCAAGTATTCGGCGGCTGCGATTTGACACGTCATGTGAATGTCGTGAGCGCAGGCGTGCATGACACCGACTTCGACACCGCGTGCATCGTTGGTTCGCACTTTGGAGGCATAGGGCAGGTCGGATTGTTCGGTGACCGGCAATCCGTCGAGATCGGTGCGGAACATCAACGTCGGCCCTGCCCCGTTCTTGAGGACCGCGACGTAGCCGGTCTTGCCGATGCCCGAGGTGACTTGCCAGCCTCCTTGACTAAGCCGCTTGGCGAGTTTGGCAGCGGTTTTTTCTTCGCGAAAGGAGAGTTCGGGGGAGGCATGCAATTCGCGATACAGCTCGAGCCATCCGGGCAGATGGCTGGTGACGAAGCCTTCTTCGATGGGGACTTGCGCATGCGCCGCAGGCATGCACAGCCACGCAAGCGACGCGCATCCGAGAGCCCAACGCCACGATGCAACGCACAGGGTGGACAACTTCGAAGATGCACAGCGGCGATACCAGGGAGAATGCATAGAGAGTGAATCCGAGGAATGGGGAGCTTGGGATCGAAGCGCCGACGCTAGGCGAACGGGACGATTTGGTGGGCTTCATGATAGCGTGCTCAGGTGAGCCTTGTGGCTGGAAGTGGACTCGTCCGTGCAGGTTCAAGCAGCCCCGTGCAGGTTCAAAAAAATCGAAAATCCCAGAGCAATTGACCGAAGGTGTCCTCAGCCTTGCGATCTTTACTGCAATGACGCGAGCCGATGGGGCGTCGCGACAACGAAGCATCGACCTGGATGGGAAAGCAAACGGTCATGGCGACAGCAGTGGCAAGTGGCATCGCAATGCACGGCGTAGGGTTGCACAGCGTAGGCGGGCAAGGGGCAAGTGGGATCGGGGGGAGCGTTGTCGGGACCAAAATGGTTCAGCAAACATTTGGTTGGGACGCATGCGAGAGCGTCCTATCGGTGCCCGTGACGAAGGCGCCCAGGACGACCGAGCTTCGCGAAGAGGGGGCGACACGTGGCCCGGTGCGATCGCGGCGTTCGCAGCCGGCTCGCACAGCGGTTGCGCCTCGCGTAACCGTGCCGACGGTGAGCGTGACCAGCAGCCAACGCCGCGGCCGCTGCGAGCATATCGGCGGGGTAATGGCCAGCGTTTTGGGGAAGTACGGGTTGACCTTGGACGATTTGCAACGTGCGATTGAAGAGCTCGAAGCGCAGCAAGCTGTCGGTGCCCTCTAGGTTGAGCGGTCTGCCGTTTGGAACGGCAGGCTGCCATGGGGAAATCCAATCGATGTGTGGCACTTAGGTCCTGATACAAAGCCAAACAGGTTCTCGAAAGGGGTTGTCGGCCCGGTAAAGTGCACCTAGACGTCTGCATTGCGGGGGATCGGGTGACCACTCTCCGGAACGGCAGGCTGCAGGTCCCCCACTCGCATCGTTTGAACCGAAAGCCCCCCATGCCACCGACTTCCCCCACGCCCGAATCTCCGGATCGGGCGATGGCCGACGCCTTGGCTCGCCAGCAACCGCTGCTGCGAAACTCGATTTGCTTGGATTGCGCCGACCATCGGACCATTGTCAGCGGCCGAGGTTCGATATTCTTGCTGTGCCAATCGGAACGCACTCCGTCTGCGTTTCCCAAGTACCCCCGCCAACCCGTTGGCCAATGCCCTTTCTTTCAAGCGATTTCCCAAGCAGGCGATGGAGACGGCGGATCGCTGAGCGAGGATTCGGGCGTTTGCAGCTAAACGCCCTCGATAACACGAAACCGGCCCTGGGCGCAACTGCGGGGCTGTGTGCTTTGGGTATCTCGGCCTCTCTTTGGTGTTCGCTAAATCCCCTACGACCGGTTCGGTTCGCCCATCTTCTGGCGCATTGCACACCCGTTGCCCGATCCGCCGCACGCCTGCCGGTCACCGCGAACTAGCATGAAGTGCGGCTCCTCGTGGCGGATGTTCTGCTCGAGCTGCCCTCCCTTTACGGCTTTTTTGGGGCGTTCGGCCGTGAAGTTGGGCAAATCGGATCGATTTTGACGGCGCTATGATTGAATTGGATCGTATTTGTGCGATATTCAGTCAAGCGGTGAAGGAATCCATTCAGGTTCCGCTCTGATTGTTTCGTTTGCTGCGCGATATTCATTATTTTTTGGCAATGTGCCGCTAGGCGACGGATGATTCCCTCCAATCATCTCAATGGATCTTTGGCTCGACGGGCCAAGCTGCGCGAATTGATTCGTCAGCATGGCTTCGTGTCGATCCCGGATCTGCGCGAGGCGATGGACGTTAGCGAATCGACGATTCGCAGGGATTTAGAGTCGCTCGAAGAATCGGGCGAAGCCAAGCGGACGCACGGCGGCGTGTTCTTTACCGGGCCGAGCACCACGGTTCGACAGTTCCAGCGAGGCCGATCGCTCGATGGCGTTTGGGAAAAGAAACGCCGCATCGCGGTCGCCGCAGCGGCATTGGTCGATGACCACGACACCGTGCTGCTCGATGGCGGGAGCACGACCTATGAACTGGCGCGGCAACTGGTGGGTCGGCCATTGCAGATCGTGACCAACTCGCTGCCTGTCGCCAATCTATTTTCAGCCAGCGATTCGGTCGACTTGGTGTTGCTCGGTGGCGCGATCCACAATCGGACCGGGGTAACGCATGGTCCTTACACCGACCACATGCTCGAAAACATCAACGTCCAAAAGGCGTTCTTAAGCGTCGCAGGCATCAACGCCAAAGGCTTCTTCAACAGCAACATGCTGCTCGTCGAAACCGAGCGCTGCATGATGCGAGCCGCCGATCGCACCATCATCGTAGCCGACAGCACCAAGTTTGGCCGATCGAGTCTGGCTCGCATGTGCCCGTGGCACGAAGTCGACACACTCGTCGTGGATGATGAACTGGACGAGTCGTGGCGAACGCATGTTGCCAGCGTCGACGTCGCATTGATCCTGGCTCCTGCAGAGCCTTCGATCGTCTCGCAAGGGTCCGAATCGCAAGGGTCCGAATCGCACGGGGTCGCATCGCACGGGGTCGCATCGCAAGGTGCCACTTCGCCGAGCGCCATCCACGACGCGGCAAGTACCGTCGCCGCATCCCGAACATCCAACGGTTCTCTTTCCTCAGGATTGCACGCATCATGAGTCATCCCGCCTCCGCCCTCGATGTCCGACAAATCGAGTCGCTGGTCCGCAGCGCCATCTCCAAAGCCATGAGCCACAGCGGCTCTTCGAGCGCCGCCACCAGCCCTGCTTCGAACGTCTACGTTCCAAACTTGGTGGTCAGCATCTCGGCTCGCCACGTCCACTTGACCGATGAGAATGTCGAAAAGCTCTTTGGCAAAGGCAAAACGCTCACACCAGAAAAGAACCTTTACCAAGACGGTTTCTTTGCGGCTGCGGAAACGGTGATGATCGTCGGCCCTCGCCGTCGCATGATTCCCAATGTCCGAGTGTTGGGACCGACGCGCAAAGCCAGCCAAGTCGAACTGGCCTTTACCGACACCATCTCCTTGGGCATCGATGCCCCAGTGCGTCATAGCGGCGACATCAAGGGCACGCCAGGCTGCGTGCTCGTCGGACCAGCTGGTGCTGTAGAGTTGCAAGAAGGGGTGATCCGTGCCGCACGGCACGTCCACATCTCGCCTCGCGATTGCGCTTACTACGGAGTCAAGAACGGCGATTTCATGACGCTATCGGTCAAGAGCCATCAATGCGGAGTGACCTTTGAAGATTTGCTGGTGCGCGAAGATGCCAACGCCAAGTTGGAAGTTCACATCGACACCGACGAAGGCAACGCATGCGACCTCGACCACGCCACCAGCATCGAACTGCGTCCGCAAGTTCCGTGCAAGTGCCACGATCACTGATCCAACTCAACGCGAGATGCATGCTCAATCGTTACGGCAGGGCCGCTCGCAAACCTAACTGTTTCCATTACGTTCCTGTTTCTCTTTCTCGGTTTTCACTTTTGGAGTAGCAACCTATGGCAAAGAACAACGAAGCTCTCGGCATGATCGAGACCAAAGGCTTTATCGCCTTGGTCGAAGCTGTCGACGCGATGATGAAGGCCGCGAACGTCAAGTTCCTCGGCTGGGATAAGGTCGGCAGCGGATTGGTATCCGCGTTCGTCAGCGGCGATGTCGCTGCCGTCAAAGCCGCAACCGATGCGGGCGCTGCCGCTGCAGGTCGGATCGGTCAAGTCTTGAGCGTGCAAGTCATTGCACGACCGCACGATGATCTGGGCAAGGTCTTGAAGGTTTCCGCACCTTCGTCCTCGGCTGAGTAATCCGCATCTCTCTCAACTAACAACATCAATAGAAAGAACACCTACGATGCAAACTGCAATTGGATTGATTGAAACCAAGGGCCTGTTGGCCTTGATCGAAGCCACCGACGCCATGGCCAAGGCCGCGAGCGTGGAGATCGTCAAGCGCGTGGATATCGGTGGCGCATTCGTGACCACCGTCGTCAAGGGCGATGTCGGCAGCGTTCGCGCAGCCGTCGAAGCGGGTGCTGCTGCGGCTGCACAAGCTGGCGAATTGGTCAGCAGCCACATCATTCCACGTCCTTCGGAAGGCTTGGTCTCCGCGTTCTTCAACTAGCTCTTTCTGTCAAGGATCGACCATGAAAGTCCTCGTCGCTAACCTGGGTTCCACCAGCTTTAAGTATCGACTGTTCGACATGGCCAACGAGCAACAACTGGCTCGCGGCGGTGTGGAACGGATCGGTGCCCCGATGAGCCGTTGTTTCGTCGAGATCGGCGAAGCCCGCTCCGAATCGGAAGAGCCGGTGCCCAATCACGGTGTCGCTGTCGAAGCGTGCATCCGTCAATTGACCCATCCCACCACAGGCTGCCTCAAGGATCCGTCCGAGATCGCAGCCATCGGCTTCAAGGCCGTGCATGGAGGGCGATTGTCCGGAGTGCAGATCATCGACGAAGCCGTGCTCGCTGCGATGGAGGAAATGAATTCGGTCGCTCCCGCGCACAATCCGCCGTACATGGCGGCTATGCGCCAGTTGGCGAGTACGTCTTCAAAGATCCCGCTCGTCGCGGCCTTTGAAACCGATTTCCATCAGTCGATTCCTGAAGCTTGGAAACGCTACGCCATTCCCGATGCGATCGCAGAAGCGTTGCCGATTCGCAAATGGGGATTCCACGGCGCATCCCACCGCTTCATCGGTTGGCGCATGGGGCAATTGCTCGGCAAGTCGGACGCGCGCGTTATCTCGCTCCACTTGGGAGGTAGTTCTTCCATGTGCGCCATGCGAGGGGGCAAGAGCGTTGCCACGACGATGGGCATGAGCCCTCAAACCGGGTTGCCTCACAACAACCGCGTCGGGGACATCGATCCCTATGCGTTGCCGTTGATGATGGAGCATACCGGGATGAATCTCACGGAGTTGCTCAAGCACTTGTCGACCCAAGCAGGTTTGCTCGGGCTCTCGGGCGGTGTCTCGGGCGACGTTCGCGATCTGGAAACCGCAGCGGCTCAGGGGCATGCCAAGGCCCAACTGGCTCTCGATGTTTTCGTCGCGGAAATCCGCCGGCAGTTGGGCTCGATGATGGTCGCGTTGGGAGGTGTCGATGCACTGGCCTTCACCGGTGGCATCGGCGAGAACTCGACGACGATTCGGACTGCGGTCTGCAGTGGTTTGACTGATCTGGGCATCGCGATCGATCCGGTCGCCAACCAATCCGGTCCCAAAGAGCGCCGCATCGACGATGCCAAGCGGGGCAAGACATCCATTTGGATCGTCCCCACCAACGAAGAACTGATCGTGGCTCGCCAAACCGTCGAAGCCGTACGCAACAAGCCGTAGCGAAGGGACGTCGCACCGCGCTTGCCATGTGCGGTCGACCGCTCACTTCACTTTCCAACCATCCCGCGAGATCCAAACCATGTTTGTCGCCAAAGTCACGGGCTCCGTGGTTTCGACCCAAAAGGTCGAATCGATGACCGGCCAGAAACTGCTGGTGGTCGAGCCCTACCGACTCGAACCCAAGGACCGCAATTCCTTGGTGACGACCGGTCGCACCTTCATCGCCGTCGATGCCCTCGGGGCCGGCGTCGGCGATCTGGTTTTGATCACCCAAGGCAGCAGCGCACGCTTCACTCCCGAAACGGGCAAACTCCCCATCGACTGCGTCATCATCGGCATCGTTGACACCGTCAGCATCGAAAAAAACAACGTCTACAAACGTCAGTAAACCAACATGCAAATCAACGAGAACCTCATCCGCTCTGTGGTCGAACAAGTCATCAGCCAAGTTCGAAACCAATCGACTGGCGCGAGTTCGGTTGCCGCACCCGCCGCAGCCAGCGCTTCGCCAACGATCGTCGCATCCGGACAACACGGGTTGTTCCACAACGTCGATGAAGCGGTCGCAGCCGCTCGCAACGCGTTCGAACAACTGCAAAAGCGTCCGATCGAGGACCGTCGCAAGATTATCGACATCATCCGCGAAATCTCCATCAGCCAGTCGGTCGAACTCGGGACCATGGAGATGGAGGAAACCAAGATCGGTCGACTCTCGCACAAGATCGAGAAACTCAAGACCCTCGGCGAACGCACGCCAGGTGTCGAGTTTCTGAAGACCGAGTGCTATAGCGGCGATCGCGGACTGGCGGTCATCGAACACGCACCCTTTGGTGTCATCGGGGCCATCACTACTGTAACTCATACGCTTCCTACCATCAATGGCAACGCCATCAGCATGATCGCCGGTGGCAACACGGTTGTGGTCAATCCGCACCCGAGCGGACGCAAGGTCGCTGCCGTTGGGGTCGAGCGATTCAATCGCGCGATCAAGGCTCAAATCGGCATCGACAATTTGATCTGCCTCATCTGCGAACCGTCCCTCGAATCGGCTCAACAGCTCTTCAAGCATCGCAAGATCGCTTTGATCTGCGTCACCGGTGGACCGGCGGTCGCTCGTGCTGCACTCAATAGCGGTAAGCGAGCCGTCGTCGCAGGCCCCGGCAACCCTCCGGTGGTCGTCGATGAAACCGCCGACTTGGATCTGGCCGCGCGCTGCATCATCCAAGGTGCTGCGTACGACAACAACTTGCTGTGCATCGCCGAAAAAGAAGTTTTCGTCGTCAGCAGCGTCTTCGATGCCATGATGGATGCCATGCATCGCGCCGGAGCCGTGCGACTGTCCGATGGCGAAGTCGATCGCTTGACCGGAGCAGCATTGCAACTGGTCGGCGAAGGGGCAGACAAGCACTATGCCCCGCGGAAAGAACTGCTCGGCCAAGATGCCATCAAACTCGCCGAAGCAGCAGGCCGACGCATCGACCCTCGCGTCGAATTGGTCTATGGCGAGACATCGGCGGACCATCCGTTCGTTCAAACCGAACAGATGATGCCGTTCGTGCCCTTTGTGCGTTGCCCGGACTTTGAAACGGCCGTGCGATGTGCGCAAGAAGCCGAACATGGCTATCGCCACACGAGCATGATCCACTCGCGCAACGTCCGCAACATGACGATCATGGCCCGCGCCATGGACACGACGCTGTTCGTCAAGAACGGGCCGTGCATGGCTTCGTTGGGGCTCGGGGGCGAAGGCTACATCTCCTTCTCCATCGCTGGCCCCACCGGCGAAGGGGTCACGACGCCGTTGACCTTCACCCGCGAACGCCGCTGCTCGCTCATCGACGATCTGTTCATCCTCGGCCGTTAAGCTGATCGCTGGCAGTTGTTGCATCCTTCGATTCTTCCAATCGTCTCCCTGGTTCCCATCCCCATCCATGCAAACCGCACTCGTCTTGGGCAACGCCGTTTCGACGGTCAAACATCGCACCTTGAGCCATCTCAAGTTGCTCGTGTGCCAACCGATGGCTTCCGATCGTTGCACGCGCGATGGGGCTCCGGTGATTGCGGTCGATCATCTGGGAGCGGGAGCCGGAGAATGGGTGCTGCTCACCAGCGACGGTGGCGCCGTTCGAGAGCTCTATGGTCTCGAACATAGTCCCATTCGATGGACTGTTCTCGGACTGCTCGACGATTCGGGCGAACTCTCGCGGAGGACGCCATGACACTTGAACGGCCAGACATCCAACGGGCCGACATCGAACGGATCGTGCGCGAAGTGCTGAGCCAATGCTTGGCACCCGGTTCGGCGCTGACTGCGTCGTTGCCAGTCGCAACCACCACGGTTGCTCCCACGCCAGCGATCGATTCGGGCTTTGCGCTCAGCGACGCTGTCATCAGCGTGGAGAGCCTGCGAGCGGTGCCTCGCGATACGAAAATCATTGCGATCGGACCGAATGCGATCGTCACTCCCGCGGCTAAAGATTGGTGCCGTGAAAAGGGAATCACGGTTCAGCGTGGACTTGCTGCCCCTGCCGCATCCGCAGCGTCTGCAAAC